>JANMWN010000084.1:0-38750 GCA_031394045.1 Sporichthyaceae bacterium
GGCCGGCGCGAGACCGGGCTCGAGCGGCACGAGCTCGACCAGGGCCAGCACGACGGGCGCAGCGACGTCCTGTCGGTCGGGTCGGCCGGGATGCTCGTGCGCCGCGACGTGTGGGACGCGCTCGGTGGCTTCGACGCCCGCCTCACGCTGTTCCGCGACGACCTCGACCTCGGCTGGCGGGCCAACCTGGCCGGCCATCGCGTCGTCGTCGTCCCCGACTCGGTGGTCCACCACGTCGAGGCGGCCGCCCACGGCCTGCGCGACGCCGACGCCGCCCACGGTCACGTCCATCGGGCCGACCGCCGCTCGGCCTTGCACGTCCTGCTGGCCAACGCTCCGCTCTACGCGCTGCCGTGGCAGTGGTTCCGGCTGCTCGTCGGATCGGTGCTACGGGGTCTGGGCCTGCTGGTCGGCAAGGCACCCCGCGAGGCGCTCGACGAGCTGGTCGGGGCCGGCTCGGTGCTGTTCTCGCCGCTGGCCCTGGTGCGCGCCCGCACCACCCGCGCGCGGTCCCGGACGGTGCCGGCCCGGGCCGTACGCCACCTGCTCGCGCCGCCGATGTCGGGGCTGCGGCACGGTCTCGAGTCGGTCGCCGGGCTGCTCTCCGGGCGTACTGACCTGTCCGCCTCCGGGGGCAGTGCCCTCGACTCCGGGCCGACCAGCGAGGACGCCGACGAGATGTCGGTGGGTCCGGGCCGGGTGCGCGGGCTGCTAGCGCGACCTGGCGTCCAGCTGGGCGTGGGGCTGGTGCTGGCCTCGCTGTTCGCGTTCGGTGACCTGCTCTGGGGCCCGGGCCTGCTGCAGGGCGGCGCCCTGCTCCCCGCGGGGCATGGTGCGGGCTCGCTCTGGTCGTCGTACGCGGCGGGCTGGCACGACGTCGGCGTGGGCAGCTCACTGGCGTCGCCGGCGTACCTCGTGCCCCTGGCTGCGCTGTCCACCGTCCTGCTGGGCAAGGTCTGGCTGGCGGTCGACCTGCTGCTGATCCTGGCCTCGCCCCTGGCCGGCATCGTGGCGTACGCGCTGCTCGGCAAGATCGTGACGGGGCAACGGCTCCGCGCCCTGGCGGCGGTCACCTACGCGCTGATGCCGGCCATCACCGGCGCCGTGGCCACCGGCCGGCTGGGTACGGCCGTCGCCGCCTGGCTGCTGCCTCTCGCGGGTGCGCTCGCGGCGCAGGCGGTGGGCTTCGGGGGCTGGCCCGGGTCGTTGCGCAGGGCCTGGGTGGCTGGCCTGCTGCTGGCGGTCGTGGTCGCCTTCGTCCCCTCGGTGTGGCTGCTGGCCATGATCGCCGGAGCGGCCGGCGTGGGGATCTTCGCGACCCGGTCGCGAGCCGCCTGGCTCCGGCTGGCGGCCGTCCTCGCGGTGCCCCCGGTCCTGCTGCTGCCCTGGACGCTGCGGGTGCTGCGCGAGCCGGCGACCGCGTTCCTCGAGGCCGGGGCTGCCGCTCCCTCGCTGGCCGACCCGAACCTGCCGGCCTGGCACGTCGCCGTCGCCAACCCCGGTGGCCCCGGGGTGCCCGCGGCCTGGGTCACGGTGGCACTGCTGCTCGCGGGTCTGGTCGCGCTCGTGCGCTCCGACCGCCAGCGGCTCGTCGTCGCCGCCTGGGTGGTCACCCTCACCGGCCTGCTCTTCGGGCTCGTGCTGTCGGCGCAGACCGTCACCCCCGCCGCGCTCGGCGTCCGCGTGCCAGTCTGGCCGGGGACGGCCACGCTGCTGGTCGGCGGCGGCCTGGTCGTGGCTGCCTGCGTCGCTGCCGACAAGGCCCGGCCGCGGCTGCGCTCGTACCGCTTCGGCTGGCGGCAGCCGCTGATCGCCGGGGTGGCGGCCGTCGGGGTCACGGCTCCGGTGCTGCTGGCCGTGAGCTGGCTGCTCAACGGGGTGTCGGGGCCGTTGACCCGAGACTCCGCTGACGTGCTCCCCGCATACGTGACGGCCTCCAGCGCCGTACCCGGTCGGCCACGGGCCCTCGTGCTCAAGGCGCACCCGCACGCGGCCACGACCTTCGCGCTGGTCTCCGGGCAGGGCCGCCGGATCGGGGACGCCGACGTCGCGCCCCCGGCCTCGGTGTCCGCCGGTGTCGCGGCTTCGGTGTCGGCGCTGCTCAGCGGCCGCGGCGGCCTCCAGCAGATCACCGACCTCGCCGCCGCTGGCGTGGGCTACCTCGTGGTGGACGCCCCAGTCGACCGGGCGCTGGAGGGCACCCTGGACGGCGTACCCGGCCTGCTGCGGGTGAGCGCGGTCGACAGCGGTGCGGTCTGGCGGCTGATACCGCCCGGGACGAGGGTGCAGCTGCGACGGGCGGGCGCCGTACCGGTCGCCGTGCCGGCCGATCCGAAGTCGCGTACGACCACGGTCGACACCGTTCTGCCGTCGTCCTCGTCGGGTGGCGCGGGGGAGCTCTACCTCGCCGAGGCCGCCGACCCGGGCTGGCGCGCGACGGCCGACGGTGTCGCCCTCACCGGGCACGTCGCCGATGGCTGGGCGCAGGCCTTCGACCTGCCGAGCTCCGCGCGCCACGTGACGGTCACCTTCTCGTCCAGCCGACCGGCCTGGCTCGTCGTCCAGGCCCTCCTGCTCGCCGCCTTCGTCGTCCTTGCCCTGCCGACCCGTCGCCGCAAGGGGCTCGTCCGTCTCGGCGACGACGATTCCGGTGACGACGAAGCGGGCGACGACGAGTCCGGTGACGCCCCAGCACCCCTCGAGGACGAGGGCGCTGACGGTCCGGACGGCGCTTCCGGTCCGACGACCGCCCCTGTGCGGGTGAGGTCATGAGGCTGCCCCGCCCCGGCACCACCATGTCCGTGGTCTCCGCAGTCGTCGTGCTGTCCGTGCTCGCCGCATCGCTGGCGACCGGGGGCGCGTCAGCCGGTGGCGGGACCCCCTTGACCGTCACCACCGCCCCGGTGACCCGCGCCGAGCTCGTCTGCCCGGTCGTCGCGACGACCAGGGGAGTGGCCCAGGCCACCGTCTCGGTGTCCTCGGCGAGGGGTGACCTCGGGAACAGGCTCAGCGCTACGTCGCCGACCGGCACGATCGGGCTCTACCCGCTGACCGCCGCTCCGACCGCCGCGCCGATCGCCACGGCGGCCGCGGGGTCGGCGGTGCTGCGGTACCAGGTGCCGGCCGGCAAGGGGCGCCCCCTCGTCGTCCGCGCGACCGGCGACCTCGCGGGCGGCCTGACGGCCGCGGTGACGACGCGTACGACCTCCGGCACCACGCGCTCCCTCCAGACCGTGCAGTGCTCGGTCTCTGGCGGTGACTCCTGGTACGTCGGGGGCGGCGCGGCCCTCGGGCGTCTCTCGCGGGTCTACCTCACCAACGTCGACGCGGCACCGGCGACGGTCGACGTGGCTGTCTACACCCCGACCGGCATCCAGCGGCCGCTGCCGGTGCAGGGTCGCACCATCGCGCCCGGCCAGCAGTACTCGATCGGCATCGATCAGCTCGTGCCTGGCGGGGCGGCGACCGCGCTGCACGTCACGACCAGGTCGGGGCGGGTCGCCTCGGCCGTCTACGACAGCCAGCTGAACGGGGGCCAGGCGCTCGGGGTCGACTGGGTGCCGGCGTCCAGTGGTCCGGCCCGCACGCTCGTGATCCCCGGCATCCCCGGCGACGACGACGCCCTGCGCACGCTGAACCTCGTGGCCCCCGGGGCTGACGATGCAACCGTCAATGTGCACCTGGTGACCACCCAGGGGACGCTCTCGCCGGAGGCGCTGCAGGGCCTGTCGGTCCAGGCCGGCCAGGTCTTCAGCGTGAGCCTGGCGGGCCCCGACCCGGTCGGGCCGCTGTCGGTCGTCGTCGAGTCCGACCGGCCTGTGGTGGCCGGCGTGCGGACCGTACGCCCGGCCGGCGGGGCAGGGCGGTTCCCCGACTTCTCGTGGGCCTCGGCGGCGGCGCCCATGGTCGGCGCCGTCATCCTGCCGACGGTCACGCATACGGCGACCATCAGTACCGAGCTGCAGCTCAGCGCTCCCGGCCAGAACGACGTCGTGGCCGACGTGACGACGCTGGTGCCTTCCGGGGTCGCGCAAACTCCCGTACGCGTCACCGTCCCCGCTGGCCAGACGCTGCAGATCGCCGTCGGGCCGCTCGGGGTCGCGCTGTCGTCGGTGCTGGTCCAGGTGGCGCCAGGTGCCGACCCGCTGTACGTCGGCTGGGTCCTGACCGAGGACGGGGTCCACGGCCCGCTGGTGACCGGGGGGCCGCTGCCCCAGACCCCGCTGAGCATCACCTTGCCCGCGGTCGCCCCCGACCCGGCCGTCGGCTACCCCGGTCACTGACCGTCTGGGCAGTCCCGCTCGCCGTCAGTCCGGCGGCGGAGGGTCGAGCTGGTCGATCGCGACGCTGAGCAGGTCGGCCAAGCGGTCGACCAGCACCTCGTGGACCAGGGCCTCTCGGTCGCGTGGGTCCGGCGCCCGCAGCTCGATCGGCCGCCGGTAGACCACGACGCAGGGCGGGCTGGTGGACGTCGCCGGGTCGCTTCGCGCCAGGGCCAGCGGCTCACCGGCCGAGGCCACCGCGATGGCCTGCTCCGGTGGTACCTCCTCGACGCCGTACTCGACGACCGCGAGCCGCTGGGCCAGCGGGGCGTCGTCCTTGACCGCGCGCTCGACCTGCTCGACGGCATCAAGGACGAAGTCGTCGAAGCGTTCGGGACGGGTACGGGCCAGGGGTACGCCGACCGGTGCGAGCGAGCCGCGGATGCCCCGGCCATGCCGGTCGCGGCGCTTCGGGTGCCGTTCGACTGCCCCGGTGGCCGGGTCGCGGCCCGGTGCCTGGTCGGCCGGAGGCACCGGGTCGGGGATCCGGCTCGGCTCTCGGAAGCGGCGCACCGGGGCAGCGTACGCCGCGACACGGGACCCCCCCGGCGGGCCAATCCGGGGAGCGGCCCCGGCCCGCCGGTAGGTTCGCGGCGTGAGCCTCCTTCGCCGCTGCTCGCGTACCGCGTGCGGCAAGACAGCCGTGGCCACGCTCACGTACGTCTATGCCGAGTCGACCGCCGTGCTCGGGCCGCTGGCGACGTACGCCGAGCCGCACTGCTACGACCTGTGCCAGGCCCACAGCGAGCGGCTCACCGCGCCGCGCGGGTGGGAGGTCGTCCGGCTCGCGCCCGACCCCGACTCGATGGCGCCCAACTCCGACGACCTCGAGGCCTTGGCCAACGCCGTCCGCGAGTCCGGGCGCCCCGCGGTCCGGGTCCCGGCTCCGGCGCAGGGCCTACTCGGCCCACTGGGTCCACTGGGCCCGTCCGACCCGCCCGTCCACGAGCTGGGCCGGCGCGGGCACCTGAGGATCCTGCGTCCCGTCGACGACAGAGCCGACTGACCCGACTGAGCCGACTGAGCCGGTCGGAACTGCTGTCCGGTTTGTCATGGAATCGCCGCTTGCTCAAGCCCGACCGGGGTCCGTGCCGATGGACTGGTTGTCCCCCCGCCGTCACCCGTTCGGAGCAGCAGATGCCCAAGGCCGCCAGCACCAGCACCCGCACCCGTAGCCGCACGAGCAACCGCACGAGCAGCCCAGCGAGCACGAGCCTCGCCGAGCCGGTGTCGCAGGCGACGCACGAGCCGGCGGTCCGTCCCAAGCCCCGCTCGACCCGCAGCCGGTCGGCCCGCAGCCGCGCGGTGGTCCCGGTCGCGCTCGGCTCGCTGACCCAGCCGGGGGCCCGGCAGGGCACCGTCTGCCAGGCCTGCAGCTCACCCCGCGTCACCAGTCTCGCGCTCACGCTGACCGATGGGACCCCGGTCGAGTTCACCTCCTGCCACAACTGCGAGCACCGCACCTGGTTCAGCCCGACCGGCGAGCTGGACCGCGCGACCGTGCTCGAGAAGACCCGCAAGATCCGGTAGCCGGCGGCCGATAGGCTCGTTGCATGCGCGACCTGGGTCAGATCATCAAGGCCTACGACGTACGCGCGGTCTATCCCGACCAGCTCGACGAGTCGCTGGCCAGCGACATCGGGGCAGCGTTCGTGCACATCATCCGGGCCGGCACCTCCGGCACCACCGGCACCTCCGGCACCTCTGCCGCTGCCGGCGCTGTCGGTGCCGCCGAGACCGCGAGCGGGCCGCTGTCGATCGTGATCGGCCACGACATGCGCCCTAGCAGCATCCCGCTGGTCGAGGCCTTCACCGCCGGCGCGACGTCCCAGGGCGCCGACGTCGTCCACGTCGGCCTGGTCTCCACGGACGCGCTGTCCTTTGCCTCCGGCCGGCTGCAGATGCCCGGGGCGATGTTCACCGCCAGCCACAACCCCGCGCAGTACAACGGCATCAAGCTGTGCCGTGCAGGCGCCGTACCCGTCGGCCAGGACACCGGGCTCCGCGAGATCCGCCGACTGGTCGAAGGCGGTTTCGCCGGAACTCCCGGCTACGACGGCCCGGCCGGGGCGGTCTCCAGCCGTGACATCCTCGGCGCGTACGCCGACTATCTCAAGGAGCTCGTCGACCTCTCGGGCAGCCGGCACCTGACCGCCGTCGTCGACGCCGGCAACGGCATGGGTGGTCACACCGCCCCGGTCGTGCTCGCCGGGCTCCCGCTCACCGTCGTGCCGCTGTTCTTCGAGCTCGACGGCACCTTCCCCAACCACGAGGCCAACCCGATCGACCCGGCCAACCTGCGCGACCTGCAGGCCAAGGTCAGGGAGACCGGCGCCGACCTCGGGCTCGCGTTCGACGGCGACGCCGACCGCTGCTTCGTCGTCGACGAGCGCGGCGAGATCGTCACCCCGTCGACCATCACCGCGCTGATCGCCGAACGCGAGCTGGCCCGGTACCCGGGGGCGACGATCATCCACAACCTGATCACCTCGCGCACGGTCACCGAGGTCGTGCTCGCCCACGGCGGCGTCCCCGTGCGTACCCGGGTGGGGCACTCGTTCATCAAGCAGGTGATGGCCGAGACCGGCGCGGTGTTCGGCGGCGAGCACTCCGGGCACTTCTACTTCCGCGACTTCTGGCGGGCCGACTCGGGCATGCTCGCTGCCTTGCACGTGCTCGCAGCTCTCGGGCAGAGCCCCGCGGGTACCACCCTGTCGAGCCTGCTGGCCGGCTACGACCGCTACGTCGTCTCGGGGGAGATCAACTCGACGGTGGACGACGCGGCGGCACGTGCGGCGGCGGTCGAGGCCGCGTACGCCGACGGCGGCACCGCCTCAGCCGAGGGGCCCGTGACCGTAGACCACCTCGACGGCCTCACGGTCGACGCGGCCGACTGGTGGTTCAATCTGCGGGCGTCCAACACCGAGCCGTTGCTCCGCCTCAACGTCGAGGCGGTGGACGCGCTCACCATGGAGCATGTGCGCGACCTCGTCCTGTCCATGGTCCGTGATCCAGTCCCCATCAGCGTCAGTCAGGAGCAGGTATGAACATCGACCCGCAGCTGCTCGAGATCCTTGCCTGCCCGTGCGAGCACCACGCACCGCTGGAGCAGCACGCGTCGACCGACGGCGACTCGCTCGTGTGCACCCGGTGCCGCTCGTCGTTCCCGGTCCGTGACGACATCCCCGTCCTGCTGCTGGACGAGGCGACGCCGGGGCCGAACGGCATCGGTGGCAGCGTTGCCTGAGCAGGCTGAGTACGCGAGGACGGCTCGATGACCCGGGCGATCGACGAGGTCCTGCTCGACGACCTCGAGGCACTGATCGCCGCGGACAAGGGCGGAACCCTGCTCGCCCTCGCCGGCGCCGGCGCCCAGGTACGCGCGGCGCACACCCTGGCGACCGAGGCCGGGGCCGCGTCCGTCGCGCTCGACGGCCGGCCGCGTGCGGTGGTCGTGGCCGCCCTCGGTGGCTCGGCGGTCGTCGCGGACCTGCTCACTGCGCTGGCCGGCCCGGGCAGCCCGGTACCGGTGATGGCCGTCCACTCCTCGACCCTGCCCGGCTGGGTGAGCCCGCTCGACCTGGTCGTCGCCGTGTCGATGTCCGGCCGTGCGGTCGGCCCGCTCGCCGTCGCGTCCGAGGCGGCACGGCGCGGTTGCCGGCTGCTCACGGTCGGGCGGGAGCGCTCGCCGCTGGCCGACGTGTGCGCGCGGGCGCGGGGGGTCCACGTACCCGTCCAGAGCGGGTTGCGGTCGTCTCGGGTGGGGCTCTGGGCGCTGGCGGTACCCGTGCTCGTGGCTGCCGACGCACTCGGTCTCGTACCCGGGGACGCGCACGTGCTCGACGCGACCGCCGACGCGCTCGATGCTGTCGCCGACGCCGCGCGGCCCTCGTCCGAGGCTTTCGTCAACCCGGCCAAGTCGCTCGCCCTCGACCTCGCGGGCAACGTGCCGCTGGTGCTCGGCGCGGGCGACCTCGCTGGCGTGGCCGCGCTGCGCACTGCCGCCCAGCTCTCCCGCAACGCCCGTCACCCCGCGGTCCCGGGCATCCTTCCGGACGCCGCGGCCGAGGTGGTCGCGACCTTCGACGGGCCGTTCGTCCGCAGCTCCGACGACCTGTTCGCCGACCCGTTCGACGCGCCCACCTCGACCGCGCTGCGGCTGCTGCTCCTGCACGACACGGTCGACGACGAGGACGACGACGTACGCCGTGTCGCCGCCGTCGTGGCCGACACTGCGCGCGACGGCGGCGTCCTGGTCACCGAGCTGCGGGCCGGGCCCGGTCCCGCGCTCGCCCGGATCGCCAGCCTGATCGGGCTCACCGACTTCGCGTCGGTCTACCTCGCGCTCGGGCTCGGCCTGGACCCTGCGACCTCGCCGCACGTGGCCGACCTCAAAGAACGGATGCGATGAGCAGCTCGGGCGGCACCAAGGCGATCGTCGCCGCACTGGTGGCCAACCTGGGGATCGCGGTCTCCAAGTTCGTCGCCTTCGGCGTCACCGGCTCGACCTCGATGGCGTCCGAGGGCGTGCACTCGCTCGCGGACTCCGGCAACCAGCTGCTGCTGCTCGTCGGTGGCCGGCGGGCCCAACGGGCCGCGGACGACGAGCACCCGTTCGGCTACGGGCGGTCCCGCTACGTCTACGCGTTCATCGTCTCGATCGTGCTGTTCAGCCTCGGTGGCGTGTTCGCGATCTACGAGGGCAGCCACAAGATCGCGCAGCCGGAGCCGCTGACGTCACCGCAGTGGGCCTTCGGGGTGCTGATCTTCGCCATCGTGCTCGAGTCGTTCTCGTTGCGTACGGCCGTACGCGAGGCCTCGCACGACCGCGGTAGCCTCGGCTGGTCGGAGTACGTGCGGCACGCCAAGGCCCCCGAGCTGCCCGTCGTCCTCCTCGAGGACACCGGTGCGCTGCTCGGCCTCGTGGTGGCCCTGCTCGGCGTGACCCTGGCCGTGGTGACCGGCAACGGTCGCTGGGACGGCATCGGCTCGCTGACCATCGGGCTGCTCCTGGTGGCGATCGCGATCTTCCTGGCGCTGGAGATGAACAGCCTGCTGATCGGCGAGTCGGGCACCCGCGCCGACGTCGCAGCGATCCGCAGCGCGCTCGAGGCCGGCGACGACATCAGCCGGATCATCCACCTCAAGACCCTGCACCTGGGGCCGGAGGAGTTGATGGTCGCCGCCAAGATCGCGGTAGCGCACGACGACACGGCGGCTGCCGTCGCGCGGGCGATCGACGCGGCCGAGGTACGCGTACGTGCCGCCGTACCCATCGCCCGGGTGATCTACCTGGAGCCCGACATCGACCGTGGTCCCGACGCCTGACCCTGCTCGGCGCGGTGCTCCCACGTGCTTCGGCGCGTCGGCTCGACCCCGCAATCCATCCCTTAAACATGGTAAGACGACCCTCGACTACCTAGTTTGCGCGTTGCGCTGGCTTCGCGCGGAGGCGCTCCCGGATCACCAGTGCGTCTCGGAGCCGGGTCCGCCGGGCTGGGCCATCCACCGTCGATGGGCGTGGAGACTCGAGTTTGTCGGTGATCCGGGCTACGGTTCCGGCAGTCGGCCAAGGAGGTTCAGTGCGGATCGCGGGCTTGTTCGCGGGCATCGGTGGCATCGAGCTCGGGTTCCACAGGGCACTCGGCCCTGCCGTCGAAACGGAGCTCCTCTGCGAGTCCTGGGCACCCGCCCAGGCTGTGCTCCGGGCTCGCTTTCCGGGAGTGGAGATTCACCCAGACGTTCGTGAGCTCCGCGACCTGCCTCGCGGCCTTGACCTGCTCTCCGCGGGCTTCCCCTGCACGGATCTGTCGCAGGCCGGCCGCACGGCTGGCATCGGCGGGGACCAGTCCGGCCTCGTCTCCCATGTCTTCCAAGCGCTGCGACTCGCAGCCGCGAGCAACCGCCGCCAGCCCTGGCTGATGATCGAGAACGTCCCAAACATGCTGTCACTCGACAAGGGCCGAGCGATGGCCTACCTCGTCAGCGAGATTGAAGAGCTGGGGTACCGCTGGGCCTACCGCGTGGTGGACTCACGGTTCACGGGGCTTCCGCAGCGACGTCGTCGGGTGATCTTGCTTGCGTCGACCAGCGAAGATCCGCGCGCAGTGCTGTTCGCTGACAACGCTGGAGAGCGTCCGGGGGGCGACCTTGCTGCCGATGCTTACGGCTTCTACTGGACGGAGGGACGGGGCGGTCTTGGATGGGCACAGGACGCGGTTCCCACGTTGAAGGGCGGGTCGACAATCGGTATCCCGTCGCCCCCAGCGATCTGGGTTCCAGGCGCACCGACAGATCGCCTCTTCGTTACGCCAACGATCGAGGATGCCGAAGCCATGCAGGGCTTCGAACGTGGCTGGACGGATGTTTCCGTCACGTCGCACCGGAACGGTCCTCGCTGGAAGCTCGTCGGCAATGCGGTCACGACTCGTGTTGCCGAGTGGGTCGCGGAACGCATCGTGACGCCAGGTGAGCCTCAGGTAGACCTGTACGCGCGGGCGGTAGAACAGCGCTGGCCGACCGGGGCTTGGGGTGAGCACGGGAAGGCATTTGCCGTCGACATCTCAGAGTTCCCAAGGCTTGCTCCGTACGAGCACCTGTCCTCTGTGGTGGACGTAGGCGCGGCCAGACCCCTGAGCCTGCGGGCGATCAATGGGTTCCGCAACCGGCTGCACCAAGGGAATCTGGGCCGGTTCGACGGGTTCCGCGGGGACGTCGACAGGTACGCGGAAGGGGCGAGGCTCGCCACGCACGGCGAGGGGCAACTACCGATGGATGTCTGACAAGTGAGTTAGCCTCGCAGCGTGCATGGACCGGAGATACTCGCGCGCTTCCTGTCGGTCCGCGGTCCGGCTGACAAGTATGGCCAGCACTGGCAGTACAACTCCCGCTCTGACCGACATGGCAAGGTCGGTTGCTGGGGCGTTGCCTTCGACCTGCTTGCACAGTCGTCCTTGATGCAGCAGCACGCTCGTGCCGGCAAGATCGTGCTCGGCGTCAATCATGAGATGCGGGACTTCCAGACGGATCGCCAGAAGGTGCTCGACCTGGTCATCGCTCGGCCGCACGCAGCTGCTGACGACGAGGTACCGACCTTCCGCGAGCTGGCCGAGCAGTACGGCATCGAGTTCACCGGCGCCGAACAGACACTCCTGGGAAGTTTGCCCGAGATCAAGGTCGCACCCGTCGGTGCAGTACTCATCGCGCTTGAGGCAAAGGCGTGCATGACGGCGCATGTGAAATCGCTGCCCCGCATCTACGACGAGCTGAACTCCTCGCACCTGGCGATCCACGGAGCATCCAGCCAGGCGCTCGCCATTGCGTATGTGCAGGTGAACGATGCGGATGAGTTCTTGTCCTCAGTCAAGAACTCGGAGCGAATGTCGGAGGGGCTGCCTCTAAGGGCGACCGTCCACAGGCAGCCGGCAGACACCATTCGCGTGCTGGACAAGGTCGCACAGATCCCGCGCCGATCGGGAAAGGCCGGAAACGGCTTCGACGCGATCGGTGTTACCGTCCTCGACTTCCGCAACGACGGTGGCAGCGTGACCTTGGTGGAGGCACCTCCGGCGCCTCAGCCGGGAAGCAACTTCCACTACGCCGGCATGATCGTTCGCATGGCCAACGAGTACGACGCGACGTTCTCTCACATCTGAGCGGACCGGCAAGGTCGACCGTTTGCACAGCGCGGCCGAGCCCTCGACGTCGCCAGGCTTCCTGAAAGCTTGATCGCTGCAGACAAACCGGGGGCCAGGACCCCCAGATTGTCTGCAGCGATCCGCGCGTCGGCTAGTAGCCGCGGAGGAGGCGCTGGGCCTTGGTCTGGTCGAAGTCGAGCGCGCGGGTGGGCTGGGCGATGCGGCCGGTGAGCCGGCCCAGCTGCAGCAGGTCGGCGGAGACGGCCGCGTCGGTCATCGCCCGGAGCGCGAAGGCCAGCGCCTGCGGCGAGACGCCGTACCGCTGCTCCACAGCCGTCGCCCACGCGGCGGCGGCGAGGTCCTCGCGGTCGTACTGACGGTGCATGCCGGGGGCTTCGGCGCCCGGTGGGAGCAGCCCGAGGCCCTCGCGGTAGCGGAGCATCCGGGCGGTCGTACCCAGCCTCTGGGCGGCTTCGGTGATGCGCATAGGACCATTCTGCCCCGCCCGGAAGCCATTCTTGACGCGATCGTGTATGAAATGCGCACCAAGCGCCGAGTTGACCCTAGGATCGCCCGCATGACCCAGACGACAGAGACCCCGAAGCACGACATCGCCGACGCCTCCCTGGCTGCCCAGGGCAAGGCGCGCATCGAATGGGCCGAGCGTTCCATGCCGGTCCTGCGCCAGATCCGTGAGCGGTTCGCCAAGGAGCGCCCGTTCGAGGGCGTCCGCATCGCCGCGTGCATGCACGTGACGACCGAGACCGCCAACCTCATGCGCGCGCTGCAGGCCGGCGGCGCCGACCTGGCCCTCTGCGCGAGCAACCCGCTGTCGACCCAGGACGACACCGCTGCCGCGCTGGTCCACGAGTTCGGCATCTCGGTCTTCGCCCACCACGGCGTCGACAACGAGGGCTACTACAAGGACATCAACGCCGCGCTCGACATCGCCCCCCACCAGGTCTTCGACGACGGCTGCGACCTCGTCAACACCCTGCACACGACGCGTACCGAGCTGCTTGACGGGGTCAAGGGCGGCTGCGAGGAGACCACCACGGGCGTCATCCGGCTCAAGGCGATGACCGCCGACAAGGCACTGCGCTTCCCGATGGTCGCGGTCAACGACACGGACACCAAGCACATGTTCGACAACCGCTACGGCACCGGCCAGTCGACCCTCGACGCGATCTTCCGCGCCACCAACACCCTGCTCGCCGGCAAGACCGTCGTCGTCGCCGGCTACGGCTACTGCGGCAAGGGTGTCGCCGAGCGTTCCAAGGGCATGGGCGCGAACGTGGTCGTCACCGAGATCGACCCGACCAAGGCGCTGGACGCGACCATGCAGGGCTACAAGGTCCTGCCGATGAACGAGGCCGCCCGCATCGGCGACGTCTTCGTCACCGTCACCGGCAACCGCGACGTGCTGCGCCAGGAGCACTTCGAGAAGATGAAGGACGGCGCGATCTTCGCCAACTCCGGTCACTTCGACATCGAGATCGACGTCAAGTGGCTCGAGGACAACGCCACCACCGTCAACCGCAAGATCCGGCACCAGACCGACGAGTACGTCTTCGCCGACGGCCGTCGCCTGATCCTGCTCGCCGAGGGCCGGCTGGTGAACCTGGGCGCCGCCGAGGGTCACCCCGCCGCCGTCATGGACATGTCCTTCGCCGACCAGGCCCTGACGGCAGAGTGGTTGGTGGCCAACGCCTCCGAGCTCGCCCCGGGCGTCTACGACGTACCCACCGAGATCGACAAGGACGTCGCACGGCTCAAGCTCGCGGCCATGGGCGTGGACATCGACCGGCTCACCGACGCGCAGGCCGAGTACCTCTCGAGCTGGCAGCACGGCTCGTGACCGATGACCGGCGCCGGATCGGCGTCCTCGGCACCGGCGCGGTCGGTACCGCGGTCGCCGACCGGCTCACCGGTCTCGGGCACGACGTACTGATCGGGTCGCGTACGGCGTCCAGCGACGTCGTGCGTACCTTCGCCGAGGCTGCGGCCTACGGCGAGATCGTCGTCAACGCGACCGGCGGGCTGGTGAGCGTCCAGGCGCTCACCGCCGCCGGCGCGGACAACCTCGCGGGCAAGCCACTGGTCGACATCGCCAACGCGCTCGACTTCTCCGGCGGCTTCCCGCCCAAGGTGCTGGCCTCGGACGCCGAGAGCCTGGCCGAGCGGATCCAGGCCGCCTTCCCCGAGGCGCTCGTCGTCAAGGCGCTCAACACCTTGACCGCCGACCTGATGGTCCACCCTCGTTCGCTGCCCGCCCCGCACAGCACGTTCCTGGCCGGCAACGACGAGAGCGCCAAGGCGACGGTGCGCGGCCTCCTGCTCGAGTTCGGCTGGTCCGGCGACGAGGTGATCGACCTCGGCGACCTGACGGCGGCGCGCGGCCTGGAGATGTGGATGCCGTTGTGGCTGCGGATGTACGGCGTGCTCGGGTCGCCGGCGTTCAACATCCACGTGGTCCGTGCTGCCGACGCCTGAGGGCGCCCCCGACCCCGACCCCGGCTCCGACCTCGGTGCCGACCTCGGTGCCGACGGGGAGCCGGGCGGTATGCGTGCCCGCTGGGGTCTTGGCGACGTCGCCATCACCCTTGGCCTGACGATCTTCATCGGCACCCTGGTCAGCCTCGCGGTGCTCGCCCTCGTCGATGGCCCGTGGGACTCGCCGACCGGACGTGCGTGGGCGAGCCTGCTGCTGCTCGTCCTGCCCTGGATCGGCCTGGCCGGCTGGCCACTGCTGACCTCTTACTCGCGCGGGGCCGGTCCGGTCCACGACTTCGGGCTGCGCCTGTCCTGGACCGACGCAGGCATCGGCTTCGCCGGGGGAGTGGCCGCGCTCATCCTCGGCTCAATGGTTGCCTGGTTGCAGGAACAGGTCACCGGGCACCAGATCACCTCGGCGGTCGGCGACCTCGCGCAGGACACCACGTCGGCGTCGGCGGCGGCGCTGGCGATCCTCGCGCTGTGCACGGCAGTGGGTGCGCCCGTGGTCGAGGAGCTCGCGTTCCGCGGCCTGATGTTCGGGGCGCTGCGCAAGCGTGGCCTGCCGGTCGCCAGCTCGGTCGCGCTCACCACGGCGACCTTCGCGCTGTTCCACTTCGAGCTCCAGCGGCTGCTCGTCCTGCTGGTGATCGCCAGCTTCCTCGGCGTCGTACGCGCCGTCACGGGCAGCACCGCCGCGAGCATGGTCACCCACATGACCGTCAACCTGCCCGGCGCGCTGGCGATCCTCGCCCTCGGCCACACCGGGTAGCGGGTCAGGACGGCGCGGCGAACCCGTCAGTGGGTGGCGCCGGCGGGGGCGGTCCAGGCGGCTGCGGCGGCGCGTACGGCTGGGCCGGGTACGGCTGGGCCGGGTACAACGGGGCCGCGGCAGCCGTGGGCGCGCCGTAGCGGACCTCCTCGCGGCGACGGCGTTCGGCCAGGACCGCAGCGAGGTACGGCTCGGGCGGGCATCCGGGGGGTGGCGCCGGCGCGACGTGCTGGGACACCTCGTACGCGATCCGGCTGCCCATGCTGTGGCGTACGTCGACGGACAGGTCGCGGGCCCGGGAGAGGAACTGCCGCGCAGACAGGGCCAGGTTGTCCGGCAGCCGTGACAGCTCCAGCGTCGTCGCCCAGGTGGCCAACGGCGGCGGCATCACGATCATCGGGGCGGCGACGTTGGGGACCCGCTCGCGCACGACCACGGTGCCGGCCAGGAAGTCGCCCACGCGCTTGCCCTGGACGGAAACCAGGCTGGTGATGATCGCGACGACGCCTGCGAACAAGTAGATCTCGAAGACCGCGAGCAGCCCGCGTACGAGCGCGTGCCGGAAGTGGATCGGCCCACCGTCGTCGCGGACGACCCGCAGCCCCATCGCCATCTTGCCCAGCGACCGACCGCGGCTGAGGGTCTCGAACATGACGGGGTAGCCGACGAGGACGCCGATGGTGACGACGAGGGACAGCGCCGCGCCCGCCGCGCCGTCCAGGCTGTCGCTGAGCCCGGACACCGAGCCGATCGCGGCGAAGAACAGGAACATCGCCAGCAGGACGAGCAGGTCGAGGATCTCGGCGACGGCACGACTGGGCAGCTTGGCCAGCCGGAGCTCAAGCAGCACCGCCTCGCCCGTGACGAGGTCGCCCCCCATCGGCGCCGGCTGACCCGCCCCCTGACTCATCCGAGGAGTCTGGCAGCCACGAGGCCGACACGGGGGTTGCCGCGCGCGCTGCCTACTAGTGTCGGCCGCGTGGACATCGACGCCTTCGTGGCTGCGCATGCCAAGGAGTGGGAGCGCCTCGACGTCCTGTCCCGCCGCTCGCGCCGGCTCTCGGGTGCCGAGGCGGACGAGCTCGTCGACCTCTACCAGCGCACCGCCACCCACCTGTCGGCGGTCCGTTCCTCCGCGCCGGACCCGGCGCTGGTCGGCCGGCTGTCGTCGCTGGTCGCCCGGTCCCGCGGGTCGGTGACCGGTGCCCGCGCCGCGTCCCTGCGCGACGTCTCGGACTTCTTCTTGCTGCGCTTCCCGGCGGCCGTCTACCGCGCGCGTTGGTGGTGGATCTCGACCGCGGTGGTCTCGCTGCTGGTGGCGCTCGCCCTCGGCTGGTGGATCGCGGTCAACCCGGACGTGCAGAACTCGCTTGCACCGCCCGACGAGATCAGGCAGCTGGTCGACCAGGACTTCGCGTCGTACTACTCGTCGAACCCGGCCGGCTCGTTCGCCTTCAAGGTCTGGACCAACAATGCCTGGATCACCGCGATGGTGATCGCCAGCGGCGGGCTGCTGGGGCTGCCGATCCCGTACATCCTGCTGCAGAACTCGCTCAACGTGGGGCTGGTCGGCGGGTTCATGGCGGCGCACGGCCGGCTGGACCTTTTCTTCGGCCTGATCCTGCCGCACGGCCTGCTCGAGCTGACTGCGGTGTTCGTGGGCGCCGGGGTGGGGCTGCGGCTGGGCTGGACGATCATCGCTCCGGGTGATCAGCCGCGCAGCATCGCGGTGCCCCGCGAGGGTCGCGCGGCGATCACGGTCGCGCTGGGGCTGGTCGTGGTGCTGCTGGTCTCCGGGGTGATCGAGGCGTTCGTGACGCCGTCTGGCCTGCCGACCTGGGCCCGCATCGGCGTCGGGCTGCTGGCGTGGAGCAGCTTCCTCGCGTACGTGCTGCTGCTCGGCCGGCGGGCCGTGGCGGCCGGCGAGACCGGCGACCTCGGGTCCGCGGACGTCGGCGACACCCGCCCCGTCTCCGTGGGCTGATCCCCTCGGTCGACGGCGACGGCGACGGCGACGGCTACGTCGACACCGACAGCGACAGCGTCAGAGCAGACCGGCCGCTTTCAGCGCGAGGTAGGTGTCGGCCAGCCGTGGCGGCAGCTCGTCGGGGGACCCCTCGACCACCGTGACACCGGTACGCCCGAGGGCCCCGGCCACGCGGACGCGCTCCATCGCCGCCCGGGTCCCGGCCGCCGCCTCGTAGACCGCCTGGGCATCGCCACGGGCCGCGGCCATCTCGGCGACCCGGGGGTCGGCCACGGATGCGAGCACGACCCGGTGCTTGCGGGTCAGCCGCGGCAGCACCGGCAGCAGGCCGTGCTCCACGGGCGCCGGGTCGAGGGCGGTCAGCAGCACCACCAGCGAGCGGCGCGGGGCACGGCGCAGGATCTCGGCGGCGAGCGCTTCCCAGTCGGGCTCGACCAGCCGCGCCTCCAGGGGCGCCATCGCCTGCACCAGGGACGGCAGCAGCTCGTTCGCACGCGCACCCTGCACGGCGGCGCGAAGGGTCCGGTCGTACGCGATCAGGTCGACCCGGTCGCCCGCCCGCGCGGCAAGGGCCGCGAGCAGCAGGGCGGCATCCATCGCGGCGTCGAGCCGAGGCGCGTCCCCCACCCGACCGGCTGACGTACGTCCGGTGTCCAGCACGAGCAGGACGTGCCGGTCGCGCTCCGGCCGCCACGTGCGGACCACGACGTCGCCCGCTCGCGCAGTGGCGCGCCAGTCGATCGAACGGACGTCATCACCGGGTACGTACTCGCGCAGGGAGTCGAACTCGGTGCCCTGCCCGCGGACCAGCACGGCGGTCCGGCCGTCGAGGTCGCGCAGCCGGGCAAGCTTGCTGGGCAGGTGCTTGCGCGAGGTGAACGGCGGCAGCGCCCGTACCCGCCAGGGGACCGCGTGCGAGCCCTGCCGTGAGGCCAGCCCGAACGGACCGTAGGACCGGACCGTCACCCGGTCGGCGATCCGGTCGCCGCGTCGGGTCGGCACCAGAACCGTTGTCAGTGCTCGTCTTTCGCCTGGTGGCACATCGATCGGTACGCGCCTGCGCGGCACTCCCGCCGAGGGTGGCCAGGCGTCGCGGACGACACCGTGCACCCGGCGGCCGCTCGGGTTGGTGATCCGTAGCACGACCTCGGCGGGCTCGCCCAGCCGGACCACCGTGTCACCGGAACGCGCGAAGCGCAGGGTGCGTACCGAGCCCGCCAGGGACAGGTCGATCAGCACGCCCACCAGCAGGACGCCGTTGACCGCGACGACGGCCCAGTCCGAGCCCAGCAGGGCGACCACAAAGGTGCCCAGCAGCGCTAGGAGGGCGAGGCGTCCGGTGAGGGCCATGTCGAGGGGGAGCCGGGCCCCGTCAGCGGGGGACGGCGACGCCGGCCAGGACGCCCTCGAGGACGCCGTCCGCGGTGACGCCCTCGAGCTCGGCCTCGGCACGCAGCTGGACCCGGTGCCGCAGCGCCGGGCGTACCAGTGCCTTGACGTCGTCGGGCGTCACGTACGAGCGCCCCGACAGCCAGGCCCAGGCGCGTGCTGCCGCGAGCAGCGCGGTGGCCCCGCGCGGCGAGACGCCCAGCCGCAGCGAGGGCGAGGACCTGGTGGCCCGCGCGATGTCGACGATGTACGCGAGCACCTCGGGCGCGACCGTGATCTGGGCGACCGCCGCGCGCCCAGCCGCGAGCTCGGCCGGACCGGCGACCGCCCGCAGGCCGGCACCGGCGAGGTCGCGCGGGTCGAAGCCGCTGGCATGCCGGTGCAGGACGCCGACCTCCTCGTCGCGGGTGGGAACCGGGATCGTCAGCTTGAGCAGAAACCGGTCCAGCTGCGCCTCGGGCAACGGGTACGTGCCCTCGTACTCCACCGGGTTCTGGGTCGCGCAGACGATGAACGGGTCGGGCAGCAGTCGAGGCGTGCCGTCGACCGAGACCTGCCGTTCCTCCATCGCCTCGAGCAGCGCCGCCTGGGTCTTGGGCGGGGTGCGGTTGATCTCGTCGGCCAGCATCAGGTTGGTGAACACCGGGCCCGGCCGGAACGTGAACTCCGCGGACCGAGCGTCGTAGACCAGCGACCCGGTGACATCCCCGGGCATCAGGTCCGGCGTGAACTGCACCCGCTTGGTGTCCAGCGACAGCGAGGCCGACAGCGCGCGTACCAGCAGGGTCTTGGCCGTGCCGGGTACGCCCTCCAGCAGCACGTGCCCGCGGGCGAGCAGCGCGATCACCAGCCCGGTGACGGCCGCGTCCTGCCCGACCACCGCCTTGCCGACCTCGCCGCGTACGGCCAGCAGCGCCCGGCGGGCCTGCTCCCCGGGGCCCGGTGGCTCAGCGACCGGCGCCGTCGGCTCGGCCGTCGGCTCGGCCACTGGCTCGGCGACCGGCTCGGCGACCGGCTCGGCGACCGGCTTGGAAAGGTCCACCGGCTCGGCCTGCGGCGGCGGGAAGTACTCCGGGGTCTGGCTCATGGGCGACGAACCATCCTCTCCAGGACGTCGAGCTCGGCGGCGAGCCGGACCAGCGCGGTGTCATCGCTGGGGGCGGCACCGTACAGGAGTGCGCCGATCTGCGCGGCTGGTCGCCCGGTCCGGGCGGCGACCGCGTCGGTGACGGCCGCAGGGTCAGCGCCCCGGCCCAGGCCCATCAACGGTACGACCCGGGCGAGCACGGCGGCCCGCAGGTTCTGCGCCGCGCGGTCACGGGCACTGCCCCGGCGGTAGAGGCGCGCGCGTCCCTCGGTGGCCTCGGCTGCGCGCACGACGACCGGCAGGGGTTCCTCGACCACCGGGCCGAACCGGCGTCCACGCCAGAGCGCCAGGACCACCACGCCGATGCAGATCTGGAGCACGGCCAGGCCGACCCATGGGGGGAGCAGGTCGCCCAGCGACTGGGTCCCGCTCGCGTCGTCGATGACCTGGTGCGCGACGTACCAGACCAGCTTCTGGTGGGCGCCGAGCAGGTTGAGCGCGAGCGAGGCGTTGCCCTCCCGCGCCAGCAGGTCGTTGGTCAGCCCGGCGCCCGAGCCGAGCACCGTGATCACGCGACCGTCGGAAAGTGCGGCCTGCGCCACGGTGGCGGCGCCGTTGACGGCGTAGCACAACGTGAGCGCGCCCCCCTCGGGCGTCTTGCCGCCGACGGTCAGGCCACCGGCCCAGGCCCGCCCTGCCTGGCGGGCGGCGCGCAGGTCGCAGACCGCGTCGCGCGGCTCCGTCCGAACCGAGTCCTCGACGCTGAGCCACAGCGTGAGCCGGTCGAGCACGGACGGCGTCGGGTCCACCAGTACCAGGTCGGCCCGGCTCTGCTCGATCTGGTCGAGCTGGTGCGGGCTCAGACCGTCCGGCGTCGCGACCAGGAGGGTGTCGCGTGCGGCGGCGGAGGCGAGTGCGGCCTCGCTGCTGTCCACCGCGCTGACGTTGATGCCGCGCTCCTCGAGCAGGACCCGCAGGGCCCTGGCGCCGGCGGGTGTCGCGGCGTCCGGGTCGAGGTAGCCGCGCGCGTTGCCCGCCTGGCTCACGGCCACGGCCACTCCCACCAGCAGCACGAGCGCGGCCACGACGAGCGGTCGACGCAGGTCCCGGAGCCGGGAACGGGCGGTGGCGTCTAGGGCTGAGTCCCGTGTCGAGTCGGGCGCCAGCTGCGCGGTCGTCATCGGGCCTCGACCCGGTCGACCCGGTCGAAGCCGTCGAGCGCGGGCCGGGTGGTTGCCAGCTGGTGGTCGAGGGCGCGCAGGGCTGCGTCGGCGGCCTGGTCCCTGGCCTGGCTGCCGTAGGCGATGTCGTCGAAGGAGCGCGCGGCCATCCGCAGGCCGGTCGCGCAGGCGGGCATCGCCCTGGCCGCCTCGGCAGCGGCCTCGTCGGCGGTACGCCCGGGCCGGGGTTCGAGGATGTCGCGCTCCTCAAGGCTGCGGACCACGGCGCGGAACCGTTGGCGGACCGCCTCGTCCCAGTCGCCGGCGGCGGCCGCGGCATCGGCGGCGGCGCGGTAGGCGGCGGCAGACCTTGGCTGACCGACGAAGACGGGTACGTCGACCACGCCACCGGCACGGAGCCGCCCGACCCGTCGCGTGACGACGACGACCACCACGACGACCACCGCGATGAGCGCGAGCAGCCCGACGGCGCCACCGGGAGTGGCCGACGTCAGCGCGTTGATCGCGTCGAGGACGTGCCCGACGACCCACGAGAGGATCCGTTGGGGCAGCGACGGACGGCCTTCGGCATAGATCGCCTTCGCCAGCTCGCGGCGAGCAGCGTCAGCGGCCTCCTCGCGCCCCACGTCGACCGGGACGTCCCACGGCAGGCTCACGCCGCGGCTGCCCGCATGAGCTCGATGTCGAGCCCCTCCTTGCGCATCCGCAGGTCGACGTACATCAGCGTGGTCACGGACGCCGCGAACGGGTACGTGACGGCCCCGGCGATGATGCCGCCGATCGTCGTGAGGGCCTGCAGCAGCACGTAGTTGCTGTCGACCGAGCTCAGGCCGCCGAGCAGGATCGACCCGCCCCCGAAGATGAGGAACGGGATCTCCACGACGAAGCTCACGATCCACGAGATGATCACGGTCAGCAGCAGGATGCCGAACGTCCGCCACCACTTGTCGGTGACCAGGTGCCGGGACCGACCCATCGAGCCGAACACCTTGGCCCGCTCGAGGATCAGCGCCGGTGCCGAGACGGCAAGCGCCGCGTACAGGTAGATGCCGGGGATCACGCAGAAGATCGCACCCAGCCCGATGAACAGGCCGGACATGATTGACAGGCCGATCAGCCGCCAGATCTGCGGCCGCACCTTGGCCCAGGCCTCACCTAGGGTGGCCCGGTGCCCGAGCACGGCCTGGCTGACGATGACGGTGAACAGCCCGGCCAGCAGGGTCGTCGCAAGCCAGGTCAGCAGCGACGTGGCGACGAAGCCCCCGAAGCCGCTCAGCTGCGCGCCGGTCAGGTCCTGGTTCGCGTACGGGTCGCCGGTGTCGAGGTTGATCGAGCCGGGCGTGGACGTCGAACGCAGCACCGTGATCTCGAGCAGGAACTGGATCAGGCCGGTCACCGAGACCACGGCCGCCGAGAGGCCGATCATCACCTTCCAGTGCTGCCGGATCACCGTGACCGCGCCGTCGAGGATCTCGCCGACACCCAGCGGACGCAGCGGGATGATGCCCGGCTTCGGCACCTGCTGGTTGGCCTGGTAGCCGTAGCCGTAGCCGGGCCCGTACCCGTACGGGGGCGGCGGGGGCGCGTACCCGGGAAGCGGCGGAGGTGGGGCGTAACCGGGCGGCGGCGGCGGTGGGCCGTACCCGGGCGGCGGCGGTGGCATGGGCGGAGCGGAGTCCTGGTCGTCGCCGCCCCGCTGGGTCGGGTCCCAGCTCGGCGAGGTCCAGCCCTGCTCGTCGGACATCGAGCCCCCTGCAAGTCGTCGGCTGAGCAGTCTGCATGCACCGGTGGACGGCGATCGCGTCCATCGTGGCACGGAGGGAGCGCGGGGATGCGACGATGAGGCCATGAAGGCACGCGTGTTGGTGGTCGACGACGACCCGGCGCTCGCGGAGATGCTCGGCATCGTCCTGCGCGGCGAAGGCTTCGAGCCTGTCTTCTGCGCAGACGGCGTACGCGCGATCGGGGTGTTCCGGGAGGCCAAGCCCGACCTGGTGCTGCTCGACCTGATGCTGCCTGGCATGGGCGGCATCGACGTCTGCCGGCAGATCCGGGCCGAGTCCGGCGTCCCGATCGTCATGCTCACGGCCAAGAGCGACACCGTTGACATCGTCCTCGGCCTCGAGTCCGGTGCCGACGACTACATCGTCAAGCCGTTCAAGCCCAAGGAGCTCGTCGCCCGGGTCCGTACCCGCCTGCGCCGCGAGAGCGCCCCCGCCCCCGAGCGGCTCGAGATCGGCGACCTCGCCATCGACGTCGCCGGCCACGCCGTGACGCGAGGCGGGAGCCCGATCAACCTGACCCCGCTCGAGTTCGACCTGCTCGTCGCACTCGCGCGCAAACCCTGGCAGGTGTTCACCCGCGAGGTGCTGCTGGAGCAGGTCTGGGGCTACCGGCACGCGGCGGACACCCGGCTGGTCAACGTCCATGTACAGCGGTTGCGGTCCAAGATCGAGCAGGACCCCGAGAAGCCTGAGATCGTCGTCACGGTCCGCGGCGTCGGTTACAAGGCGGGCGCACCGAGCCCCTCGTGAGACCCTGAAGGGGTCATGAGCACCTTCGGCCTCACCGCGTTCCGTGCCCGCAGGGCCGTGGGACGTTCGGTCGGCCGGGTCGGGTCGCTCTGGCGGCGCTCGCTGCACCTGCGTGTGGTGCTCACCACCCTCGTGCTCTCGGCCTCGGTCGTGCTGATCCTCGGCTACCTGCTCCTGAGCCGCGTGACCGCCGGTCTGCTCGAGGCGGAGCAACGGTCCGCGATCGGCGAGGCCCGCGCCGGGCTCTCGGACGCGCAGGGGCAGATCGAGGCCAACGACCAGATCGACCCCACCTCCAGCGGGGTGCTGCTGGGCCAGATCGCCCAGGAGCTCGCGAACCGGGCCGGGTCACCGGCGGCGCTGTACGAGGTCTTGCTCCTCGGCACCCCCAACCCGTCGTCCTCGGTCTACCAGCCCGAGTTCGGCTCGCACTCCGTCGTTGCGTCCAGCGTGCCGACCGACCTCCGGGCTGCGGTTGCCGTGACGCAGCGGCAGTCGTACACGTACACCCAGATCCGCTACCAGGACGGGCGGGCCCCGGTACCCGGCTTCGCGGTGGGGGCGCCCCTGACAGTCCCGGGCATCGGCAACTACGAGCTCTACTACCTGTTCCCGCTCACCCAGGAGCAGGACACCCTCGCGCTGGTGCAGAACCTGCTGGTCGTCGCGGGCCTTGTGCTGGTGCTGCTGCTGGCGGCCATCTCCTGGCTGGTGACACGCCAGGTCGTCACGCCCGTACGCCTCGCGGCCCGCACCGCCGAGCGGTTCTCGGCCGGGCGGCTCGAGGAGCGGATGGCGGTGGTCGGCGACGACGACCTCGCGCGGCTGGCCACGTCGTTCAACCAGATGGCCAGCTCGCTGCAGCGGCAGATCCGCCAGCTCGAGGATCTCTCACGGGTGCAGCGCCGGTTCGTGTCCGACGTCTCGCACGAGCTGCGTACGCCGCTGACGACGGTGCGGATGGCGGCCGACATCCTGTTCGAGGCGCGCGAGGACTTCGACCCGGCGACCGCGCGCTCGGCCGAGCTGTTGCAGACCCAGCTCGACCGGTTCGAGGCGCTCCTGACCGACCTGCTCGAGATCAGCCGGTACGACGCGGGCGCAGCCGTCCTCGATGTCGAGCCGGTCGACCTGCGAGAGGTCGTCCGCAGGGTCGTCGAGGCCGCCGAACCGCTGGCCGAGCGCAAGGCGACCGAGGTCCGCGTCGAGGTCCCCGACGACCGTTGCCTGGTCGAGGCCGATCCCCGGCGGGTCGAGCGCATCCTGCGCAACCTCCTCATCAATGCCATCGAGCACGCCGAGGGCCGGCCGGTCGTCGTGCACGTGTGCTGCGACGATCAAGCGGCCGCGGTGGGGGTGCGCGACCACGGTGTCGGGCTCCGTCCCGGCGAGGCGTCGTTGGTGTTCAACAGGTTCTGGCGCGCCGACCCGGCACGGGCCAGGACCACCGGTGGCACCGGGCTCGGCCTCGCGATCGCACTGGAGGACGCGCGCCTGCACGGTGGGTGGCTCGAGGCGTGGGGGCAGCCCGGCGACGGCGCGCACTTCCGGCTGACGCTGCCCCGCCGCGCGCGCAGCGAGCTGATGGCGTCACCGATGGCCCTCGAGCCGGCGGACGCGAGAGCCGGCCGACGCGTCCCGCTGTCCGTCGGGGCCCGTCCGAGGAGCCAGGATGTCTAGGCGGGCGAGCGGGTCCGGTGCGCGGGTCGTCCCCGCCGCGCTGGCGGTCGGGCTTGTGGTGCTGGCGCTGGTGGTCGGCTGTTCGGGGATCCCGACCTCGGGCCCGGTCCGGCAGGGCGCGTCCGTGGCCGCCGAGCCGGACCAGCCCAACACCCGCTCGATCGGCCAGCCGCCGCGCAACGGGATGACCCAGCAGCAGATCGTCGAGGGTTTCATCTTCGCCGCGGCGTCCTTCGAGGACGACCACGCGGTGGCCCGGCTGTTCCTCACCAGCGACGCCGCCAAGGCGTGGAACCCGGCGCTCGGGGCCACGATCTTCGATGGCTCGACCGCCAGCCCCAAGCTCAACAGTCCCGCAGACGTCACCTTCAGCGCCGCCCGGATCGCCAACCTGAGCCAGCAGGGTGAGTACGTCAGTGCCGGCGGCGCCGTCACCGCAGACTTCAAGCTGCGCAAGGTCGACGGCCAGTGGCGCATCACCACGCCGCCGCCAGGACTGATGCTCACCCCTTCCGACCTGGCCCGGGCGTACCGGCTGTTCGACATCTACTTTCCCGACCCGGCCCGTACCGTCCTGGTCCCCAACCAGGTCCTGCTGCCCGTCGGGCCGGGCGCGTCCACCGCTCTGGTCCGTGCCCTGGTCGCCGGTCCGACCCCGTGGCTGGCACCGGCGGTGTTCACGGCGATCCCGACGGGCACCAAGCTCGTCGTCGACTCCGCACCGGTCGTCGACGGTGTCGTGCAGGTCGACCTGACGGCGCCGGCCGCGACCGTCACCGGCCGCGAGGCCCAGGCGTTGTCGGCTCAGGTGGTGTGGACCCTGCGGCAGCTCGGCGGTGTCACCGGCGTACGCATCACCGTCGACGGCACCCCCCTGCGCGGGGTCGCCGCCGTCCAGGACATCGCCGCGTGGCCACAGTGGAACCCCGACGGTGTCCTTACCTCGCAGTCGGCCGACCTCGCGGCCCTCTACTCCGACAAGAACCGGCTGTTCGCGCTCGTGAACGGATTGCTGCAGTCGCTGCTCGGCCAGCTCGGGGACGGCGGGTTCCCGCTGTACCAGCCCGGAGTCTCGTTCGACGGAACCCAGGTCGGTGCTCTCGACGTCACTGCCCGCAGCCTGTACGTCGCCCGCATGGGCGTGAACGACAAGGTCCCTCCGGCCGTGGTCACCGGTGCTACCCACCTGACGGCACCGACATGGGATCGCTACGACAACCTCTGGACCGTCGACGACAGGCCCAGCGGCCCGGTGTTCTGGGTCGACTCGCTCGGACCGGGGGCCGGCGGGACCGGAGCGCAGCGGGCGGCCTCCGAGGACCTGCCTCGTGGACGGGTCGTCGCGATGCGCATCGCCCGGGACGGCGCCCGCGTCGCGCTGGTCGTCAATCGGCCGAGCGGGATCGGTTCGGACCTCTATCTCGGCCGAGTGGAGCGCGGCCCGGGTCGGCTGGTGGTCTCCGGGTTCCGCCTGGTCAGCACCGTGCTCACCGACACCTCCGACGTGGCCTGGCTCTCGGCCGACCGGCTGGTCGTCCTGGGTCGGGTCACCCGGGGCGGCGTGCGTCAGCCCCTGGTCATCGACCTCTCGGGCGCGACGGCACAGTCGCTGGGGCTGATCGACTCCGGCTCGACCGACCGGCCCGGCCTCCTCTCGATCACCGCGATCCCGGGTCGCGACATCCTCGCCAGCGCCGACAACGGCACGCTCTACCGCTACACCGGCTCCGGCTGGGACGAGCTCGGCACCGGGCAGTCCCCTTCGTACCCCGGCTGACCGCTGTCCACAGGCCAGGGCCAGCCTGCCGTCGTCCACAGCGCGAACAGTCGCCGGACCGGCGGGGCCTGCGCCGGTCAAGACTCGGGGCATGCCCGGACCACGCTCGAACCTGACCACAGGCCTGCTGGCCCGCCCGGTCGCCCTGCTGTGCGCCGTCGTGGCTGCGCTGGTGGACCTCGCGATCCCGTCGGCCTGTGCCGGCTGCACCGCGCCGGGCCGGTGGCTCTGCGTGCGCTGCGCCCCGGCCTTGCGCGGCTCGGCTCGGCCGGTGCGCCCGACCCCGTCGCCGCCCGGCTTGCCGCCGGTCTTCGCGGTGGCCGACTACGCGGGGCCCGCCCGGCGGCTGATCGTCGCCCACAAGGAGCACCGCCGCCTCGAGCTCGCGGCGCCGTTGGGCGCAGCCCTCGGCGAGGCGGTCAGCGGGGTGCTGGGTTCAGCCGGCGAGCGGTCGCCCCCGACCGCGACCGGCACGGCCACGGCCATCGTCCTTGTACCGGTGCCGTCGCGGCGGGCCACGGTCCGGCAGCGCGGCCACGACCCCCTGCTACGGATGGCCAATGTGGCGGCGACTGTGGCGGCCACCGTGGCGGTAGATGGAGCGGCGATCGCGCCGGCCGGCGCGCGGTCCGAGCCGCTCCCGGTCGTCCCTCTGCTGCGTCACCGCCGCAGGGTCGCCGACCAGGCTGGTCTTGGCGCGGCCGAGCGGTCGGCCAACCTGGCCGGTGCCCTCGAGGTGCACCCGCGGTGGTTGCCGGCCGCCCGTGGGCTGACCGTCGTCGTCGTCGACGACGTGCTCACGACCGGGGCCACGCTGGCCGAGGCCACCCGTGCGCTGACGGCAGCAGGGGCGCAGGTCGTGGGAGCTGCGGTCGTCGCGGCGACGACCCGCAGGACCCGCTGAACCCCGTGCTCGACGGGCCCTGCCCCCTGGGCTAGCGTCGAGGGGTGGCACCCACCCGGGTCCGTGGTTGCGTCTGGCGGGTCCCCTTGAGAGATCTCTCAAGGACTCCCGTCCGGCAAGCCGATGCCAGTCGCAGGCGAAACGGCCCACGTAAGGCGACTTGTGGTCGCTCGAGCACGGTGCGGCTTAGGAGTAAGTCCTGCCCCGCCGGCGGATCCGATGTCCGCCGATACGGGAGAGACGCAGTAGTGGCGCCCAGCGCTGCGAGCCGTCCGGCAGGCGGATGTGGGGACGAAGACCAGGTCGGACGGGTGGGTGCCCATCCGCGAAGAACAGCGCTGGAGGACAAGTGGACATCGTCGTCAAGAGCCGGCACGTGGAGGTCTCCGACCGCTTCCGTGAGCACGCGCACGAGAAGCTCGGCAAGGTCGAACGGCTCGACCCCGGCCTCCAGAGGATCGACGTCGAGGTGTCCAAGGAGCCCAACCCGCGGCTGGCCGATCGCGCGTACCGGGTCGAGCTGACCTGCCGGAGCCGCGGACCCGTCATCCGGGCGGAGGCCGCTGCTGAGGACAAGTTCGCCGCGCTCGACGTCGCCCTGGGCAAGCTCGAGTCCCGGCTGCGCCGGGCGGCCGACCGGCGTACCGACTGGAAGAAGCACGAGAAGTCCGGCACCGCCCTGCCCGCTACTGAGACCCTTGTTGCCGAAGCTGCGGCCGGTACTGCCACCGCCAAGGCCGACGAAGATCCGTGGACCGTCCCAGACGACGGGCCGATGATCGTGCGCGAGAAGACGCACGAGGCCGTCCCGATGACCCTGGACCAGGCGCTGTACGAGATGGAGCTTGTCGGGCACGACTTCTTCCTGTTCGTCGACCTTGAGAGCGGGCGCCCCTCGGTCGTCTACCGGCGCCGTGGCTACGACTACGGCGTGATCAGGTTGGACGTCGCCCGGGCGGTCTGAACCTGCCTTGACAGCGCCGTGCCATGATGGCGCCGTGGAGCCGATCCGGGTACTGGTCGTTGACGACCATGCCCTGTTCCGGCGTGGTCTTGAGATCGTGCTCGCGCAGGAGTCGGACATCGAGGTGGTCGGCGAGGCCGGCGACGGCGCCGAGGCGGTCGAGCAGGCCGCGGACCTGCTCCCCGACGTCGTCCTGATGGACGTCCGCATGCCGCGCCGGTCGGGCATCGAGGCCTGTACCGCGATCAAGGACGTCGTGCCCTCGGCCCGCATCATCATGCTGACCATCAGCGACGAGGAGAGCGACCTCTATGACGCGATCAAGGCCGGCGCCACGGGGTACCTGCTCAAGGAGATCTCGATCGACGAGGTCGCGACGGCGATCCGGGCCGTGGCCGGCGGCCAGTCGCTGATCAGCCCTGCGATGGCGTCCAAGCTGCTCACCGAGTTCGCCACCCTGATCAAGCGCGACGGCAACCGGCAGCAGGTACCGGCCCCGCGACTGACCGAGCGTGAGCTCGAGGTCCTCCGTCTGGTCGCCCGCGGGCTCAACAACCGCGACATCGCCAAGCAGCTGTTCATCAGCGAGAACACCGTCAAGAACCACATCCGCAACATCCTGGAGAAGCTCCAGCTGCACTCGCGGATGGAAGCCGTGGTCTACGCCGTACGCGAGAAGCTGCTCGAGATCACCTGACCCATGTCGATGCTCGACCGGGCCGACCGGGTCCTGATCGCCCTCGCCACCCTGCTCACCGCCGCCGCCGGTCTCGCGCACTACTCCGACGCGAACGCGGTGCTCGCCTTCGTGATCAGCGCTGCGGCCATCGCGGTGCTGGCTGCGTTGGTCGGCCGCGCAGTCGACCAGCTGTCCGAGCGGCTCAGCCCCGGCGCGACCGGGGTGCTCCAGAGCGCCCTCGGCAACCTGCCCGAGCTCTTCATCGCGCTGTTCGCCCTGCGCGCGGGACTGCTCCAGGTGGCCACGTCTGCGGTCATCGGCTCGATCCTGGCCAACATCCTGCTGGTGCTCGGCCTGGCGTTCATCGCCGGCGGCCTCCGGCACGGCACCCAGACCTTCCATGCCCCGTCGGCGCGGCTGCTGGTCACGTTGATGCTGCTGTCCGTCGGCGTACTCCTGCTGCCCAGCCTGACCGCGGCGCTGCACACGCCGGCGGCCGACCACGAGGTCGGGCTCTCGCGGGTCGCCTCGGTCGTCCTCCTGCTGGTCTTCGCCGCGTCGATCCCGGCGTCGCTGCAGTCCGGCCGGGCTGCCCCCGCCGAGCCCGAGGCGGAGGCCGTCGCTGAACCAGCTGAACCGCCGCGGTGGTCGCTCGCTCTCGCGCTCGCGACGCTGGCGGTCACCGGACTGCTCGCAGCCGTGGTGTCGGACTGGTTCGTCGCCGCGCTGCAGCCGGCCATCGTCACCCTGCACATGAGCCAGACCTTCGCCGGCCTGGTCGTGGTCGCCATCGCCGGCAATGCCGTCGAGAACGTCGTCGGGCTCCAGCTCGCCCGGCAGAACAAGGTCGACTACGCACTCTCGGTCATCATCAACAGCCCGGTCCAGATCGCGCTCGTCCTCGCTCCGCTCCTGGTCCTGCTCAGCCCGCTTGTCGGTGGGGTGGCATTCACTCTGGTCTTCGCGCCGCTGCTCATGGCGGCCGTGCTCATCGCCGTCGTCGTCGTGACGGTGATCGTGCTCGACGGTGAGTCGACCTGGCTGGAGGGGGTGGCGCTCGTGGGCCTCTATGTCGTCATCGCCACGTCCTTCTGGTGGGGCTGATCGACCGGTGGGGGTGAGCATCACGTGGGGCTGACTGCGTCCGGGGGCTCGCTGTCGCTAGCCCAGGCGCGACGGCTCGCGCTCGGCGCCCAGGGGTTCAACGACGCCCGGCCGGCCGGTGTGCCCGACCGGCGTGCGCTTCGGCGGGTCGTCTCCCGTACCGGCCTGTTCCAGATCGACTCGGTCAACGTCCTGACCAGGGCCCACTACCTCCCGCTGTTCAGTCGCCTCGGCGCGTACCCCTTGTCCCTGCTCGACCGAGCCGCCTACCGCAGCCCCCGCGAGCTCTTCGAGTACTGGGGCCACGAGGCCAGCCTGCTGCCGGTGGACGCCCAGCCGTACCTGCGTTGGCGGATGGCCGAGGCCGGCACCGGCGCCTGGGGCGGCATGCGCAGGGTGGTCGAGGAGCGACCTGAGTTCGTCGAGCAGGTACTTGCCGACGTGCGCCGCGAGGGGCCCCTGTCCGCGGGCGAGATCGAGGAGCTGCACGGGGGGCGTACCCGCAAGGCCGGGCCGTGGTGGGACTGGTCGCACGTCAAGCTGGCGCTGGAGTACCTCTTCTGGGCCGGCGACGTGACGACCGCGTCCAGGCGCGGGTTCGAGCGGTTGTACGACATCCCCGAGCGGGTGCTGCCGGCCGCCGTCCTGGCCGCGCCCACCCCCGACCGGCCGACCGCCATGCGCGAGCTGCTGCTCCGAGCCGCCGGCTCCTTCGGCGTCGCAACCGAGCGGGACCTGCGGGACTACTACCGGCTGCCCGTGGCGGATGCCAAGACCGGTGTCGCCGACCTGGTCGAGGCGGGGCTGCTCCTGCCGGTCTCGGTCGAGGGCTGGCGCCAGCGGGCGTACCTGCACCACGCGGCCCGCATCCCGCGCCGGGTCGATGCGCGCGCCCTGATCGCCCCGTTCGACCCGCTGGTCTGGGAACGCGAACGCACCGAACGTCTGTTCGGCTTCCGCTACCGCATCGAGATCTACGTGCCGGCACCCAAGCGCGTGCACGGCTACTACGTACTGCCCTTCCTGCTCGGCGACCGGCTGGTGGCGCGGGTCGACCTCAAGTCGGACCGGCAGGCCGGTGTGCTGCGGGTCCAGGCCGCCCATGCCGAGCCCGGCGCCCCGGCCGAGACTGCCGAGGAGCTCGCTGTGGAGCTCGAGGCGATGGCCGGCTGGCTCGGCCTGTCGGGGGTCGACTGGCGCGGCCGGGGCGACCTGGCGCCGCCGGGCTGACTTTTGCCCGGGCGAGCTCAGTCGGACGCGAGCCGCCCGTGGCTGTGCTCGTTGCGGAGCAGCCCGTCGCCGTACCGGTACGACTGCCGGTGGGTGCCCTCGACCGCGTACCCGGCAGCCAGGGCGGTGCGGCACGAGGCCTCGTTCTCGACCGCGTGGAACAGCTGCACCCGGTTCAGCCCGAGCCCGCCGAACCCGAACCGGGTCGCCGCCGCGAGCCCGGCCCCAGCCACGCCGCGCCCCCGTGCCTGTGCGGCGACCCAGTAGCCGGCCTGGCCGGCCTGGGCACGGCGGTCGATGTCGAACAGCGACACCGCCCCGAGCAGCGTGCCGAGGGTGTCCTTGATCAGCCACGACGCGTGGGTACCGCTCGACCAGTCCGCACGACCACGGCACCAGGCGTACGCGTCCTCGAGGGTGTCCGGGCCGACGTTGAAGAGCCTGATCATCGGGTCGGTGCACGCGGCCAGCACCGAGGCGGCGTCGAGGTCCGGGTCGGGGACGCAGAGCTGGTAGGCGCCCGCGGCGATCTCCACCGGCCTCAGCGCGGGATCGTCCGGTCCTGGCTCCGGGTCGCTCGCCAGCCGAGCGTGCAGGTGCGCGTCGTCGTAGGCGTCGCCGCGGGCCCGCAGCCCGGAGCGTTTGATGCCCTCGAGCGTGAAGCCGCTGACCCGCGCCACCGCGCACGACGCCACGTTGCCGACGGCGTGCTCGAGCCAGATCCGGACCAGCCCGCGGGTCCCGAACCCGTAGTCGACGACAAGGGCGACGGCACGCCGTGCGATCCCCTTGCGTCGGTGCGCCTCCAGCACGCCGTACCCGACCTCGGCGCAGCTGTCCTCCTCGTTAAGGTCGTGCAGGCCGACGCGGCCGAGCAGCACGCCGGTGGCCGGGTCGACGACGGCCCAGTACGCGTCCGTGGCCATCCGGACCTGGAGCCAGGCCTCGGCGTCCGCGCGGGTGTGCACCCGTTGCAGCGAGGGCGACCAGCGTCGGCTCGACGGGTCGTCGGCCAGCTGGAGGATCCCCGGCCAGTCGGCCAGGGTCCACGGGCGCAGCTCGAGCCCGGCACCGCGCAGGACGGGGGCGGTCACCGCAGCTCCTCGGCGATCAGCCCGCCGAGCCAGCCGTCCACGCGCTCGCCGACGTGCAGCAGCCGGCGCCTGCAGGTGCCCTCGAAGACGAACCCGACCTTCTCGGCCGCACGCAGCGACGAGACGTTGCCCACCTCGGCCTGCCACTCGATCCGGGCCAGTCGCAGCTCGTCGAACCCGTACCGGCAGACCAGGCGCAGCGCCTTGGGGATCACGCCACGTCCGCGCTCGGCGGGCACCACCCAGAACCCGACCTCCGCCATCCCTCCCGCGGGCGCAGTGAGCTGCTTGATGTCGTGCAGCCCGATCATCCCGAGCAGCCGACCGTCGGCGGCGGCGGTCACGGCGAACACGTTCTCGGCTCCGCTGACCCAGCTGCTCGCACACGTACGTACGAACGTCTCGGCGTCGTCGAGCGTGTACGGGTCGGGGAGCGCCTCGAGCCAGCGGTGCATCTCCCGGTCCTGGCAGGCGGCGTGGATGGCGGGGACCAGGTCGGGGCTGGGGCAGCGCAGGACGAACTCGCCGTCGCTCAGGGTGATCGGGAGGGGATGGTTCACCACGCCATACTCGCCGACGCCGCTCCCGGGTCACCATCCGATTACGATGTTCGGGTACGGCGGGAGCCCCGTCGTGCGTACTCAAGCCCAACCTGGCCCTGGAGTGACTGCGTGCCCGCCATCTTCGACAAGCTCTTGCGTGCAGGTGAAGGCAAGATCGTCAAGCACCTGCACCGCATCGCCGCCCAGGTCAACGCGGTCGAGGACGACATCGTGGGCCTGTCCGACGCCGAGCTGCGCGCCGAGACCGACACGTTCCGCGCCCGGCTGGCGGACGGCCAGAGCCTGGACGACCTGCTGCCCGAGGCGTTCGCCGTGGTCCGCGAGGCCGCCAAGCGCACCCTGGGTCAGCGCCACTACGACGTGCAGATCATGGGCGGGGCCGCGCTCCACCTGGGCAACATCGCCGAGATGAAGACCGGCGAGGGCAAGACGCTGGTCGCGACCCTGCCGTGCTACCTCAACGCGCTCGCGGGCGAGGGCGTCCACGTCGTCACGGTCAACGACTACCTCGCCGAGCGGGACGCCGAGTGGATGGGGCGGGTGCACCGCTTCCTCGGGCTCGAGGTCGGTGTGATCCTGGCCAACATGCGGCCGGCGGAGCGACGCGAGCAGTATGCCGCCGACATCACGTACGGCACCAACAACGAGTTCGGCTTCGACTACCTGCGCGACAACATGGCCTGGACCAGCGACGACCTCGTGCAGCGAGGGCACGTCTTCGCCGTCGTCGACGAGGTGGACTCGATCCTGATCGACGAGGCACGTACCCCGCTGATCATCAGCGGCCCGGCCGATCAGCCGCAGAAGTGGTACGTGGAGTTCGCCAAGCTGGTGCAGCGGATGAAGGTCGAGAACGACTACGAGGTCGACGAGAAGAAGCGCACCGTGGGCGTGCTCGAGAGCGGCGTGGAGAAGGTCGAGGACTACCTCGGCATCGACAACCTCTACGAGTCCGTCAACACCCCGCTGGTCGGCTACCTCAACAACGCCATCCGGGCCAAGGAGCTGTTCAAGCTCGACAAGGACTACGTCGTGATGAACGGCGAGGTCCTGATCGTCGACGAGCACACCGGCCGCATCCTGGCCGGGCGCCGCTACAACGAGGGCATGCACCAGGCGATCGAGGCCAAGGAGGGGGTGGAGATCAAGCAGGAGAACCAGACCCTTGCCACCATCACCCTGCAGAACTTCTTCCGGCTGTACGACAAGCTCGGGGGGATGACGGGTACGGCGCTGACCGAGGCCGCCGAGTTCAGCCAGATCTACAAGCTCGGCGTCGTGCAGATCCCGACCAACCGCGACATGTGCCGCCTCGACCAGGCCGACCTCGTCTACCGCACCGAGGAGGCCAAGTTCAACGCCGTCGTCGAGGACCTCGTCGAGCGGCACGAGAAGGGCCAGCCCGTCCTGGTCGGCACCGTCAGCGTCGAGAAGTCCGAGTACCTCTCGGGGCAGCTGCGCAAGCGCGGCATCCCGCACGAGGTGCTCAATGCCAAGCAGCACGAGCGGGAGGCCCAGATCGTGGCCCAGGCCGGCCGCCAGGGCGCGGTCACCGTGGCCACCAACATGGCCGGCCGTGGCACCGACATCATGCTCGGCGGCAACCCCGAGTTCATGGCGGCCTCCGAGCTGGCGCAGCGGGGCCTGTCGCCCGTCGACGGTCCGGAGGAGTACGAGCAGGCCTGGCCGGGCGCCATCGAGAAGGCCAAGAAGGCCGTCGAGGCCGAGCACCAGGCCGTGGTCGACCTGGGCGGGCTCTACGTCCTCGGCACCGAACGGCACGAGTCGCGGCGGATCGACAACCAGCTGCGCGGTCGTTCCGGCCGGCAGGGCGACCCGGGCGAGTCCCGGTTCTACCTCTCGTTGCAGGACGACCTGATGCGGCTGTTCAAGGGCAACGTCGTCGATGCCTTCCTCACCCGCTTCAACATCCCGGACGACATCCCCATCGAGGCCAAGATGGTGACCAACGCCATCCGGTCGGCACAGTCGCAGGTCGAGGCGCAGAACTTCGAGATCCGCAAGAACGTCCTGAAGTACGACGAGGTGCTCAACCGGCAGCGCACCGTCATCTACGCCGAGCGGCACCAGGTGCTCGAGGGCGCCGACCTGCACGAGCAGATCCGGAACATGATCGACGACACGGTCGAGGGGTACGTCGTCGCGGCGACCACCGACGGCTACCCCGAGGAGTGGGACCTCGAACAGCTATGGACCGCGCTGGGGACCCTGTACCCGGTCGGTGTCAAGATCGACCAGCTGCTCGAGGAGTCCGGTGGCGACAGGTCCGGCCTGACCAGCGAGTACCTCGTCGAGGAGCTCAAGGTCGATGCCCAGGGCGCGTACGACCGGCGTGAGCAGGACCTCGGCGAGGAGGCCACCCGCGAGCTCGAGCGTCGGGTCCTGCTCTCCGTGCTCGACCGCAAGTGGCGCGAGCACCTGTACGAGATGGACTACCTGCAGGAGGGCATCGGCCTGCGGGCGATGGCCCAGCGCGACCCGCTCGTGGAGTACCAGCGCGAGGGCTACGACCTGTTCGCCGCGATGATGGATGCCATCAAGGAGGAGTCGGTCGGCTACCTCTTCCACCTCGAGGTTCAGGTCGAGGACCCGGCTGCAGCGGCTGCAGCGGCTGCATCGGCCCAGTCGGCCGGTCCGCCGGTCGACGCCGAGGGTGCCGAGGCCGTCCTCGGGGCGATCGCCGGCGGATCCCTGCGCCAGCCGCCGCCCGAGGCGCCGGCCGTACCCGTGCCGCCGGTCTTGCTGGCCAAGGGTCTCGACGTCGCCCGCCCGACTCGGATGGAGTACTCCGCACCGTCGCTGGACGGCGAGGCCGGAGTGGTCCACCGCTCGGAGGACGGTGTCGACGGCGACGAAGGCGAGATCGACCCCAACGCCAGCCGGGCCGAGCGCCGCCGGCAGGCACGGGCCCAGCGCAAGTCCCGCTGAGAGGCGCGCCGTGCCCACCCAGTCGGTCGACCCGCGTACCGGCGAGGCGTTCGGGCCGGTGCGGAAGGACACGTCGGCGGCCGAGCTCGACTCGGTCGTCGCCGCGGCCGCGCGGGCCGCGCTGCCCTGGGGGCGTACGCCGGGGGCCGACCGGGCCACCGCGCTGCGTGCGGTGGCCGACGCGCTCGACGCCTCGGTCGACGAGCTCGTGCCGCTCGCCGATCGCGAGACCGGCCTCGGGCTGCCCCGGCTGCGGGGCGAGCTGGCCCGCAGCACCTTCCAGCTGCGGCTGTTCGCCGACGCGGCGGCCGACGGCTCGTACCTCCAGGTGGTCATCGACCCGCTCGACCCCTCGCCGGTGCCGGCCGGGCACCCGGACCTGCGCCTGACGCGGGTGCCGCTGGGTCCGGTCGCCGTCTACGGCGCCAGCAACTTCCCCTTCGCGTTCAGCGTGCCGGGCGGCGACACCGCGTCGGCGCTCGCGGCGGGCTGCCCGGTGGTGGTCAAGGCGCACCCGGGTCATCCGCAGACCTCAGAGGCGACCGGACGGATCATCACCGACGCGCTGGCCGCGGCCGGTGCGCCCGGCGGGGTCTTCGGCGTCGTCCGGGGGTTCGAGGCGGGGCGTCAGCTCGTGGTCGACCCCCGGATCCGGGCCGGCGCGTTCACCGGGTCGGCGGCCGGTGGGCGGGCGCTCTTCGACCTCGCCGTGTCGCGGCCGGACCCGATCCCGTTCTTCGGCGAGCTGGGCAGCGTCAACCCGGTCGTGGTGACTCCGGCGGCGGCGGCGCGTGGCGCGGGTCTTGCCTCGGACTACCTCGACTCGCTGACGCTTGGAGCGGGTCAGTTCTGCACGAACCCTGGATTGTTGTTCCTGCCCAAGGACTCTGGCCTGCTCGAGCTGGTCGTGGCGGCGGCGCGGGAGCGCGAGCCCGGGGTGCTGCTGCACGGTGGGGTGGCCGCCTTGTTCGCCTCCTCGTTCAATGTGCTGCGCGACGCGCCGTCGGCGCGGCTGCTGCTAGAGCCGACGACCGGCGGGGACGCAGGCTTCCGCGCTGGCGTCGGGCTGGTGGCGTTCGACGCGGCTTCGGTCGCGGCCTCGCCGTCAATCGTCCGCACCGAGTGCTTCGGTCCCGCCGCCGTGCTGGTCGAGTACGACGACCTCGCCCAGGTGATCGACCTCATCGACGCGCTCGACGGCTGCCTGGTGGCGACCGTGCACGGTGAGGAGGCCGAGCCGCAGGTCGCCGACCTCGTGGCGGCGCTGTCGACCATCGCCGGGCGGCTGGTCTGGAACGGCTGGCCGACCGGGGTCGCCGTCACCGCCGCCCAGCACCACGGCGGGCCGCACCCGGCGACGACAAGCTCGGCCCACACCTCGGTCGGCACAGCGGCGATGGCCAGGTTCGTCCGGCCGGTCGCGTACCAGTCGGTGCCGCGCTCGCTGCTCCCGGTCGAGCTGCGGGACTGACCGATCAAGGCCGCTCGATCACCGTGCAGCGCCAGCGCCCGTCCGTCCCCTCGAGCCGCATCGCCAGCGCCCGCGGCCGGCTGCCGTCGTGGACGACCGCGCACACCTCGGCGATGCCGTCGTCCGGCTCGCAGACGCGGACCGACCGGACCGCCAGGCCTGGGCTGCGTCGGCGGTCGGCCTCTCGCAGCGCGATGACCCGCCGCCGGTTGCTCTGCCTGCGTAGCTGGGCGTAGACGGCGTCGGAGGTCCACCGGCGCAGCTGGCTGACCGGGCGGACGCCGGCCTCGACCTCGAGGATGGCCTGTGCGAAGCAGCGTAGAATACGTAAGTGAGAAAGACCCCGCCACCCGCACCGCCCCAGTCCGCCATCCGAGTCGTCATCTACGCCCGGATCTCCTCCGACAGGGAGGGCGAGGGCGAAGGGGTCGACCGCCAGATCGACGCCTGCGAGCAGCGCGCGGCCCGTGAGGGCTGGACCCTGGTGCGCGAGCCGGCCCGTGACGACTCGATCAGCGCGTGGAAGTCGGGCGTGACCCGTCCGGCGTACGCCGAGGTGCTCCGCTTGATCCGCGACCAGCAGGTGGACGTGGTGCTCGTTTGGCACCTGTCCCGGCTGTGGCGCAGCCGCGTTGAGCGGGCCACCGGGATCGACGTGTTCCGTGACGCGGGCGTGCGCCTGGCGGTCGTGCAGGGCTCGGACATCGACTTCTCGACGGCGATGGGCCGGGGCATGGTCGCGATGCTGGGCGAGATGGACACGATGGAGTCCGAGGTGAAGTCCGAGCGCATCCGCGCCCAGAAGGACTGGGCCGCGCAGGCCGGGAAGTACCGGGGCGGACCCCGGCCCTACGGCTACGACGAGGACGGGGTGACCGTCCGGCAGCTCGAGGCGCGGGTGATCCGCGAGGCGACGACGGGGGTGCTCGCGGG
>JANMWN010000087.1:0-13546 GCA_031394045.1 Sporichthyaceae bacterium
TCGTCGTACCGTCGTGACTCACTCGTGGCCCCTTCGCTGTCGGCTCGAATCCACCGCCAGCATCAAGGGGCCACGAGTCTCAACCCCGGACCCGTGCCCCAACTACAAGATCGTGTCGATCCCCACTAAGTTCGAAGAGCCAGCATCCCCGCATCGGCCACGATCACGATGTCGGCCAGACCGTGTCGTTCTTGGAACTGCTTCACGATCGGGACGATCGTGAAGGTCTCAGCCTTGTTGCCCTCGAAGCAGCCGATCTCGAGCGGGAACCCGTGCCGGTCGACCAGCAGCCCGACAACGATCTGCGGGTCGACGCGTCGTTCCTTGGAGTACCCGACCTTGCGCAGGTCGTCTTCCTTCTCGGCCTCGAAGTAGAGCGTCGTCACGTCGTAGAGCACGAGGCTGACGTCCCCGGCGGTGATGGCGTTGTTGAAGCAGGCAGTAGCGATCTGATCGCGATAGGCACCGGCGTGGCAGCGACGCAGAGTGCGTTTGCGAGTCGACAGACTCACCGCACGCCGGCCCATCTCGGCCAGGACCCGGTCGATGTCGAGCAAACTGGTCGGCTCCACGATCCGCGCGACCACCAGATCACGGAACACCTCGTCGGCGACGACGTCGAAACCGAGGCTGGCATACACCCCCGCCAACGCCTCATACAACAGGCCCGAGGACGTCCTGAGCACACGCGAGCGCGGCACCACCAGCCGCGATGCTTGCGTTGCTGAACCGCCCGCGCTACCCGGGAACAGTCCCGGCGGTGCCGGTCGCGAGACCATCACGGCCTTCGAGGCCACCGGCGTGACCCCAAGGTCAAGTACTCCTTGGCGGTCATCATCAAGCAGCCGACGAGCTTCATCCATCAGTAGACCAAGCTCGGCCTCGTCACGTGCTGAGCCGACATGCCGCACGATCCGACGCCGACCCGCAACCGACTCAGCGATCTGCACAGCGGTAGCCCCGGACGCCGTACGAACCCGCCGAACCCAAGCCACCACCCGATCCTACCGACACGAATTAGTGCCTTCACTGCGCACTCACCCAAGCCATCGCCGCAGGTCAGCGCGATCCCCACCCTAATAACCCGGTCACGTGACCCAACTCAGGTCAGAGCGCCGTCGGCGCGTGCAGTGCGAGACGCCGAGCTGGTGCCGGTGATCCGCAAGGTCCACAGCGACAACATCGGCGTCTACGGCGCACGCAAGGTCTGGGCCGAGCTGAACAGGGAAGGACAGGCCGTGGCTCGTTGCACCGTTGAGCGACTGATGAGAGCCGAGGGGCTGCGCGGGATCATGCGGGACAAGACCCGCAAGACCACCCACACCAACGGCGCCGAGACCGAACGGCCCGTTGACCTGGTCAAGCGGCGCTTCGTCGCCACCGCGCCCAACCAGCTCTGGGTGGCCGACCTGACCTATGTCCGCACCCATTCGGGCTGGGTCTACGCCGCGTTCATCCTCGACGTGTTCTCCAGGATGGTGGTGGGATGGCAGGTGTCCACCAGCTTGCGCACCGACCTCGCGCTCGACGCCCTCGACATGGGGCTGTGGTCCTGGCAGCGCGCCGGACAGGACGTCGCCGGGCTGACACATCACAGCGACCGCGGCTACCAGGGCGGATTCAATCGGTTGTCGCAACACCTCGTGATCACGGAGGTGTTCGATGGTTCGTCGTCAGCTATCAGCGGATCGGGCCCTGCGTCCGGCTTTGAGGTCGCCGGGGACGCCGCCCATCCCGCGGGAGACGCAGCGGTTGTTCTGGCTGGAGATCCCGAAGGGGTTGATCCCGGCTCAGGCCGCCGCGGTGGTGGGCGCGTCGCAGCCGGTCGGGCAGCGGTGGTTCCACAACGCTGGCGGGATGCCACCGTTTCGCTTGGAGCCGTTGTCGGGTCGCTATCTGTCCTTCACCGAACGCGAGGAGATCGCCCTGCTCAAGGCCCAGGGCGCTGGAGTACGGGCCATAGCTCGGGCGATCGGCCGGGATCCGGCGACGGTGTCGCGGGAGTTGCGTCGCAATGCGGCTACTCGTAGCGGCAAGCCGCAGTATCGGGCGTCGGTGGCGCAGTGGAAGGCAGAGCTGGCCGCCAAGAGGCCGAAGCAAGCGAAGCTGGTGTCCCGGCCGAGGCTGCGTGAGTACGTGCAGGATCGGCTCGCCGGCGCGATCACCCGCCCGGACGGCACGATCGCGTCCGGCCCGAGGCCGCCGCGGTGGACGGGGAACAACAAGCCGCACCGCAAGGACCGTGCCTGGGTGCAGGCGTGGAGCCCGGAGCAGATCGCTCGGCGGCTGCCGATCGAGTTCCCCGATGATGAGTCCATGCGGATCAGCCACGAGGCGATCTACCAGGCCCTCTACATCGAGGGCAGGGGCGCGCTCAAACGTGAGCTGGTGTGGTGTCTGCGCACCGGGCGGGCGCTGCGCGCCCCGCGGGAACGCTCGCGCCGCAAGGCGTGGGCCCACGTCACCCCGGAGACGCTGATCAGCGAGCGACCGGCCGAAGTCGAGGACCGCGCCGTTCCCGGGCACTGGGAAGGCGACCTGCTGATCGGGCTGGAACGCTCCGCGATCGGCACCGTGGTCGAACGAACGACCCGGTTCATCAAACTGGTCCACCTGCCCAGGGAGGAGGGCTATCGGCACAAGCAGACACCGCGCAACGGTCCGGCGCTGGCCGGCTACGGCGCAACCACGATGAAGAACGCCCTTGCCAACACCATGTCCGACCTGCCCAAACAGCTGGCTCGATCGCTGACCTGGGACCGCGGCAAGGAGATGTCAGCGCACGCCCAGTTCAAGGTCGAGACCGGGATCCCGGTGTTCTTCGCCGACCCCCAGTCGCCCTGGCAGCGCGGCACAAACGAGAACGCCAACGGGCTGCTGCGTCAGTACTTCCCGAAGGGCACCGACCTGTCACGATGGTCGGGCGACGACCTCGAAGCCGTCGCCCACGCCCTCAACACCAGACCCCGAAAGACCCTCGGCTGGCGCACACCCGCCGAAGCCTTCAACGAGCTACTACTGTCCAACCAACCAGTCGGTGTTGCGTCCGCCGATTGAATCCGGTCAATATCGAGCCATCCGCTACACCGAGCGCCTCGCCGAGGCCGACGCCGTCGCCTCGGTCGGGAGCAAGGGCGACAGCTACGACAATGCCATGGCCGAGGCCTTCAACTCGCTGTTCAAAGCCGAACTCGTCCGCAACCCGATCACCCGCCCCACCGGCGGCTGGAAGTCGATCGGTGATGTCGAGATCGCCGTCGCCGAGTACATCGAGTGGTTCAACCACCGACGCCTCCACGGTGAGATCGGCCTCATCCCGCCCTCGGAGTTCGAGAGCAACCACTGGGCCAGCAACCCAACCGCGCACTACCCTGAAACACCCGTCCTCGCCGAGGCCGGATCCCAGTAACCAAGCCTCCACGAAACCCGGGGCGATTCAATGTCCTCGTTGGTGGCTTTTCGATTTTCGATGTGACTGATCTTGTCGGGTCTGTGTTCACGCCGTTTTCTGGGCGGCGTTGTGGAGCATCTGGGTGTGTCGAAGCATCCGGACTACAGAACCCCAGTGTTGGCGGAGACCTCGTCGGTGGAGGCAGCGTGTCCGTCGTGTGGGGTGTTCACATCCTCGGTGCATCAGCGCACGCTCCAGCGGGTCCGCGAACGTCGCCTTCGACGGTGCGATGACGGTGGTGTGGGAAAATGGGCGTTTGCGTTGCAAGGAAACGGTGCGTTCGAGGCGGTCGTTCGCCGAGGGTCACGGCCCAGGTCCCGGCCCGGGCCAGGTTGACCACCCGGCTGGCCGTCGCTGTACGAGATCGGCGCCGCCTGGGGCATCAAGGAACAGCTGCGGGCCCTGCTTGCCACCACTACCGTGACCGACGCCCGGGCGGCCCGCGCCGTCCTGGCAGGCGATGTCCCGACCGCAGACATGGCTGAGACGACCAAGCTCATGCGGACCCTGGACCGCTGGTGGGATCCGCGAGGGCTTCATCACCACCCGGGTGACCAACGCCGAGTCAGAGGCTGCGAACCTGACCGGCAAGAACCTGACGCGGACCGGCAGGGGTTACCGCAACCACGGCAACTACCAGGCGAGGATCATGCTCCACAGATCCGCCCAGATGGCGGCCTGAACACCCAGACCCGACAACATCGATCACGTCGAAGATCGAAGAGCAAGCAAACGCCGCACCGACGTTGTCGGGGTCTTCCCGAACCCGAAGGCGCTGCTGCGCCTGGCCGGCGCGGTGTTGATTGAAACCCACGACGAATGGCAAGTCTCCGACCGCCGCTACCTCTCCGAGAACTCGATGGCCCAAATCGGCGCCCACGACAGCGAAACCAGCAAAGAGGTAGCCGTCCCCGAACTCATAGCCGAATAGTTCAACCAGCACCACCGCGAAGCCGACCACGACGGCCCGAGTTACACCACGCGGTGGGACGTGACCACGGCTTCAAATCGACTCGCAATGCGTTGGTCCCAGGCGGACCACAAGTTCTGGGTGAGCCCGACAGGATGACTACCTCGGTCGCCGGGCGATCGCTGGTTGACATGACGCGCAGGGCGTCTGCCCAGCTCGTCCGCTCCTGTTGGCCATATTGCCCACGGGGCGACCATCCGCCCGCGGGCGGTCCTGAATCCGTGGTGAGTGTCGTACCGTGGGATGGGGAGAAGCCCAGGACGGATGCGCGTTCGCCGCCACGGGCAATGGGCTCAGCGGCACAGCGGCACAGCGGCACAGCGGCACAGCGGCACAGCGGCACAGCACAGCACAGTTGAGCCCCAGATCGCGGCGGATTGGCAGCAGAGTTGGCAGCAACGGGAGTGCACATCGAAGGATTTCGGTGGACGTCGGTGGCAACCCGCAAGCCCCTGACCTGCGACGATGGCCAAACGGGGTCCTCACGGACCGGCCCGAACCCTTTCTCATAATCCCTGGGTCGTGGGTTCGAGCCCCACCCGCCCCACCAGATGGCCGCAGGTCAAGGGCATGATCGACAGTTGCGTGGCCTCCTCCATGATCAAATGGCCGCAGTTTTGGCAGCAGTTCTAGGACGGCGTCCCGGTGCTGCGCCACAGAATCCGGCCCACCCGGTCGGCCGCTTCCTGCTACAGCTCGGGAGCGACTTGGCTGTAGGCGCGCAGTGCGTGGTGGTTATAGACGTGGTTGCAGCCAGCCCGCGGCTCATGCCTGCGTCGAGGGCTTCTCGGTGGCTTCGGTCCCGACGACGATCCAGTGAGCGGAGCGGATGGATGTGGGGATATCCCCACCCGGCCGACTTGTGGGGATATCCCCACACCTGCTATTGTGGGGATATCCCCACATGAGAGGTGTGCTGTGCCGACCCTGAATGCGCGCAAGCTGCGGGACATTGCCGCCGTGATCAAGGCTGCCCGAGAGGACGCAGGTATCAGCCAGGGTGATCTTGCCGACCGCCTCGCCTTCTCCCGCGACTACATGGTCGACCTGGAGTCCGGGACGAGCAACCTCTACATGAGCCGGCTGTTCCGGGTTCTGCACGAGCTCGGGATCACGGTCGTGCTGACGTACGGATCCGACCATGCCGAGTCTTGAGCTTTTCCTACATGACCGGTTCGTCGGGGTCGTCGAGCCCGACCGACGCGATCGAAGCCGGGTGGTGCTGACCGTGGACTCGGGCTACCGGAACGACGGCGTCTTGCTCAGCGAAGGGTTCGCAACGCTGCCGGGACGCCGGCCACCGGTCGACTCCGTGTCGAACTTCCTCGGTGGTTACGTCCCGGAAGGCAACCATCGTGAGCAGATGTCTGCCAAACGACGCATCGACAAGGACGACCTGTTCGCGTTGCTGAATGAGTTCGGCGGGTCGATTGCTGGGGCGGTGACTTTGCGTCGCCAGGATGAGACCGCGACCGGTCACCTAACGTACGAGCAGCTCACAGACCGAGCGCTCGAAGTGAAGTTGAAGCAGGCGATCAAGGACAGCGACCAGGGCATTCCCGACGACAGCCGCTCCACCCTGCCGGGCTACCAGCCGAAGGTCCTCGTCACCGAGATCGACGGCACGTGGGTTGAGCCGCACGGACGGGCACACTCGACCTACATCCTCAAACCGCAGGTCCCCGCCAGGCCCACTCAGCTGTTCGACGAGCACTACAGCCACCTGCTCAGCACGCACATCGGTCTGTCGCAGTATCGAAGCGAGATCCGAACCGCCGGCCGGACGACCTACCTCGCAATCGAACGCTTCGACCGCGACCTCGTCGGCACCGACGTGCGGCTGCGTCACCAGGAGGACCTTGGCCAGGCCCTGGGGCTCGACTGGCGGCACACGGACGTGAAATTCCAGGAACCCGGCTGGCCAGGCGACCCGAAACGTGCGAGCGCACGCCGGATCGGTGAACTCCTTGGCTCGATCCCAGGCGGCGACGACGCGGTTGAGCAGTGGCTGCGTCAACTGTCCTTCCACCTGGCGATCGGCAACAACGACGCCCACGCCAAGAACGTCGCTCTGATGCATCTGACGACTGGTACCGAGCTTTCGCAGGTCTACGACGCACTTCCGAACCTCTTCCAGGACGGGCTGGCGAAGTGGGACCTCGCGCTCGCGATCGACGGCATCTTCGACCACCGGCGAATCTCGATCGAGCGGATAGTCGCCGAGGCCAAGTCGTGGGGCGTGGTCGCGGAAAGCCGCGTCGAGTTGATTGTCGGAGAGACTCTGACCGCACTCGGCGACGCGCTCGACGCCGTCGGGCCACCCCAGGACATCTCGGCGGGCTTGGTCGAGCACCTGCGATGGAACGTGCGACGACTTCTCTCAGGATCCGAGATCAGCGAACCGAAGCGCTGAACGGCTGCGCCGGGTATTCCGGGGTCGTGGGTTCGAGCCCACCCGCCCCACTTGGTCGCAGCAGGTCAAATCAGAGTGACAGGAGGGTGACGCAGGGGTCGCCCTGGCGGCGGTCGGAGGGGTCGGTGAGCCGGTCCGGGCGATCACTGCCGAGCTTGTCCTTGCCGGCCACCGGGTCATACGCGCAGACCTGGCGGGTGCTGGCGGTGTCCCACAGCCCGCGCGACCGCAGCGGGTCTCGCAGCGACGCGACGGGCTGGCGCAGGTGGTGCGACCACAGGGCTGCCCGCAGCCGAGACGCCGTCGTCGAGCCACCCGACTCGGGCTCCTCGAACGCCGCCACCACCAGCTCGCTGTCGGTCTCCCAGCCGCGGTTGTTGCAGTTGGCCGAGCCGATCAGCATCACCTCGTCGTCAATGACGGCCATCTTCGCATGCACGTACAGGTGCGGCCCGTTGTCGCGTACGCACGATCCCGGAGTGGCCGTGCGCGTGTAGACGTGCAGCTTTCCCGCGTGCGGGTTGTTCCTGGTGATGGTGTCGATGAACGCCTTGCGTCGCCGCCACACCCCCGGCAGGTCGGTGATCTCCGAGGGCGGGATCAGGATCGTCACGTGCGCGAGCCGCGGCAGCACGCTGCGAATCGCCTTCGCCGCACAGTCGCTGGTGAGGTACTGCTCCTCCATGTAGATGTAGCGCCTGGCCCCGAGGATCGACCGCAGCCAGATGTCCTGCACGGTCACCTGCCGGCTCCGGACCCGGCCCTTCGGCGTCTGCAGCACTCCCTCGAACGTCTCCCCCACGCGTACATGGTGCCGGCCGGTCGGCGCCGGGACCGGCTGGTCGTACCGACCACGGAGCGGGTCCCTGACGTCGATATCGCGACTGCCCGACCGGGCCAACCAGCGCCGCAGGAACGCGCGCAGCAGCGGCAATGCCGTAGGCCCGGCCAGCCGGACATGCACGTCGTGCAGCGGGTTCCCGCTCCCTCCACCACCGCCACTAGAACCGCTCGCGCCGGTCCAACCGACGTCCGGTCGGTCGGGGCGGAAGGGGGACGCGGGAGGCGGCAGCTGGTGGATCCGGTCGGCGTTGACGTCGACACCACCGGCGAGCGCGATCAGCCCGGCAGTCCCGTTGACGACGAGCAGCTTCTGGTGGTGGCTCTTCGGCGAACCGACCCAGCCACCGGCGTCCTGCTGCGCGTGGCAGTTGGGCAACCGGTTGAGCGCCTTCACTGCCTCGTCGTGCATCTTCGAGTGGCCCGGGTACATGGCCAGCGGCGCGTCCCACATCAGCACCCGCACCTGGACCCCGCGCTCCCCCGCAGCCGAGAACAGGTCGAGCAACGACGTGCCATGCCCGTCGAGGTTGACCCACGGATCCACCCACCAGCCGAGCAGGTAGATGAAGTGCCGCCGGTCCCTGGCGGTCTCGATCGCCGCCTTGATCTCGCGGAATGCAGCCGGCCCGTCGATCAACGGCTTCACGGTGTTGCCGGCCAGCCCGAAGCGCAGCTGCTTCGACCAGTACGCGACGACTCCCCTGCCCGGGTGCGGCGACGGCACGCCTGCGGTGTGGCTCACCGCGGCGAATCCCTGGGTCTCGAGTACGTCGGTCATAGCTGCTCCTGCTCCGTACGCGACCAGGCGCTGTCGACTGCCTCGTACAGCCCAGCGCGCCTCGGTGGCCTCGGGCAGCTCGAGGTCGCGCCAGCCCTCGAGCTGCCCGCCCTGCTCTCCGGTTTCCAGGTACTCGGACTCGTAGCCGGCCTCGAAGCTGCCCTCAAACTCGTAGCCGGCCTCGTACTCGGCCTCGGCCGGGGACTCGTTCTCCCACGCCTCGCAGGTCTCCATCTCGCCCGGTGCCTCGCCGGGCGGGGCCGACCCTGCCGCAGCAAGCCCGCGAGCAAGCTCTGCGGGAGTCACGGCGATCTGGAAGTGCATCGCGTCGTGCGAGTCCCGCCAGCGACCGCCCCAGCGGAACACCTGGAGCCCGTCGACGGTACGGATGGCCTCGACGGCGGCGACCTGAGCCGGGGTGAAGACCGTGCCGGCACGCGCGGCCGCGACGTCGGCGATGCGCTGCTCGAGCGTTGTCGCGGGCGAGTACCGGATCGGCTCCGTCACGTGCCGCCGGTGCGGGTTCCACTTCGGGTCGATGTCGACCGCGAGCCCGTACGCGTGCAGCGATGCCTGCGGCTGACGCGTGGGATCGACCTGACGGATCGACCGGCAGTTGTAGACCCAGGTACTCCGCGCCTGGTAGCTGGTGGCGAGCAGCGCGGCGCCGAGCGCGGTGAACGCTTCGACAGTCAGCGGGTTGACCGGCGTGCGATGGCTGAGCAGCCGCAACGGCACCATCCGCTCGCCGGCGCATTGGTACGCAGCCCACGCCCGCCGCAGCGCACTCGTTGTCAACGGACGACGGCGCGACTCCGACTCCAGGTCCGTCCAGCCGCTGGATTCAGGCTCGAAGCTCTCCACGTCGAAGGCCTCGCTCTCCGGGTCGAAGCTCTCACCCTCCGGGTCGAAGCGCTCACCCTCCGGGTCGAAGCCCTCCCCAGCCTCGTCGTACCCCTCGCCCGCTGGGTCCAAGCCCTCCCCAGCCTCGTCGTACCCCTCGCCCACAGGGTCCAAGCCCTCCCACTCCTGCGCCGCCTCCTGTCGCGGGGCCGCACCGGGAGTCGCTCCGGGCAGGTCTGAGGCAACATCGGCCAGCAGTTGCCACCCGTACGCGGGCGGGATGTCGTTGTGCTCGGTCCGGGTGGCCTCCACCCGGAAGTACGGCGCCATGGCTCGGCCGTTGCTGCTGTCCGTGAGCATCTTCACGATCTCGCGCTGGACCCGCTTGCTCTCCGCCTGGGTCCCGGTGCCGGGCCGGTACAGCACTCGCAACGCCGAGCCCACCGACCCTCCGGCGATCCGCTTGCTCGCCCACGCGATCATGGCCGTCGCGTCGCTGTAGAGACCGTCGAAGACGTGCACCTCGTCGGGGTCGGTGTGCCGGAGGATCGCCGTCACCGGTGCTCCCCCGCCGGAGTGCCCGGTCAGGACGAGCCGTCCCAGGACGGGGGTGACGCCGGTCTGCTGGGCGAGCAGCGCGAGGCCGTCCGCCACCAGCCTGGTCAGGGCACCCGGCTTGACCAGCTCCGGGAAGTTGTACCCGTTGCCGTAGCGACCGCCGAAGAAGTTCCCGCGCGGCAGGAGCGCCAGGGTCGGTCTCGTCCGTCCGGCGCGGCTCGGGTTCGCGGGATCGGCGAAGTCCAGCCCGCTGATCGGCTCCTTGTCCTGGAGCCGCAGCCGGACTCCCCTGCCGCTGTACCCGTGCAGGTGGACGACGACATCCACCGTGGTCGTCCCGGCCGGCATGGCGTTCCAGCGCAGGATCAGGTCAGGCGGGGTACCCCGGTGGTGGCGCAGGACCGGGTGATGGGTCAGGACGTACCGACCGCCGGGAACGGCAGCGGTCGACCCGGCGAACGGTGACGGCAGCTCGCCGAACCCCTCGAAGCCCTCGAGCCCTTCGAAAGCCCCGAACCCTTCGAATCCCTCAAGGGCCTCGGGTGCGCCGGCGAACGGCGACTCGCTCGGGTAGGTCGGCTCGTACTCGAGGGTCGATTCATCCACGCCGAAGTCCTGCATGAGCTGGCTCCTCTCGCCCAGGGCCGACCGGCCGCTCCCGAGTGGACCAGGTGAGCCGTTGACCGGCCGTCGCACCGTCGACGGCCGCTTGTGGCGAGGGCATCCCCTCGACGTACGCCGACAGTCGCGATCGCGTCGGCCCTGCGTCCGGCTCGCGTCCGAAGCGCTGGCCGAAAGGACAGATTTCCCGTCTTGACCTGGGAACCAACCGATGGGGTCTAGCGCCCGCGCGATGGCGGGCGTAGACATGCAGAGCGCCGTCACCCCCTCGACAGCGCTCACCACCGGAAGCACGGGGACTCCATTCATGGCTTCTCGTCGCATGACAGTGCTTGGCGGACTCGGTGTCGACCCACCGGCTCGGCTCTCGGTCCCCGGCCGTCGAGCGCTCGCCTACCTCGCGGTGGCAGGCGGCACCGTCGGACGCGGCCTGATGTCGGCCCAGCTCTGGCCGGACCTCTCCGACGCGCAGGCGCGCGCCAACCTGAGACGGGCGCTGTGGCAGCTGCCGAAGGGCTGGATCGTGCCGTCCGGCGAGGAGCTGGTGCTGGAGGCCGAGGTCGACCTCGCCGAGGCGCACCGGGTCGGCCGCCGGGCACTGGAGGGCAGCCGGCTGTCCCTGCCCGAGGTCGAGCTGCTCTCGCGCGACCTGCTTCCCGGCTGGTACGACGAGTGGGTCCTCGCCGAGCAGGACGCGTACCGGCTGCTTCGGGTGCAGTCGCTGGAGATGGCCTGCCGCTCGCTCACCACCGCCGGGGACCTTGCCGTCGCTGCGCAGGCCGGCATGCTGGCCGTGACCGCCGAGCCGCTGCGCGAGTCCGCGGTGGTCGCCCTCGTCGACGCACATCTGGCTGCTGGCAACAGGTATGAGGCAGTCTGCCAGTACCGCGCGTTCGCCGGCCGGCTCCAGGTAGAGCTCGGGCTGGACCCCGGAGTCGCCCTCATGTCGCGGCTCGAGGGCATCCCCCGCTAGCCGTCAGGAACGCGGCTTGGACCTGCATGGACAGAGCGCGGACGCAGGACGGACGCCACCGGACGCGTACGAGCGACGGTCGGGAAGCCCCGGTGGGACGCGATCGAGCGATCCGGCGTACGAGTGACGGACGGGCCCGGTGCTCCCATAGGCGGCGAAGGCCGGAGCCGTGCCGAAGGAGCAGCGCATGTCCGTCATCGACTTCCGCGAGACCACCGAGACGCCGTACGAGAGCCCGAACGAGAGTCCGTACGAGACGACGCAGGAGAGGTACGAGCCGGAGAGCCCGTTCTCCGAGGGCCCGGTCTCGGAGAACACCGAGCACCTGGACGCAGCGGCCGGCGCCGGCTTCCTGCCGTGGGCCGAGGCGTCGACGCCGTTCGCCGAAGCCGTCTCGTCACTGGCTGGCGGTGACGCGAACGAGGCGCTGCTCGCGGAGGCGATGGAGCAGCTCTACGACGAGGGCTTCGAGGAGTCCTTGGCCGACCTCGTGTCCGAGACCGAGGCAGCCATCGGCGAGCGGGTCAGCGACGAGGTGGGCAGCGGCTCCGGGGCGGAGCGCGAAACGGTCGGCGAGGCGCACCTGGCGCCGCTGACGTTCGAGGCACACCGCTACCTGGAGAACCTCGCCAACGGCTTGGCCACCGTCGATGTCGCGTCGCTCGACGAGCAGCAGCTGGACGAGGTGCTGGAGCGGTTCGATCCGACGCCAGGCGGCCTGACCCCTGCGGGCGAGGAGTTCCTGGGCGGTCTGATCCGCAAGGCGAAGAACGCCGTCAAGTGGGTGGCCAAGACGGCCGGCTCGGTCGGCAAAGCCGTCACGGGTGTCCTTGGTGGCGTGCTGGGCGGCGTGCTCAAGAAGCTCTACGGCCTCGTGAAGCCATTGCTGCGTCGGGTGCTCGGGATGGCGATCGGTCGCCTGCCGACCCCGCTGCAGCCCCTCGCCCGTAAGCTCGCGCAGAAGATCGGGCTCGAGGCCACGGAGACCGGAGAGACCAACGAGTCCGGGGCGACGGCAGCCCTCGCAGCCGACCCCGAGAGCCTGTCCGAGCAGTTCGACGCCGTCGTGGCCGAGACCATGGCGGTCCCGGGCGAGGCGCAGACCGAGCTGGAGTCGTTCGGCGGCGACACCGAGTCGGAGTCCGCGCCGGACGGCCGCGAGCTCGAGCAGCTGGCACTGGCGAGGGCCGACCTGATCGACACCCTCGCCTCGGCCCAGGAGGGCGAGAACCTCGGCCCGGCCGTGGAGCAGTTCGTGCCGGCCCTGCTGGGTGCACTGCGGTTGGGCATCAACATCGTCGGGCGGCCCAAAGTCGTGAACTTCCTGGCCGGCTACCTCAGCCAGCTGATCGGCAAGTGGGTCGGTCCGTCGATGGCCGGGCCGCTCTCGAACGCGATCGTCGACACTGGCCTCCGCCTGATCACGCTGGAGGCCGAGACCACAGAGGCCGAGCGCGACAACCCTGCGGCGGCCATGCTGGCGGCCACGGTCGAGGACACCGTTCGGCACCTCGCGCAGTCAGAGTCGTACGTGTTCGAGGACGAGGCCCTGCTGCAGGACGCAGTCTCCGAGGCGTTCCAGCGTGCGGTGGCAACGAACTTCCCGGCCCGGTTCGTACGCCCGAGGCTGCAGCCGGCGCCGAGCCTCGGTGGCTCGTTCCTCCAGCGCGGCATGCGTACGACCTCGCCGTTCCGCAAGTACAACCGCACGCCAGAGGTCACGGTGAGCGAGCAGATGGCCGAGTCGATCCGCAGCTTCGGCGGGGTCAGCCTGGCTGCATCTTTGCGCGCGCACGGCTACCAGCTCCCGGTACGGGCCCGGGTGCACATCTACGAGGCGACGGTCGGGACCGCGCTGATGAAGCTCGTACGCCGGGACCGTACGGCTCCGGGTCTGGCCACCGGGCGCCGGCCCTGGACCAGGCTGCACCCGCTGACGCCCGAGGCTGCGGCCACCCTGCTGCAGGAGCCCCGGCTCGGCGTCCAGGTGCCGTCGGTCTACCTGCACTCGCGGCATCGCGTCGCGGCCGGGCAACGGTTCTACTACCTCGAACCCATCACCTCGGCGGGCACCCTGCTGCCGGTCGCTGCGGCCG
>JANMWN010000138.1:0-8352 GCA_031394045.1 Sporichthyaceae bacterium
AGGTCGGCAACGGGTCGATCATCAGCCTGCACCTCGGCCATGCGGGCACCGTCCGTGCGCTGCCCGGCATCATCGACGGACTCGCCTCGCGGTCCCTGCAACCGGTCACAGTGACCGAGCTGCTCGTCGCGTGAGGGCGCCCATGTCGCGCGGGGCCCTGCTCAAGCTGGCCGGCGTCCTGTTCGCCGGCTCGATCCTCGTGGTCGCCGAGCTGGCCGGTCAGGCCGTCATGTCGGGGAGCAGCGCGTCCGGCAGTGCGTCCGGCAACACGGCCGGCATGGCCGCCGACGGCTCAGGCGGGATGACGGGGATGTCCGGCCAACGGACCCAGTCGACCGGATCACCGAGCGCGGACCCCACGCCGTCAGCTGTCGGGACCGCCGCTCTTCCCGGGATGCCGCCGTTGCTGGACCCCAACGACGTGTACGCCGCCGACCGTCCCGGCCTGCTGTCGCCGGTCGTGGCGGGGTTCCCCAACCGCATCTACGTGCCCAACTCGCTCAGCAACACGGTGACCGTCATCGACCCCGCCACGTACAAGGTGATCGGGACCTACCCGGTCGGTCGGGAGCCACAGCATGTCGTGCCCTCCTGGGACCTGAAGACGTTGTGGGTCAACGACGATCTCGGCAACAACCTGATCCCCGTCGACCCCGCGACCGGCCGGTTCGGCCGGCCGGTGCCCGTGCACGACCCGTACAACCTGTACTTCACGCCCAACGGCCGGTATGCGATCGTGATGGCCAGCGCTGACCGCCAGATCGTCTTCCGCGACCCGCACACGATGGCTGTACGCCGGGTCCTGCCTGTCCCCTGCCTGGGCGTCAACCACGCCGACTTCTCCCCCGACGGCCGGTACTTCATCGTCAGCTGCGAGTTCTCGGCCGAGCTGATCAAGGTGGACACCGAGAAGATGACGGTGGTGGGTGACCTGCACCTGCCCGGTGGTGGCATGCCTCAAGACGTCAAGATCGCACCGGACGGCCATGTGTTCTACGTGGCCGACATGATGCGCAACGGGATATGGCTGGTCGACGGTGCGCACTTCCGCATCCTGCGGCTGCTGCCGACCGGGCTCGGCGCCCACGGCGAGTACATCAGCAGGGACTCAACGCTGATGTACGTCTCGAACCGGGGCGAGGGGTCGATCTCCCTGCTGGACGTACGCACCGACCGGCTCGTCGGCAAGTGGCGAATCCCCGGCGGCGGCAGCCCGGACATGGGTGGGCTCTCGGCCGACGGCAAGGTGCTCTGGCTCTCCGGCCGCTACGACGGCGTCGTCTACGCGATCGCCACGACCGACGGCCGGGTGCTGGCCAGGATCAAGGTCGGCCTGGGCCCGCACGGGCTGTGCGTCTACCCGCAGCCGGGGCGCTACTCCCTCGGCCATACAGGCATCTTCCGCTGACCGATCGACCCTCCCGCAGGCCCCCTTCGGGGGCTAGGCTCCGAGCCGAGGCAGCAGGTAGTCAACGGGACCGGTGCACCGGTCGGGGCGAGGAGCACACATGCGCGCGCGTCGGTTACGCGCGGCCCTGGCCGCCTCCATCGTCGGTGCAGCCCTGCTCGTCGGGCCGGTATCGACCTCGACCGCCGGAGCAGCGCCCAGTGTCACTGCGCCGTCCGGGCCCTGCGGGCTGCTGCCGTACCCGCCGAACAGCAAGCCGGTCTACCAGCACGTCGTCGTGATCATGGAAGAGAACCTCAGCTATGCCAGCTACAACGCGTCCACGCAGGCGACGTACCTGCACGGCCTCGGCGCGGCCTGCGGCTCCGAGTCGAACATGCACGCGGCCACGCACCCCTCTCAGCCGAACTACATGGCAGCAACGTCGGGCGTCGCGACAGGAACCGCCGTGCACACCGGGAACGACAACGTGTTCCACCAGCTCCAGGTCGCCGGGAAGACCTGGAAGAACTACGCCGAGTCGATGCCCTCAGCCTGCTCGAGGAGCTCGGTCACGGCGCCGGCCTACAAGACCGGGCACGTCCCGGCCTTCTGGTACACGAACCTGGCCACTCCCACGAACACCTGCGCCACCAACGCCGTCCCCCTGTCGCCCGCGCTCGACAACGCGATCGCCGCCGACTCGTTGCCGACGTACGCATGGATCACGCCCAGCGCGTGCGACGACATGCACTGGCTCAGCGGCTGCGCGACCGACCCGACGCTCCGGGTCGCCACCGGGGACGCCTGGCTCTCCGCGCTGATCCCGCGGCTGACCGCCATGCCGAGCTACCGGGCCGGCAAGACCCTCGTCATCGTCACGTTCGACGAGGGCGACGAGGACAGCACCACCGGGGTCGACTGCACCGCGGCGACCTACTACCTCACCCATCCCGACTGCCAGATCCCCACGGTCGTGGTGTCGGCGTACATCCGGCCCGGCGCGACCGACGCGGCCGACCACAACCTCTACGCGCTGCTAGCGACGACGCAGGACATTCTCGGGCTCAAGCGACTCGGTCGAGCAGCCGGCCAGCACAGCCTTCGCCCGGGCCTGCACTTCTGAGCTCTGGCGGCCCGGACTCGACTCAGCCGACTCAGTCGGCCGTTGGCTCGCGGAACGCCGCGACGATGTCGGCGTGCAGCTCGGGGTCGGCGAGGACGAGCACCTCGTCGCCCACCTGGAGCGTGGTGTCGCGGCGTACGGCGAGCAAGGCGCGGTCGCGTACGACGAAGCAGACCCAGACTTCCGCGGGCAGGTCCGGGAGGGTGTCGATGGTGTGGCCGTCGGCGGGAGAGCCGGCCTCGACCACCATGCGGTGCACGCCGTCGGGCTCGTCCCGCAGCCGTACGCCGAGAGCCCACGGCTCGGGGGCGACGGTACGCATCGGCAGCCTCAGCAACCCGGCGACCGTCGGCAGGAAGGTCCCCTGCAGCAGGACCGAGAGCGCGACGACCACCACGATGATCCCGTAGAGGCGGGACGCCTGGTCAATCTGCGTGGCCAGGACGAAGCTGCCGAGCAGGATGGGCACGGCACCCTTGAGGCCTGCGAAGAGGATGAAGCCGCGCTCGTTGCGCGCCAGTTCGGCCGGGAGCAGGCAGAGCCCGACGAGAACCGGTCTGATCACGAAGGCCACGACAGTACCGAGCACCAGGCCGGGCACCCAGACGTCCGTCCGCGCGAGGATGGACAGGTCCAGCGTGAGCCCGAGCACGACGAAGGCCACGATCTCGCCCAGGCTTGCCAGGGCCGAGTGGAAGCGCTCGACCTCCCGCTTGAAGGGCGCGCGCACGTCGCCCACCAGGATGCCTGCGACGAAGACGGCGAGGAAGCCCGAGCCGTGGGCGACGGTGGCCAGGCCGTAGAGCACGAAGGCGCTCATGAGCGTGCGCAGCGGGTACAGGCCTTCGCTCGGCAGGCTGACGCTGCGCATGAACCAGACCAGGGCCAGGCCGCCGGCGACGCCGACCGCGGCACCGACGCCCATCTCGAGCACGAACTCACCCACGATGTGGCCGATCGCTCCGGGACCGAGGCCGCCGGCCGCGATCAGGCTGGCCATGAGCGCGATGCCGACCGGGTCGTTCGCCCCCGACTCACCCTCGAGGATGGTCCCGCTGCGCCCGGCCACCTCACGCTGCCCGAGGACGGAGAAGACGACGGCGGGATCGGTGGGGGCGACCGCAGTCGCGACCAGGAGCGAGACGTACCAGCTCAGGTCGAGAGCCAGGTGCACGAACAGCGCGGCCGCGCCGACGGTCAGGAAGGTCCCCACCACGCCGACGACCACGATCGGCGCAGCAGCGACCCGGAACCGCGTCCAGCCGATGTGCATTCCGCCGTCGAACAGGATGCAGACGAGCGCGATCGTGACGAGCTGCTCGACCAGGTGCAGCGACGGGGAGTGCAACCTCGGGAAGATGTGGACCGCGAGGGCGGCGCCAGCCAGGAACAGCGCGGGGGTCGGGACCTTGATGCGCTCGGACAGCCGGTTGGAGAGGACCGCTAGCAGGCCGACGGCTGCAACAAGGAGGACCTGGAGCGCGAAGGACTGGGTGTCAGTCACCTCCGGCGCACCTCCTGGTCAGCCGACCGGAATGGGCACCGTGGTCACGGGGGCATGCAGGGCGGAGCCGGCCACCCAGGCAGTCCACGTGGTGTTCCAGTCGGTCATGCCGGGGTCCCCGCTGGCCACCAGGTCATCGGCGTTCCGGATCGTACCGGTGACGGTGACGAGGTCGCCGTACTGCGCAAGCTTGTAGTACGAGATGGCGTGCGACGGGCTGAGGTTGATGCAGCCGTGCGAGACGTTGGACCTCCCCTGGCTGCCGACCGACCAGGGCGCCGAGTGGATGAACGTCCCCGACCACGTGAGCCGGGAGTCCCAGTTGACGGTGAGGTCGTAGAAGTTCGGGTTCTTGGGGTCACACGTGATGTTGGCGTGGCAGCTCGTCATCCGCCGGGTCTGCTGCTTGAGCAGGATGATGTAGTTGCCGCTGCGGGTGGCGAACTCCGGCCGGCCCAGGCTTGTAGGCCAGGTGGCGTACTTCTTGCCGGAGACGTACAGCGTGAGCGTGTGCTTCTTGCCGTCGACTCTGGTCACGTGCGCATCGCCCACGGTGAAGTCGACGGTGGTGCTGGCCTGACCGAACAGCGTGAGCCCGACGCGTACGCCCTTGAGGACGGCCACCAGGCGCACCTGGCTCCGGGCCGGCCACGTGGTCTGCGGGCGGAAGTGCACCTCCTGCGAGCCGAACCAGTGCCAGGCGCCGACGACCGGCGTCGAGCTGAAGACCACAAGCGCTCGTTCTACGGCAGGCTTGTCCTTGATCGGCTTGTAGAAGCGGAGCACGATCGGCGCGTTGACACCGACGATCTGCCCGGCCGCAGGAGTGACGGTGAAGCCGACCGTGGAGCTCGAGGCGAGGGTGCCCACGCGTACCGAGGCCTTGAGGGTCTGGGCCTGCCCGTTGGAGTCGGTGACGGCCGCCGCGATGTCGTACGTCGCGCCCGGGTAGGGAAGCCCGATGCTGCTCCAGCTCTTGCCGCCGGTCTTGACCTTGCCGCCCAGCTGCATGCCCCCCGTGTGGTTGGTGACCGCGACAGACGTCATGACGCCCCCGGCGACGGCGACCGCCATCGCCTTGGTCGGCGACTGGGCGGCCGGCACGACCAGGTGCAGAGGGAGCGCTGACGGGCCGGTGGCAGAGGCCGTGGTGGTCGGTGACGCGGCCGGCTGGCCGGCCGCCGCTGCCTTCGGGGTGCAACCCGAGAGGGCGAGCGAGACCGCTGCCGCGGCAGCGACGAGGCCGATCAGTGCGCGAGTACGAGGTGTACGGGGGGAAGACGACACGTCGGTTCTCTCATCCGGCACGAGGGAATATCAAGGTACGGCACGCCAGTTCGGGGCGCCCACATTGAATCGACCGGGAGCGGCGTTTCCTGGAGTTGCCGCCCGCAGCGATCCGATAGGCTCCCGCCGGGTTGGACGGAAGGCGGGACATGCTGTCGACGCGGGGTCGGCGGGGGATGTCACGGCTGGTGGCGCTTGCTCTCGTGGGAGCGACTGTCCCGGTCCTGACGCTGAGTGCGATCGTCGTTGCCCCAGATGCAGCGGCGGCCGGTGCATGCGCGACCCCCGGTGGGTCAGGCGCAGGTGGCACCCTCAGCGGCGTCGTCAACACCTACTACCCCGGTACCGGCACGGTCGCGACCGGCAGCACCGCCATCACGGTGGGCGCCCGCACTGGTGCCGCCACCCCCATCGCCAATGGTGACCTGCTGCTCGTGGTCCAGATGCAGGCAGCAGACATCAACTTCACCAACACCAACTCCTACGGCCACGGCGGCGCCGCGGCCGTGCCTGCGTCGGGCTTCACGGCGCTCAACAACTCAGGTCTCTACGAGTACGTGATGGCTACGTCAGCGGTGGCCGCCGGCTCGGTGAGCATCAGCGGGCTCGGTGCGGGGGCCGGGTTGCTGAATGCGTACACCACGGCTGCGGCCACTGCGGGCGCTGGCCAACGCACGTTCCAGGTGGTGCGGGTCCCCCAGTACACGACCGCGACGACGAGCTCGACGCTCACCGCCTCAGCGTGGAACGGGTCGACCGGGGGCATCCTGGCGCTGGACACCACGGCAACTCTAACCCTCAACGGTACGGTCAGTGTTGACGGTCTCGGCTACCGGGGCGGCGTCGGGATCCAGCGGGCCGGTGCAGCCGGAGGTCTCAACACCGACGTCGTCCTCAGCGCCACCGCGGGGGCCAACGGAACCAAGGGCGAGGGCATCGCAGGCACTCCATCGCAGACCAACCTGACTGACGGCTACCCGGGGGGCGACACCTCCCGCGGCGCGCCGGCCAACGCCGGTGGCGGCGGCACCGATGGGCACCCCACGGCCAATGACCAGAACAGCGGGGGCGGCGGCGGCGGCAACGGCGGCGCCGGCGGTCAGGGCGGCAACTCCTGGAACACCAACCTGGCGACCGGCGGGTACGGCGGCGTGGCCCTTCCGGGGACGTCCGCCCGGGTCTTCCCAGGTGGCGGTGGTGGTGCCGGCGACGGCAACAACTTCACCGGGCCCAACTCCAACGGCGCGGCCGGCGGCGGCCTCGTCCTCATCCGGGCCGCGACTGTGGCGGGCGCAGGCACGATCACGGCGAACGGAGCCGCCGCGTACAACCTGACCGCTCAGGACGGCGGCGGCGGCGGCGGCGCCGGGGGCACCATCGTGCTCACCTCCCCCAGCGGGTCCCTCGCAGGCGCCACGCTCAACGCCAACGGCGGCCGCGGCGGCAATGCCTGGGCCACGCAGGGTGGTGCGGCCAGCGCCCACGGCCCCGGCGGCGGCGGAGCGGGTGGCTGGATCATCACCTCGAGCGCACCGACCGCGCAGATCGTGACGGCGGGGGTGCACGGCATCACCACGACGGGGAACCTCACCTACGGATCGTTCGACGGGTCCGCGGGTCAGACCGCCACCGCCGCGCCCTCGACGATCCCCGGCGTCTCCGGCGGTGCCGAGTGCGCCGACCTCTCGATCACCAAGACCGCTCCGGCCACGGTCAACGCCAGCTCGTCGCTGACGTACACCCTCGCCGTGGCCAACGCCGGACCCGCAGCAGCGACGGCGCTGTCCGTCGGCGACACCCTCCCGGCCGGGGTGACCTTCGTGTCGGCGACGGGTGCCGGCTGGACCTGCACCAACGTCGGCAACGTGTCGGTCACCTGCACCCGGCCCGCGCTGGCCTCGGGCGCGTCGGCACCGAGCATCACGATCGTGGTGACCTCCCCCGCGCAGGGCGGGTCGCTCAGCAACACCGCGACCATCACGGCCACCACGCCCGACCCGGTCCCTGCCAACAACACCTCGACCACCAGCACCAACGTCCTGGCGGTCGCCGACGTCGGCATCGTCAAGACGGGCCCGGCCACCGTGCTCGCGAACGGCAACGTCTCGTACGCGGTGACGGTGAACAACGTCGGACCTTCGGACGCTGCGGGCGTCGCGGTCACCGACACGCTGCCTGCCGGGGTCACGTTTGTCTCCGCTACCGGCACCGGCTGGGTCTGCACCAACACCGGCAACGTCTCGGTCAGCTGCACCAGAGCAACCATCCTCGCTGGCGCGACGGCGCCGACGATCACCATCGTCGTGACGGCGCCGGCGCAGGGCGCCACGCTCACGAACACGGCGTCGGTCTCGACCACGAGCATCGACCCGGTGCCAGGCAACAACACCTCCACCGCGAGCACCACGGTGACGCCGTCCGCGGACCTGGCGATCACCAAGACCGGCCCCGCCACCGTCCTGGCCGGCGGCTCGGTCAGCTACACCCTCTCGGTGGTCAACAACGGCCCCTCCGACGCGGCCGCCCTGACCGTCACCGACACGCTGCCGGCCGGGGTCACCTTCGTCTCTGCCGCCGGCGGCGGCTGGGTCTGCTCCAACACCGGGAACGTCTCGGTCAGCTGCACCCGGGCTGCCCTAGTCACCGGCGCCACCGCCCCAGCGATCACCGTCGTGGTCACTGCCCCCAACCAGGCGGCGGCGCTGTCCAACACCGCGTCCGTCGCCTCGACCACGGCCGACCCGACGCCGGGCAACAACACCTCGGTGGCGGTCACCGCCGTCACCGCCTCCGCCGACCTGGCCATCACCAAGACCGGGCCCGCAACGGTAGTGGCCGGCGCCGCGGTGTCGTACTCGCTGGTCGTGGTCAACAACGGCCCGTCGGACGCCGCCTCGCTGACGGTCTCGGACACCCTCCCCGCTGGTGTCACCTTCGTCTCCGCCGCCGGCACCGGCTGGACGTGTACGAACGTCGGCAACGTCTCGGTCAGCTGTACGCGAGTTGCCCTGGCCACCGGTGCCACCGCGTCAACGATCACCGTCGTGG
>JANMWN010000143.1:0-15165 GCA_031394045.1 Sporichthyaceae bacterium
TGTCGATGCTGACGAGGACCCCCTCGGCGACCAGGGCTCGTACGACCGGAAGGACCCGGTCGAGCTCCTCGGCGACCGGGATCCGCTCGGCGCCGGGCCGGGTCGACTCCCCGCCGACGTCGACCAGGTCGGCGCCGGCCGCCCGCATCGCCAGACCGCGAGCGACCGCTGCGCGCGCCTCGACGTACTGGCCGCCGTCGCTGAACGAGTCGGGCGTGACGTTGAGGACACCCATCACCAGGCAGCGCCCAAGATCGGCCAGCTGGGCCGGCAGGCCCGCTGGTACGGGTGGGCGGGCGTCCATGGCCCCACCCTAGAGCCGGGGACGCACCCAGCCCTCAGGGCAACGTCACGTGCCTGCTAGTCCCGACCGGAGTGCCCACCGCGGTTCGCCGTTGCGGCCACCGACTTGGGCGGAGTCTCAGCACTGGTCCCTGTCGGACGCGCATCGCTCACGGTAGCCACTGTGTCGGACACGTCGGACACGTCGGACACGTCCGCCATGCCGCCACGCGTGTAGGTGGGCGCCGCCTCGATGATGTTGAAGATCTCCCGTGCGACCCAGTACCAGCGCCCACCCCGACCACGGACGGTGAACTGCTCCAACCAGCCACGCGCCTCCGCGTCACGTATCAGGTTCCTGGCCCCTTGATTTGTCATGTTGAGGGACCTCTCCACGCGGCGAACCGTGACAAAGGGGTTGGCGAACAGCAACGCCACAAGCTCGCCGATACGCGAGCGGGATCTGGCAGTGTCGGCCAGGTAGGTCTCACGTAGCCGCACCAGCTTGCCTGCGCGGTCAACACCGTCCGCGGCCTGGCGCTCGACCGCCGTGAGGAAGAACTGCAACCACTGTTGGATCTCTCCCCGCTCTCGCACGGCCTGGAGGCGCTCGTAGTACTCGCGGCGGTGAGTCTCCAGATAGCCCGACAGGTACAACAGCGGGGTGGTGAGCCGACCCTCCTGGTGGAGGAGTAGGCCGATCAGCAGCCGTCCGATTCTGCCGTTCCCGTCGAGGAAGGGGTGGATCGTCTCGAACTGGTAATGCATGAGCGCGCATCGGACGAGGACGGGTATGCCGGCCGGTTCGTTGACAAACCGCTCCCAGTCAGCCAGCAGGTCGCCCAGGTGTTCGGGTAGCGGCGGCACGAAGACGGCGGTGTCAGGGCTGTCGGTGGGCGAACCCACCCACACTGGACTGCGCCTCAACTGTCCGGGCAATCGATCTTCACCGCGGACCCCGGTAAGGAGCACACGGTGAACCTCAAGGACGAGTCTCTGGGTCACGGGAAGGGTCTTGATCAGTTCTAAGCCGCGGTAGGTGGCTGCGACGTAGGCCTCGACCTCAGCCACGTCGTCGCTGGGTGGCCCGGCCTCTTCCGCTCCCGCGCCAGCCTGGAGAACCTCAGCCAGCGATGCTTGGGTGCCTTCAATGCGCGAGCTGGCGAGCGCCTCGCGCGTGACGTAGGGACCAACCAGCAGCTGCGGATCGCTGATCAAGTGCCCGAGTCCCTGCAGATAACCCAAAGCCGCATCAGCCTCGGACAGTGCCAAGACGGTCGCGGGTTCCAGGGTCAGCTCCCGGGCGACCGGGGACGGCAGGAAGTACCAGATTGCCCAGCGGTCACCTGGTCGACGGGAAGGCGTGCCGAACTCCGGAACCTGGTAGTCCGTTGGATCCACGCCACGAACTTACAACATCGAGGGCACTTCTGTTGGAGTTAGTCCTTCAGGAACCAATGGATGTTGGATGCTTCTGCCGATCTTCCAACCAGTCGGTGGGTGACCCCCTCCGGAAGCGTGGGCGGGCGTGGGGGGGAGGTCTCGGCGTTCCTGGGATCGGGGCCGGCCCATGCGGAAAGTCCGAAAGGCTGAAGCCCGGCGTCGTCCAGGCTCCGCAGCATCGGTGGAGCCTCGGTCCGGATGCGCTTAACGCTGGCTGTGGGGCTAATGGTCACCGTCCAGTCCCGCGTCAGTTCCGGACACGCCAGACGCAGGACACGCGCGCCTACTTGCTGAGCGAGACGGCCGCCTTGCGGTCCCGCCCGCGCCAGAACGCGAGGCGGGGATAGGTGATGAAGGCCTCGGCCTCGAGGTAGGCCACCGCGACCCGCGGAAGGTCACCCACGTCGGGGTAGAGCACGAACCGTGGCTCCCACGCCGGCTGGAACTTGGCGTTGAACCGGTACAGCGACTCGATCTGCGCCCACCGCGAAGCGAAGATGAGTACCCGCCGCCAGGCTCTGGTGCCAGGGCTTGCGCCGATCTTCTCGCCCCGGGCCAGCGAGCCGCGAAAGACCGCGAAGTTGAGGGACACCCGGGTGATGCCGAGCTCCCCGGCCCTCGTCAGGGTCTCCACGATGAGCAGCTCGTTGACGCCGGGGTCGGACTCCTGGTCGCGGCGCATCAGGTCCAACGAGAGCCCCTGCGGGCCCCAGGGCGCGAACGCCAGCAGCCCGCGGACCTTGCCGCCCTGCCGCGCGGTGACGACCACGCAGCTGTCGTCGGCCGCGTCCCCGAACCGCCCCAGCGCCATCGAGAAGCCCCGCTCGACATCGCCGACCCGCCACGCAGAGGTCAGCCGCCTCAGCTCGTCGAGCTCCTCGGTGGGGATGTCGCGCATCCGCCGCAGCTCGCAGACGTACCCGGCCCGGCAGACCCGGTTGACCATCTGCCGGACGTTGCGCATCGACCGGCCCTCGAGCGAGAACTCGGCCACCTCGACGATCGCCTCGTCGCCGATCTCAAGGGCGTCGAGCTCGGTCTCGCGACACCAGATCTCGGCCCCGGTCTCGCTGCACGCAACCACGGCCGGGATCCAGGCGTGCGTCCTGGCCTCGTCCATGAAGACCTCGATGGCGCCGGGCCAGGCCTCGGGATCACCGAGCGGGTCGCCGCTGGCCAGCATGACCCCTGAGGTCACGCGATAGGCCACGCAGGCCTTCCCGGTGGGCGACCAGACCACGCTCTTGTCGCGCCGCAGCGCGAAGTAGCCGAGCGAGTCCCGTTCGCCCTCGCGGTCGAGCAGCGCACGCATCCTGACCTGGTCGTCCGCGCTGAGCAGCGGCAACGGGCGGGGCGAGCGGAGCAGCAGGAACAGGAAGGTCCCGAAGGTCACCAGGCCGAGCGCGAGCAGCGCGTAGTAGACGATGTCGGCTCGTACGCCTGACTGCTGGTCGAGCCGGGTCGGGACACCGAACAGACCGAGGCCGACGTAGCCGACCATCCGGCCGAAGCCCTCACGATCGGACACCCGCTCGCGGAAGCCGTACGCGACCAGCGTTCCGAGCACCATGCTCAGCGGCAGCAGGAACAGCAGGTATCGCAGGGCGCTCCACCGGGTGTACGGATCGCCCTTCGCGTAGAACTCACGCTGGTAGACCAGCAGCACGACGAGCATCAAGAACGAGACGGACGCCAGCCCGGGATGGGTGACGGCACCGAGCAGGTGCAGCAGCACCGACATCGCGAGCAGCAGGACCGCGAGCTGCCAGGCCCGGCGCTTGCGGCGCGCCAGGCCGCCGGCCAGCAGCATGAAGCCGATGCCGACCACCAGCAGCGCAGCGACCGTGGCGTCGGAGATGGTGCCGGGCAGGATGTCCGCGAGCAGGTGGAACCGGCGCGAGAACCCGGGCGTGAGCGCGGCACCGACGTCGAGGATCCCGATCGCCAGGCAGACCGCGCCGACGGTACGCGGGATCCATGGCCGGTCGACGGACCTGTCGATGGGCCCGTCTGTGGCCCTTTCGACGGACATGTCGCCGGGCACACCCGTGGACGCGTCCTGCCCGGCCGTAGACATGACTAGTGACCGAGGATGAGGCTCATCGCTTCGGCGCGGGTGGCCGCGTCGCGCAGCTGCCCGCGTACGGCAGAGGTGACCGTCTTGGCTCCCGGCTTGCGGATCCCGCGCATCGACATGCACAGATGCTCGCACTCCACGACCACGATCACCCCGCGCGGCTGCAGGAGCCGGGTCAGCGCGTCGGCCACCTGGGTGGTCAGCCGCTCCTGGACCTGGGGACGCTTGGCGAACACGTCGACCAGCCGGGCCAGCTTGGACAGCCCGGTGATCCGGCCCTCGGTGCTCGGGATGTACCCGACGTGTGCGACACCGTGGAAGGGCACCAGGTGGTGCTCGCAGGTGCTGTAGACCTCGATGTTCTTGACCAGCACCATCTCGTCGTGACCCAGGTCGAAGGTCGTCGTCAGCACCTCCTCGGGCTCCTGACGCAGCCCGGCGAAGATCTCCGCGTACGCCCTGGCGACCCGCGCCGGGGTGTCCACCAGGCCTTCACGCGTGGGGTCCTCGCCCACCGCGATCAGCAGCTCGCGGATCGCCGACTCGGCGCGGTCATGGTCGAACGGTGGTCGGTCGGCAGCCTTGCCGGCGAACGTGATCGGGTCGACCACCGTCATTCCACCCGGTCGTCGTCAACCGGGAGGAGCGGCCCGTCGGACCCTGCGGGAGCGTCGATCGCCGCCGGGCCCTTGGTGACCGAGACCGGCCCGCCGTTGCTCGCAGAGCCATTGGCGGCAGAGGAGCCATTGGCGGCAGAGGGGCTGTCGAGCTCGCGGGTGTACTGGACCGGCGGGCGGTCCGAGACCGGGCGGTGCGACGAGGACAGCCAGACCTCGCGCTCCGGCTGCTTCTGGACCGGCTCGAAGATCGCGGCGACCGCGGCCTTGTCGAGCGTCTCGCGCTCGAGCAGCTCGAGCACCAGGGTGTCCAGCACCTCGCGGTTGTTGACCAGGATCTGCCAGGCCTCGTCGTGGGCGGCCTCGATCAGCCGGCGTACCTCCTCGTCGACGATCTCGGCGATGCCCTCGGAGTAGTCGCGGATGTGTCCCATATCGCGGCCTAGGAACACCTCGCCCTGCTCCTGACCGAGCCGGATCGCACCGATGCGGGCACTCATGCCGTACTGCATCACCATGGCGCGCGCGACGGCCGTGGCCTTCTCGATGTCGTTGGAGGCGCCCGTGGTCGGGTCGTGGAAGACCAGCTCCTCGGCCACCCGACCACCCAGCATGTACGCGAGCTGGTCGAGCATCTCGTTGCGGGTCGTGGAGTACCTGTCCTCCTCGGGCAGCACCATCGTGTAACCGAGGGCGCGGCCGCGCGGCAGGATCGTCACCTTGTGCACGGGGTCGGAGTTGTTCAGCGAAGCGGCGACCAGCGCGTGCCCACCCTCGTGGTAGGCGGTGATCTTCTTCTCCTTCTCGTTCATCAGCCGCGACCGCTTCTGCGGGCCGGCGACCACGCGGTCGATGGCCTCGTCGAGAAGGACGTTGTCGATCAGCTTGCCGCCGCCGCGGGCGGTCAGCAGCGCAGCCTCGTTGAGCACGTTGGCCAGGTCGGCGCCGGTGAAGCCCGGGGTGCGCTTGGCGACGGCGAACAGGTCGACGTCCGTCGACAGCGGCTTGCCCTTGGCATGCACCCTGAGGATGTCCATGCGGCCCTGAAGGTCGGGGCGCTCGACCGCGATCTGCCGGTCGAAACGGCCCGGGCGCAGCAGCGCCGGGTCGAGGATGTCGGGCCGGTTGGTGGCGGCGATGAGGATCACGCCACCCTTGACGTCGAAGCCGTCCATCTCGACCAGCAGCTGGTTGAGGGTCTGCTCGCGCTCGTCGTGGCCACCGCCGAGACCGGCGCCACGGTGCCGGCCGACCGCGTCGATCTCGTCGACGAACACGATGGCGGGCGCGTTGGTCTTGGCCTGCTCGAACAGGTCGCGTACGCGGGAGGCGCCGACGCCGACGAACATCTCGACGAAGTCGGACCCGGAGATCGAGTAGAACGGCACCCCGGCCTCGCCGGCGACCGCGCGGGCCAGCAGCGTCTTGCCGGTGCCGGGCGGGCCGTACAGCAGTACGCCCTTGGGGATCTTGGCGCCGACCGCCTGGAACTTGGCCGGCTCCTGGAGGAACTCCTTGATCTCCTCGAGCTCCTCGACGGCCTCGTCCACCCCGGCGACGTCGGCGAACGTCGTCTTCGGGGTGTCCTTGGTCATCAGCTTGGCGCGCGACTTGCCGAAGCTCATCACCCGCGAGCCGCCGCCCTGCATGTTGTTCATCAGGAAGAAGAACAGCAGCACGATGATGCCGATCGGGAGCAGGCTGACCAGGAGGCTGACCCAGACGCTCTGCTGCGGGATCCGGTCGTCGAACGGGATGTTCTTGCTGCGCAAGGCCGAGGCGATGAAGTCGCCGTTGTCCTTCACGTACTGCGACTGGACCAGGTCGCCGTTTGTCAGGTCGAGCTGGATGACCTGGTCGCTGCCGATGTTGGTGGCCGACTTGACGTCGCCGGAGTTGATGAACGTGATGACCTGGGAGGTGTCGACCTTCTTGTAGCCGCCTCCGGCCGTCAGCAGCTGGGCGCCGACGAGCACCACGAGAACAGCCAGGGTGACCCAGAAGACGGGACCACGGAAGTAACGCCTCACATCGCTTCGGGGCGCCGGGCGCCCTTTCCTCCTCCACGGCCGACCTGAATGAGCGTTCCGGCTGATGCGCCGGGGCTTCGACCGTACACCGCTTGGCGACGCACTGCCTCAGGCACCGTAGACGTGGGGGGCGAGGGTGCCGACGAAGGGCAGGTTGCGGTATCGCTCGGAGTAGTCCAGCCCGTACCCGACGACGAACTCGCTCGGGATCTCGAAGCCGACGTACCGTACGTCGACCGCGACCTGCGCCGCCTCGGGCTTGCGCAGGAGCGTGAACACCTCGACCGACGCCGGCCCGCGCGAACGCAGGTTGAGCAGCAGCCACGACAGGGTCAGGCCCGAGTCGATGATGTCCTCGACGACCAGCACATGCTTGCCGCTGATGTCCCCGTCGAGGTCCTTCAGGATGCGTACGACGCCGGACGACTTGGTGCCGGAGCCGTAGGACGAGACGGCCATCCAGTCCATCGTGACGGGCGAGTGCAGGGCACGTGACAGGTCAGCCATCACCATGATGGCGCCCTTGAGGACGCCGACGAGCAACAGGTCGCGGCCGGCGTAGTCGGTGTCGATCCGGGCGGCGAGCTCGCCGATCTTCGCCTCGATGGCGGACTGGCTGACCAGGACCTTCTCGAGGTCGGCCCCGACGTCGGTGTCGTCCACGCGCACTGCCTCCGGCTGGCTGGCTGAGTTCCGGGGTGCCCAGGGTCGCTGTGTATCCCGCTAGTCCCGCACAGGTGGGACCCGGGACCTGAAGGAGAGCCTGTCACAGGCCCTTCGGGCCTCCACACCACCCGGCAGGTCCACCGGCCCCTGCCCGTGCCAGCCGGTCACCAGAGCGTCCAGCGCGGCGACGTGTACCGCGGCGAGCGAGCCGGCGGGGCAGCCGGCGTCGAGGGCGACCAGCCGGAGGACCCGGGTGCGCACAGCCTGCGGCAGCTCGGCCAGGACGACCAGGTCAAGCCCGTCGGCCAGTTCGTCGGGTGCGGTCAGCTCGGTACGGACGCGGGCGGCCCACCCGTCGAGCGCGTCGGCGTCGGCCCGCAGGAGGACCGAAGTGCGGGCCAGCGCCGCGGCGATCCCGGGGCCGAGCGCCTGCTCCAGCGCCGGCAGCGCATCGGCCCGCACCCTGGCCCTGGCATAGCTCGCGTCGACGTTGTGCGGGTCTTCCCAGACCACGATCCCCGGGTCGAGCCGGGCGGCGGCAGCGCGGGTGGTCGTCCGCTCCACCTCGAGCAGGGGCCGGCGATAGCGGCCGGACACCACGGCCATGCCGGCCAGCGAACGCGCCCCCGACCCGCGCGCGAGCCCGAGCAGCACGGTCTCGGCCTGGTCGTCGCGGGTGTGCCCGAGCAGGACCGCCTCGGCGCCCAGCCGGGTCGCCGCCTCGTCGAGGGCGGCGTACCTGGCGGTTCGGGCGGCAGCCTCGGGACCACCCTGCGAGCCGACCCGTACGGCGGCGACCTCGACCGGGTCGAGCCCGAGCACGAGCAGGGTCGCGTGGACGTTCGCGGCTCGTGCGGCGGAACCCTCCTGCAGACCGTGGTCGACCGTAACCGCGCCGACCCGGAGCCCGGCCTTGGCGCCCTCGAACGCAGCCGCCGCAGCCAGGGCGAGGGAGTCGGCCCCGCCGCTGCACGCGACCAGCACCAGAGCACCCGGCTCCAGGTCGACCAGCGCGCGCCTGACGGCCACCCGTACCTGCGCGACGGCAGGGTCGGGTCCGGTCACCCCTCTGCTCCCCGGTCCTCTGCTCCCCGGTCCTCTGCTCCCCGATCTGCGGCAGCCGGGTCGCTGGCGCCGTGAACGCGGGCCACCCAGGCTGCGGGGTCGGCCAGCTCGCGGGCGCTTGGCAGGGTCGCCGCCGACTCCCACACCCGGTTGAAGCCGCCCATGCCCACCTCGTCGACCACCGCGCGTACGAACCGTGCACCGTCCTTGTACTGCCGCAGCTTGGCGTCCAGCCCGAGCAGCCGGCGAACCGCCGCCTCGACCCGGCTGGGCTCCTCGCGCCGGTGCTGGAACCGCTGCCGGATCTCCTCGACGCTCGGGATCACGCCGGGGCCGACCCCGTCCATCACCACGTCAGCGTGCCCCTCGAGCAGCGACATCACGGCGGTCACCTCGTCGAGCACCGCCTTCTGCTCCGGCGACTGGAGCGCCTCGGCCAGCGACGGCCCCGGCTGGCCGCGCAGCGCCGCAGACACCGCGGACACGACGTCTCGGCCGCGGTCGCGGGCGAGGGTCAGCCCGTCCTTGCCGCCAGCGCCCCCGGTGCCGCCCGTACCGCCAGAGCCGCCGCCGGTCGTGCTCGCGACGACGACGCCGATCTGCTGCACGATGTGCTCGCGCAGCCACGGGACCGAGCCGAACTGCACCCGATGGGTCTCCTCGTGCACGCACACCCAGAGCCGGAAGTCCGAGGGGTCGACCCTGAGCTCGCGCTCGACCTGGACGATGTTGGGGGCGACCAGGAGCAGCCGGCCGGGCCGGTCACCGTCGGGGCCGTCCGGCGGGAAGAGCTCGTACTGGCCGAGGACCTTGCCGGCCAGGAAGGCCAGCGCGGCGCCCGCCTCGAGCCCGGTGACCCGTGAGCCCACAGCGCGCAGCGGGCCCGGGACGGACTGGGTACGTGCCTGCAGCTCGGCCATCAGCGGGTCCAGCAGCCAGCGCATCCCCTGGACGTTGGAGCGGACCCAGGTGGGCCGGTCGACGACCGCCACCGGTGCGTCGGCGGTGGGCGCGTCCAGCCCGGTGAAGGCCCGTACGTGGCCCCGGGCCTCGACGGCGTACGCGCGCAGCTGCTCGACCGCCGCCCGCGCGTGGGCGGCGGGGATCTGCGGGCCGGGGCGTACCAGCCGGGTCGCGGTCGCAGCCGCCAGATCCCAGTCGACCATGCCACTGACGCCCGGCCTACGGCCCGCTCCGCTCCCGCCGCTCATCCCCCCACCGTACGGGGAGCCGCCGGGTCAGCGGCAGCCGCAACCGGCGACGGCGGTGGCGAGGCGGTCGAGGGCCTCGCGGGCGGCGAGGGTGCCGCCGGCTGGCACCTCGTCGGCCAGGAACACGAAGGCCAGCACCCGCCCGTCCGCGTCGACGACCGTCCCCGCGATCGCGCTCACCGCGCTCAAGGTGCCGCTCTTGGCGCGTACGAGGCCGGCCGCGCGCCGGGTGGTCGGGTCCTCGAAACGGGTCTCGAGGCTGCCGGAGAAGCCGGCCACCGCGAGCCCGGTCAGCATCGATCTCAGCTGCGGGTGGGCCGGCGTCGCCGCGACGGACAGCACCTGCCCCAGGACCGCGGGAGCGACCTGGGTCGAACCCGTCAGCCCGCTGCCGTCGTACAGCCGCAGCTGGGCGACTGGCAGGCCGAGTGTGCCGAGGGACTTGGTCACCGCGGCGACGCCGCCCTCGAAGGACGCGGGCTCGCCACCGGCCAGGGCGGTGAGGTGCGCGACCGCCTCGGCCAGGTCGTTGTCGCTGGTCGAGAGCATCCAGCCGACCAGGTCGGCGAGTGCGGGCGAGCGGACCATCGCGAGCGTCGTACCGGCCGCAGGGGGCGTCGGGGTCGGGGACCCGCTCGACCCGCCCGAAGCCGGGGCAGCCGACCCCGCGCCAGGCGAGGACGCGGTAGGCGAGGACGCGGCAGGCGACGGCGTCGCAGGCGCATCGGGCGCTGTGACCGCGCTCGGCGAGCCGGTCACGATGATGCCGAGGGCGATCAGCCGCCGGGCGAACGCCTTGGCGGCGGACATCGGCGGGTCGGGGACCCGGGGCGCGGTCCCCTCGACGATCGCCCCGATCCGGCCTTCGTCCAGGCTCAGCGCGGTGATCGGCGAGACCACGCCGGTGCTCAGGTACGTCGCCGGCCAGTTCGGGGCGGTACGCGGCCCGGTGAACAGTGTCGTGTCGTACCCGAGGGTCACCGTCTTCACCCCGGCGGCCCGGAGCGCGGCGGCCGTAGCTGCGGCCAGGTCCGAGATCGAGGCCGGCGCGGGTACGAACCCAGCCGGCCGCGACGTCGACAACGTCGGGTCGCCGCCGCCGACGAGCACGATCTGGCCGGGCGTCGACCCGGCCACCACCTTGGTCTGGATCCGGTAGTCCGGGCCGAGCGTGGCCAGCGCCGCCGCGGCCGTGAGCAGCTTGTTGGTCGACGCGGGCGCGAACGCCCCCTGCGCGTTCTTGCCGTAGATGAGCCGCCCGGTGGCGACGTCGACGACGGCCGCCCCGACGTGCCGCCCGAGGTCGGCCGAGCCCAGCAGCGCGCCGAGCTGGCTCGCGAGGCCGGCGCTGGTCGGGGTAGGCGCTGCTGCGTCGACGCCGGGGAGCACAGCGGTCGCGGCGCCCGTACCCCCTGAGGACGGCGTCGGCGTAGGCGTCCCACTGCTCGGGGAACCGCTCGGGGAATCGCTGGTCGCGCCCCGCGTCGACGGACCTGCCGCGGCATCGTTGCCGCCGCCCTGACCGGGCAGCCGACCGAGCAGCGTGAGCACGAGCACCAGCGCGGTGACCACGGCCAGGACGGCAGCCGCGGGGGCTCGCCAACCGCTCAGCCTGATCCCGCCGGGTAGCTGCACGTGCACGCCTGATCCGCTCCTGACATCGTCCGTGGGGCTCCGGTGGTCTGCGAGCAGCCAACGTACGGAACACTAGGTCAACACGCGCAATCGGTCGGGAGGCCCCCTGTGGAGTTCGACGTCACCATCGAGATCCCGAAGGGTCAACGCAACAAGTACGAGGTCGACCACCTGACGGGGCGGATCCGGCTCGACCGGATGCTCTTCACCGCCACCCGCTACCCGGCCGACTACGGGTTCATCGAGAACACCCTCGGCCAGGACGGCGACCCGCTGGACGCGCTGGTCCTGCTCGACGAGCCGACGTTCCCGGGCTGCCAGATCATGTGCCGGGCGATCGGGATGTACCGGATGACCGACGAGGCCGGCGGCGACGACAAGGTGCTCTGCGTACCGGCCAACGACCCGCGCCTGGAGCACCTGCGCGACATCTTCCACGTACCCAAGTTCGAGCGGCTCGAGATCGAGCACTTCTTCAGCGTCTACAAGGACCTCGAGCCGGGCAAGTCCGTCGAGGGCGCCACCTGGGCCGGGCGGGACGAGGCCGAGGCCGAGATCCATGCGTCCTTCGCCCGCCTCGGCTCGCACACCGCCGCCGTACCCGCCATGCACGCCACGCACCCCACGCACCCCACGGACGAGGAACCCGCCACCGACTGAAGCGGTGCTCCGAGTGAGCTCGCGTCAGACTCAGCGGGGCCCCTGACCTCGTCTCGGTCTGACACGAGAATGCTCTGCCTATGGTCGGGCGAAGCCGCGCTGCCTATGGTCGGGCGAAGCCGAACAGATCCGGGCTGTCCACGCTCGAGATGCGTACCCACGAGCCGGTGAACGGCGCCTCGATCATCAGGCCGCCACCGAGGTACAGCGCGACGTGGTGGATCGAGTGGAAGTCGCTGTGGTTGTACGCGAAGAACACCAGGTCGCCGGGCCGTGCATCGGCCTGCGCGACCGGGGACGAGACGGTCCACTGCGCCACCGACCAGTGCGGCAGGCTCACCCCGCCGGCCTGCCAGGCGCGCATCGTCAGGCCGGAGCAGTCCCAGGTGCTCGGGCCGGTCGCGCCCCACTGGTACGGGTCGCCGAGCTGGGCCTTGGCGAACGCGATCGCCGCGGCCGCACCGGCGCTGGTCGCCTGCCCACCACCACCGCCGGACCCGCCACCGCTACCGGAACCCCCGGAGCCGTGCGGTGCGTGCGCCCGGGCCCGAGCAGCCGCGGCCTTGGCCCTGGCGATCCGAGCCAGACCTGCGGCGCGTGCCGTCGTGAGCTGCTTCGACTGTGCCCTCGCGACGGCCAGGGCGTGCCCGAGATGGGCGACCTGCGCGTTGAGGGCGGTGACCTGGCTGGCCTGCTCGGCGACGCGGGCCTCGACGGTCTGCTTGGCGACCTTGGCCGCATCCGCTGCCTTGGCGACCGCCGCGAGCGCGTCACCGGCCTGCCTGGACAGCACCGAGGCCACGACCTGCGCGGCCTTCATCCGGTCCATGATCCCGCTCTGCCGGTTGGCCAGGACCCCGAGCATCGAGACGGCACTGAGCGCGTTCTCCGGCGAGCTGGACCCGATCAGCGCACCCAGCGAGAGGTCGGTGCCACCGCTCCGGTACGCCGCCGCCGCCAGCCGTCCGACGTCCCGGCGCGCGTCGCTGAGCTGGCTGACCGCGTTGCCGGCTGCGACTCCAGCCGCATCGGCGGCCGCCTGGGCCTTGCCCAGGTTGTAGATCGCGCCGTTGTACGCCTCGCCCGCGGCGTCGACCGCCTGGCCGAGCGACTGGAGCTTGGCCTCGGCCACGGCCAGCTGGGCCTGCATGACGCCGACCTGGGCGGCGACGGTGCCGACCTTGGCCTTGGCCTTGGCCACCGCACCCGCCGACGGGGTGGTCGGAGAGGCGTTCGCACCGGTCGCCACCGAGAGCGAGGTCAGCGCGAGCAGGGACGCAGCAACAGCGGCCACAGCCGCTGTTCGCCCTGCTCGCCGACGCATGCTCCGCACAGCCAGGCTCCTCAGGGATCGGGGTCGCGAGGGGATTCCGACGACCGACGCAAGATCCTCGACGCTAGCCCGGATGGGTGGATGCGTCACCCCTGTCACAGCAGTCACATCTGACCCACCCGGCGTGTTTTCCAGACACGCCGGGTACTACAAAGGTGTGATTTGGCAACGACTTCACCAACTACTGCACCAACCTGCACCAACCTGCACCGGTACCCGGTCAGGCCAGCAGACCAGCGATCGTCTTGGCGTCCTTCAGCGCCGCAGTCATCGCCGTACGTCCGGCCTGGACCTTGGCAGGCTCCGCCGTGAGCGTCGACTGCGCGGCAGGCATGTCCGCCGGGACCAGCCCGAGCACGACGTCGCCCACACCCGCGTAGTCGGCGCCAGCGGCAGTCGTCTTCGCGGTCAGGTCGTCCAGCGCAGCCTGCGCCGCGGCCTTCTTGGTCGCGTCGGTCATGGCGTCGATCGCCGTCTGCAGCTTGGGCGCCGTGGCCGCCAGCCGACTGGCGCCCCAGGCACCGGTGTCGCTGGCAGCGACCAGATGGGTCTGCGGCACCAGGAGCATGTAGACGCGGTAGTCGGTGACGACCGTGCGCCCGTCCTCGATCGCCGTCTTGCAGGTGGTGTCGCCCTGGACGGTGGCGTCGACGGCAGCCAGGCCCGAGGCGTCCGCGGTGTACAGCCCCGACAACGTCGAGCGGTGCGCGGCACTGACGTGCGTACGAGCCGCGAGAGTCGAGGTGAGCTGGTGGATGGTCACCTGGCGTTGCGCCACGTGCAGGTCCACGCGGGCCTTGACGTACGCCAGCTGGTCGGCCGAGCAGGTCTGGCCCGTGGTGGGGGCGCTCGGCGAAGGGGAGGCGGCCATCGCGGGCACGCCTCCGGCGAGTACGAGGGCGGTCGCCGTGGCGCCCGCCGCGAGAATCCGAGAAGTGTTCATGCCCGTACCATCGGGACCTGAGGTTCGGGTCGTCGTCGCGGCCACGTTCGGATCAGGTAAGGCGCTCCACCCGGCGGATGCAGCTGCTCCGCCCCGGCGCCACGAGGAGATTCCGATGCAGGTCTGGACGGGTACCGCGTACCCGCTGGGGGCGACCTTCGACGGCTCGGGCACCAACTTCACGCTGTTCTCCTCGGTCGCCGAGCGGGTCGAGCTCTGCCTGTTCGACGCAGCGGGCGTCGAGACCTGCGTGGAGCTGACCGAGCGCGACGCCGACATCTGGCACGGCTACCTGCCGGGCGCGCAGCCTGGCCAGCGCTACGGCTACCGCGTGCATGGGCCGTACGACCCCAAGAACGGCCACCGCTGCAACCCGGCCAAGCTGCTGCTCGACCCGTACGCCAAGGCAGTCGACGGCAACGTCGACTGGGACGAGGCGTGCTTCTCGTACCGGTGGAACAACCCCAAGTCCATCAACAACAAGGACTCTGCGGCGCACGTACCCAAGTCGGTCGTGGTCAACCCGTACTTCGACTGGTCCGACGACCGGTCGCCCAAGACGCCGTACCACGAGACGATCATCTACGAGGCCCACGTCAAGGGGCTGACCGCGCAGCACCCCGGCGTCCCCGAGGCGATGCGCGGCACGTACGCCGGCCTCGCGCACCCGGCGATGATCGAGCACTACGAGAAGCTCGGCGTCACCGCGATCGAGCTGATGCCGGTGCACCACTTCATCCACGACCACCACCTGAAGCAGCGCGGGCTGTCCAACTACTGGGGCTACAACTCGATCGGCTTCTTCGCCCCCCACGCGGCGTACTCCTCGAGCGGGGGCGACGGGCAGCAGGTGCCCGAGTTCAAGGCGATGGTGCGCGAGCTGCACCGGGCCGGGCTCGAGGTCATCCTCGACGTCGTCTACAACCACACCGCCGAGGGCAGCGAGCTCGGGCCGACGCTGTCCTTCCGCGGCATCGACAACAGTGCGTACTACCGGCTCGTCGACGACGACAAGAAGCACTACTACGACACCACGGGCACCGGCAACAGCCTGCTCATGCGCAGCCCGCACGTCCTGCAGATGATCATGGACTCGCTGCGGTACTGGGTCACCGAGATGCATGTCGACGGCTTCCGCTTCGACCTGGCCGCGACCCTGGCCCGCCAGTTCCACGAGGTGGACCGGCTGAGCGCGTTCTTCGA
>JANMWN010000268.1:0-25407 GCA_031394045.1 Sporichthyaceae bacterium
GTCACGCCGTGACCACCCCGCAAGGAGGAGCTGTGCCGCTCTCCGAGCACGAGCAGCGTCTGCTCGAGCAGATGGAGCGGGCGCTGTACGCCGAAGACCCGAAGTTCGCGTCCGCGCTCCGCGGCTCAGACCTGCGCGGACGCTACCGCCGGCGGGCACTTCTGGGCGGTGTCGGCGTCGCCGTGGGTCTGGCTCTGCTCCCCGTCGGTATCGCCACGAAGATCATCCCGGTCAGCCTGCTGGGCTTCCTGCTGATGCTCGGGTCAGCGATCTGGGCGGTCTCGAGCTGGCGCCGCGTCCCGGCCCCCGGTGACCTCGGCATCGCCGTCGCTGGCTCCGTGGCCGGCCGGACGGGCCGTTCGGCTGGAGGAGCGCGCAAGGGCCGCTCCGGTTCGAGCAAGGGCAAGGGCAGCAAGGACAGAGCACAGAAGGCCACGTACATGGAGCGGCTCGAGGAACGCTGGCGACGCCGCCGCGACCAGAACGGCCGCTGAGACTAGTTCCTAGGTACCGCGTCCAACCATCCTGCCCGGGAGCAACCGGACGAGGGCTGACCGGATCCGTACACTGAGCCCGTCGACCCAGTCGAGCGCGTCGGCCACACCGGCGCCAGCGACGGCGAGCACCGATGCCGGGAACAGCCTGGCCCGCCAGCGGATCTTGGTGGGGGAGGCTGCGGCCATCGCCTTGACGACCAGCCGGGCGTCGGCTCCGGGGTCGGCACCCGTCGGACGCGGGGCGTCCTCTCGCGCGTAGTGCACACGTTCCACAGCCAGGGCCAGCCTGCGGACCGCGGCAGCGGCCTCGCCCTCGAGCCCGTACGCCACCAGCGCGCCGGCGGTCCGGCGTGGCGTACGGGAGGAGGCCCAGGGCAGCCCGAGATCCTGGCTCGTGTCGCCGAGCTCGCGCCAGGCGGCGAGGACGCCGGCGGCGCCCGGCGTGCCCCCGGAGGCGTGCCGCAGCCGTCGGCGCCGACGCAGGACCCGGGCCGCCGCCGGCGTCAGGAGCGCAAGCGCGACGGCCACGGCTCCCGGGACCAAGGCCCAGTGCCGGCCTTCTGCGATCGCGACCGCCGTGGTGGCGGGGAGTGGGGTGATGGCGTCGTCACCCGCGTCACGGTTCCGGCCCCCGTTGGGCCCGGTCTGCGGCGTCGAGGGGGTGGGGACGAATGAGTTGCCGCCGTCCGCGCCCGGGCCGCGTGCCCAGCTCGGGGTCTGCACGCCGCTGGGTCCCGGGGTGGGCTCGAAGCGCACCCATCCGACCCCGTGGAAGTAGACCTCGGGCCAGGCGTGTGCGTTCTGCCGCGTGACGACCCAGACCCCGGCGGTCTTGGGGCTGCCCCGGGTGAAGCCGACGTTGACCCGGGTGGGCAGCCCGGCCATCCGGGCCATGACCGCGTACATCGTGGCGTACTGCTGGCAGAAGCCGGCCCGGTTCGTGAGGAAGGCGACCAACGGTGAGCCGGCGGAGCCACCCGAGCCGGCGGATTCGGGCAGCTGCGTGGTGTAGATGAAGCGGTTCTTGGGGTCCAGGAAGAAGTCCTGGATCGCGATCGCCTTGTCGTAGTCGTTGGTCCGGCCCTTGGTGATCGCCACCTCGGTGGTCTTCACGAGGGCGGGCAGGCCGCTGGGCAGGTTGGTGTAGCGCGCCTCCGGGTCGGCCGCCGAGCTGCCCGCACCACGAAGGGAGGCCGCTGTCAGCGCCGGGTGGGTGCTGCTGACGTCGTAGCTGCGGCCGAACGTGGTGTCCCCCCCGCGGGCGAAGACGTCTTCCGTGGCCAGGTCGTAAGACCAGTTGCCGGTCAGGCCCCGGATCCCCCGCGTCGGGTACGGAAGCGGGAGCCACGGGGTCTTGAGCCCCGTCATCCTGATCTGGGTGGTGATGGGGGCGCCGGGGAGGTTGCCGCTCGTTCCGGCGCCCAGCTCGCTGGCCGAACCGGCGACCGACAGCTTGGCCACGTTCCAGTTGATGCCGTCGAAGCTGTCCAGCGTGACCATCCGCAGGTAGTCCGGGTTGCTGTCATTGCTGACGTAGTCGAAGACCGGGGTGTTCGTCCGAGCGGTGAGGTCGTTCGCGATCCCGACGAGAGGGTTGATCGTCGTCGTACCGGAACCGGATCCGCTGCCCGACCCGCTGCCACCTGGTCCGCTTCCGCCGAAGATCCCGCTGCCGAAGAGCGGGACGAACGCGGGGAAGATGACCGCGAGGCCCAGCGCAGCCGCGCCGATCCGCCGACCGACGACGCCTAGGGGCTCGCTGGGTGCGGCGGTGAAGATGCCGTCTCCGCGAGAGCTGCGGCGTCCGAGGGCACGGCCCCAGCCGGACAGTCGTTCGCGCCCCTCGGCCAGCATCAGCGCCAGCCAGCCGAACGAGGCGGCGACGAACAGCACCCAGGGGACACCGTCGCGGACGACCGAGGCTGGTACGGCGTAGAGCGCAAGCAGCGGGATCCCGGCCAGGGCCGCCGAGCGGTAGGTCACCGCAAGGGTGTCCACGGCGACGGTGCTGGCACCCAGGCCGAGAGCGGTGAGCAAGAGCAAGCCCTGCTCGGTGGGCGCGGGGGTGGCGAACCGCTGGAGGTCGTTCATCGCCGTGACCAGCAGCGCGTTCAGCTCGCGCAGCGCGCCGGGACCGGGGATGAACCCGAGCACCGCGACGTCCCTGGCGAAGGTCCAGGTGATGACCAGTGTCAACGTGGCCAGCCCGACGAGGGGGACGACGGGGCGGGGCGCACCGACCCGCCGGCCGAGGGCGCAGCCGCCGGCTCCGGCGATCACGCTGACCAGGACCGGCCAGAACCAGTCGGCGTCGACGAAGACGCTCGACATCGTCAACCCGCCGAGCAACGTGGCCATGGCTGCCACCAAGGTCAGTCGCAGCCGGGCCGTCATGGCTGCCCCACCGAGAGCGAGTGGGTGGAGTGACCGATCAGCGGCCACACTACGCCGAGCGGCTGCCCGGCCGAGAGGGGTACGACCCGCCAGCCGGCCGCCCGAAGGACGGCGATCGGGCCGGCGGAGTCCAGTGCAGGTGTCCGGTCACGGGCCGCGGACGAGCGCCAGCTGTCGACGTCGAGGACGATGGCGGCTGCCCCACCGGTGCCGTGCCGCATCCGGACCAGGTCCGAGGCCTCCTCGACGCTGAGGGCGCCGACCACCGCGACGGTGAGTCCGTCTCCCGCGCTGCGCAGCATCGGACCAGCCGTGCGAAGGGTGCGGTTGGGCGAGGCCTCGACCACGGCCAGCGCGTCGAGCAGCAGCTCTTCGTGCGTGCCGGTCAGGTCGTCCCCGACGGCACTGCCGATCCGGGTCCCGGAGTCGGTGATGAGCTCGACGGAGAAGCCGGCATGACCCAGGTGCGCGCCGATGGAGGCGGCGACGGACACCGCGACCTCGAAGGACGAGCCTGGCCCGTCGCCCCGGTGCGCGACGGTGCGCGCGTCGAGCAGTACCACCGCCTTGCTCTCCCACGGCTGCTCCTCGCGGCGCACCATGAGCTCTCCGTAGCGCGCGGTGGAGCGCCAGTGCACGCGCCGCAGGTCGTCGCCGCGTCGGTACTCGCGGGTGATCACGTCGTCGTCGCCGGCGGCCGCGATGGACCGCGCCCGGCTGTCGCCGCTGCCGGTCCACTCACCGCCGAGGGCGAGCGCGGGCAGCCGTTCGATCACCGGTGTGACCACGAAGGTGTCGGTGCTGGTGAACGACCGCACCATCTCGCACATGCCGAAGGGGTCGGTCAGCCGGATCGTCAGCGGTCCGATGGAGAAGCGCCCGCGCAGGTCGGAGCGCACGGCGTACGCCACCTCGCGTACGCCCTGGGGCTCCACCCGGTCCAGCACGAACCTTGGACGCGCGCCGAGTACGTAAGGGATCCGGTCCTCGAGCAACAGCAGCCCGGTGGGCAGGCGGGAGACGTTCTCCAGCCGCAGGACCACCCGTGCCTCCTGCCCGGCCGGGCAGCGGGAGGGCTCCATCCGCCGGCTGCTGGCGAGCCGGTAGCGAGTGCGCGACACCACGAGCGCGCTGATCAGCGGCAGCGCGAGGACGAGGATGGCGGCCCGGAGCAGGTCACGCTGGCCGAACGCCATCGCGCACAACGCGGCTGCCGCCCCGGCGCCGAGGAAGCTGCGGCCGCGAGTCGTCAGTCCGCGCAGCGCCTGCCGCATCATCAGGCCGACCCGGCTCGACTCACCGGACGTCCGGGAGCGGCGTACGCGCCACGACGTCGGCGACCACCTGGGCCGAGCTGCGCCGGGCGATCTGGGCCTCCGCCGTCAGCAGCAGCCGGTGGGCCAGCACGGGTACGGCCAGCCGCTGGACGTCATCTGGCAGCACGTAGTCACGGTCGTCGAGGGCAGCGGCCGCCTTGGCGGCACGGAGCAGGTGGAGGGTGGCCCGGGGGGAGGCACCAAGGCGCAGGTCGGGCGAGGTGCGGGTGGCCGTGACCAGCGAGATGGCGTAGCGGCGTACGGAGGCAGCGAGGTGGACGCGCTTGACGACCTCGATCAGGCCGGCGATCTCCTGGGCGTCGGCGACCGGCTGCAGGTCCTCGAGCGGCTCGCCGGCGCTGTGGCTGTCGATCATCGCCAGCTCGGCCTCGGGGTCCGGGTAGCCCATGGAGACCCGTGCCATGAAGCGGTCGCGCTGAGCCTCCGGGAGGGGGTAGGTGCCCTCCATCTCGATCGGGTTCTGGGTGGCGACGACCATGAAGGGCGCGGCGAGCACGTAGGTGGTGCCATCCGCGGTGACCTGGCCCTCCTCCATGCACTCCAGCAGTGCGGACTGAGTCTTGGGCGAGGCGCGGTTGATCTCGTCGCCGAGCACGATGTTGGCGAAGATGGCGCCCGGCTTGAACTCGAACTCGCGGCTCTCCTGGTTGTAGACGGAGACACCGGTGATGTCGCTGGGCAGCAGGTCAGGTGTGAACTGGATCCGCCGGACCGAGCAGTCCAGGGCCCGCGCCAGCGACTTGGCCAGCATGGTCTTGCCCACGCCGGGCACGTCCTCGATCAGGAGGTGGCCTTCGGCGAGCAGGACGGTGAGGGCGAGCCGCACCACGTCGGGCTTGCCCTCGATGACCGTCTCCACCGCCCCACGGATCCGGGCCGCGGACATGCCGAGCGCGTTGAGGTCCACGGCTTCCGGCGAGGTGTCGGTCGTCATGCAGTGATTAAAGCCCGGGAGTGCCGTCCGCGGGTACCCGAACCAGTGTCCGGCTGTGGACAAACCCCTGAGGAGCACCTGAGGACCCCCTGAGGACCCCATCGGACGCCACCTGCTGGGGCCCCCGCGGGGAGCACCTCGGGCAGCCAGCAGACCGATCGGGTGGATTTGGCACGGAAATGGTTGACGGTGGGGCGTTGTGGAGTACTGTGGCGCGCACTGGAGCCAACGGGCGCCTCTTGGGTGGAGCGAAGTGGGAGGTGGAGCCGTGTTCCTGGGCACCCACCAGCCCCGCCTCGACGACAAGGGCCGGCTCTTCCTCCCGGCCAAGTTCCGCGAGGACCTCGCCGCCGGACTGGTCATCACCAAGGGCCAGGAACGGTGCTTGTACGTGTTCACCACCGCCGGCTTCGCCGAGATGACCGAGCGGATGGCCGCTGCACCTGTCACGAGCAAGGCCGCCCGCGACTACATGAGGGTCCTGTTCGCCGGCGCGAGCGACGAGGTGCCGGACAAGCAGGGCCGGGTGATGATCCCGGCCGGGCTGCGTACGTACGCCGGGCTCGACCGCGACTGCGTGGTCATCGGCGCAAACAACCGGGTCGAGATCTGGGACCCGGCGATGTGGGAGACGTACCTCGCCAGCCAGGAGCAGGCCTTCGCCGAGCTGTCCGAGGAGGTGCTCCCCGGCTTCATGTGACCTCGGGCCGATCGACCTGACGCGAGGTCTCCACCCGCTCTTGACATACCACTCCATCTCCTGGCTCACCTTCCCCGGTGCCAGGCGGTGGTTACCCAGAGCGGTTGGGGACCTGGCAGCAGGTCGGCGGTACCACTGGAAGATCCGCAGCTGTCCCAGAACGGCACCGTCAGCACCGTCGGCACCACAGGCACAACCGAGAGGGTCGAGATGAGCGTGGACGCCCCGCAGGATGTTTTCGAGCTCCCGGCCGCGATTCGGGCTGCTGCGGACGAGCAGTGGTGGGACGGGCTCTGGTTCGAGGGTCCGCTCGACCCCAGGGGAACCGTCTTCGCGGTGCTGCTGGCCCTCGGGGCCACGGTCGCCATGGTCGTCGTCGCGGCGGCCGTGGTCCGGATCGCGACCGGAGCCTGAACCCGAGCCGTGACTACTCCATCGCCGCAGCCGCCGCCTGCCGCCCGGCACGTCCCGGTGCTCCTCGACCGTTGCGTCGCCCTGCTCGCGCCGGCCTTGACCGATCCTGGCTCGGTCCTGGTGGACGCCACCCTCGGGATGGGCGGCCACAGCGAGGCGATGCTGCAGGCCTTCCCCGAGCTCCGGCTGGTCGGTCTGGACCGTGACCCGTACGCGCTGGACCTGTCCCGGGCTCGGCTGGCCCCGTACTCCGCCCGGACCACCTTGGTGCACGCGGTCTACGACGAGCTTCCCGAGGTACTCGCCCGGCTCGGGCTGGCCAGCGTCCAGGGCGTGCTGTTCGACCTCGGCGTCTCCAGCCTCCAGCTCGACGAGGTGGCCAGGGGGTTCTCGTACGCCCACGACGCACCGCTGGACATGCGGATGGACCCGACCACCGGTCTCACCGCAGCGGACGTGGTCAACACCTACTCGGCCGGCGACCTGGCCAGGGTCCTTCGCCAGTACGGCGAGGAGCGCTTCGCCAGCAGGATCGCGGCCCGACTCGTACGCGACCGCGAGCGCGAACCCTTCACGAGCAGCTCACGCCTGGTGGACATCGTCCGTGATGCCATCCCCGCGGCCACCAGGCGAACCGGTGGCAACCCGGCCAAGCGCACCTTCCAGGCGCTCCGGATCGAGGTCAACGGCGAGCTGGCCGCCCTCGAGCGAGCGCTGCCAGCCGCGGTGGATGCCCTCGCCGTCGGCGGCAGGGTCGTCGTGATGTCGTACCAGTCGCTGGAGGACCGGCTCGCGAAGCGGGTCCTGACCGCCGGGGCGACCTCCGCCGCGCCACCTGACCTCCCGGTCGTGCCCGAGTCGCTGCAGCCACGGCTGCGCCTGCTCACCCGTGGCGCCGAGACCGCGAGCCACGACGAGGTCGCGGCCAACCCGCGGGCGGCATCGGTCCGGCTGCGGGCCGCCGAGCGGGTCCGGGCGGCGGCATGAGCAGCGTCCAGCGGGCCGCGCGGCCGCTCGACACCGGTCGTTCGCGGATCGGTGCCGTCGCGCGCGAGCAGGCCAGCTTGTCGGTCGTTCCCCGCGGTACGGCCAAGGCGTCGTCCGGAGCCTTCGCCCTGTTCGTGGGCGCTGTCCTGGTCCTCGGTCTGCTCGGTCTGCTCGCGCTGAACACGCTGCTGGCGCAGGGCGCCTTCGCGACCAGCGACCTGACCAGGCAGCAGTCGGTGCTGGCCGACCAGCGCGAGGCGCTGCAGCAGGAGGTGGCGGTGCTGGAGTCTTCGGAGCAGCTGGCCGCCGCCGCCAAGCAGCTGGGCATGGTGGGAACCAAGAACCCGGTCTTCCTCGACCCGGGCACCGGCAAGATCATGGGCGTGCCGCTGGCTGGTGCTTATCCAGCAGCCCCCAAGACCACCGCTTCCGCAAGTGCCTCGCCTACGGCTTCGGGCACTGCCACTGGCTCGCCTGCGGCTTCGGCCACTGCCACTGCCACTGCCACTGCCACTGCCTCGCCTACGGCTTCGGCGGCAAGCACAGGCAAGCCGGGAGCAACCGGATGACCCCGCCGTCCGGAACGGTGACCCGTACGCGTCCCACTTCTCGCACCGCGGCTCGCACTGGGGCTCGCGCTGGGGCCCGTACCACCGCTCCGACCCGGCGCCCCGCGCCCGCGCGTCGACCACCCAACCGGCCGCCCGTACGAACCAAGCCGTCTCGCGTCCTGCAGCTGGGCGACCCCCGTCGTCGCCTCCGGACCGCCTGCGTGGCACTCGCGATCCTGATGTCGTTGTTCGCCGGCCGGCTGCTGCAGCTGCAGGCCGTCGAGGCTCCGGCCTACGCGGCCCGCGCCGAGGCCGGCCGCCTGAGGCACGTCGACCTGCCCGCGACCCGCGGCGAGATCACCGACATCAACGGCAGGGTGCTGGCGACGAGCGTGGCCGCCAAGAACGTCACCGTCGACCAGACGCTCGTCAAGGATCCGGCAGCGACGGCGATGGCACTCGCGCCGCTGCTGAACGTGGACGCAGCGACCCTGGTGCAGAAGTTGACTGGTACCAAGCGCTATGCCTACGTCGCCAAGCGCATCTCACCCAAGATCTGGTCCGAGGTGGCGACCCTCAACCTGCCCGGGATCTTCAGCGAGGACACGACACAGCGGGTGTACCCGGCCGGGGAGCTGGCCGCCGGCGTCATCGGTTTCGTCAACGGCGAAGGTGCGGGCTTCGGCGGGCTCGAGCTCGGGGAGCAGTCACTTCTCGCGGGCGTCGACGGCGTCGACACGTACGAGGCGGGAGCAGGTGGCCGCGAGATCCCGACGTCGACCTCGGTTCAGCACAACCCGGTCGAAGGCAGCATGATCCGGACCACCATCAACAGCGACATCCAGTGGGCGGCCGAGCAGGCGCTGGTCGCGGCCGTGAAGGCGGCGCACGCCGACAGCGGCACCGTCGTGGTCATGGACCCGCGCAGCGGCGCGATCCTGGCCCTGGCCAGCGCGCCGACGTTCGATCCCTCCGACCCCGGTGCAGCGCCCATCGGCGACCGAGGGAACCGTGGCCTGTCAGACATCTACGAGCCCGGCTCGACCAGCAAGGTGATGACGGTGGCCGCCGTGATCCAGGAGGGGGCGCTCACGCCGAACAGCGTGATCACGGTGCCCAACACCCTGATGCGCGGCGGCCGGATCTTCCACGACGACGTGAGCCACGGCACCGAGCACCTCACCCTGACCGGCGTGCTGGCCAAGTCCAGCAACCTCGGCGCCATGCAGGCGGCCGAGACGATCGGCCGCGACAAGCTCTACGGGTACCTCAAGGCGTTCGGCATCGGCGACCCGACGGGCCTGAACTTCCCCGGAGAGAGCCGCGGCATCCTCTCGACGCCGAACCGTTGGTCGGAGGCGCAGTTCGCGACGGTCGCGTTCGGTCAGGGCCTCTCGCTGAACGCCGTCCAGGCGACCACGGTCTACGCGACGATCGCCAACGGTGGCGTCCGCGTACAGCCCAGCCTGATCGCGGGCACCGTCGCTCCTGACGGGACCTACACGTCCTCGCCGGTACCCGCCGAGACCCGGGTGGTCAGCGCGCAGACGGCAGCAACGGTCCGCGACATGCTCGAGAGCGTGGTGTCCGACCAGGGCACGGCGCCCATGGCGCGCATCCCGGGCTACCGGGTGGCCGGCAAGACCGGTACGGCCAACCGCGTCGACGACAGCTGCCACTGCTACCGCGGCTTCACGGCGTCGTTCATCGGGTTCGCCCCTGCCGACGCGCCGCGCCTGGTGGTCTCGGTCACGCTGCAGAACCCCAAGGGCGTTCACTTCGGCGGCCGCCTCGGCGGCCCGGTGTTCCGCCAGGTGATGGCCTTCGCCCTGCAGACCCTGGGCATCCCGCCGACCGGCACCACGCCACTCAAGATGCGGCTGGTCGCGCCGTGACCCGGGTAGCCTCTCGCCGTGCCCGATCCTGACGGCGCGCGGCTCCCGCGCCCGGTCGTCCCGCCGCGACGGCTCAGCAGTCTCGCGGCGGTCCTCGGGCTCCCCGAAGACTCAGCCCATGCCGGCGTCGAGGTCACCGGCGTCAGCCTCGACTCGCGGCACGTCCTCCCAGGTGACGTGTACGCAGCCCTCCCGGGAGTGCACGCGCACGGGGCCGCATTCGCAGCTGAGGCCGCCGAGGCGGGTGCGGTCGCGATCCTCACGGATCTGTCGGGCCGCGAGCGCGCGGAAGCGTCCGGCCTGCCTGTGCTGGTAGTCGAGCAGCCCCGGGAGCGGCTCGGACTGGTCGCCTCGTGGGTCTACGGGCACCCAGCCGACCAGCTGCTGCTCGTCGGGGTGACAGGGACCAACGGCAAGACCACGGTGGCGTTCATGGTCGAGTCCGGGCTCCGTGCCGCAGGTCACGTGACCGGCCTCGTGGGGACGGTGCAGACGCGGGTCGCCGGCGAGGTCGTGGTGAGCCAGCGCACCACCCCCGAGGCACCGGACGTACAGGCACTGATCGCGCTGATGGTCGAGCGCGGCTGCTCCGCGGCGGCGATGGAGGTGTCCAGCCATGCGCTGGCGCTCGGCCGAGTCGACGGCATGAGCTTCGACGTCGCGGTCTTCACCAACCTCACGCAGGACCACCTCGACTTCCACCCGACGTTCGAGGAGTACTACCGGGCCAAGGCGTCGCTGTTCACTGGTCGGAGATCGCGGGCCGGCATCGTCAACATCGACGACGAGTACGGCCGCCGCCTCGTACGCGACGCCGAGGTCCCCGTGACGACGTTCTCGACCAAGGGCGCTGCCGCAGACTGGACCGCCGAGGACATCGTCGTACGTGGCGACGGGTCGAGCTTCCGGGTCGTCGGCCCGTCGGGCGAGCGCGCACCCGCCACGGTGCAGCTGCCCGGCTTGTTCAACGTCTCCAACGCGTTGGCAGCGATCGTGGCCCTGACGGTGGCTGGGGTCCCGCTGCACGCCGCCGTCGCCGGGGTGGGTGGCCTGGCCGGGGTACCGGGGCGAATGGAGCGGGTCTCTGCGGGACAGCGGTTCCTGGCACTGGTCGACTACGCGCACACCCCAGACGCGGTGATCACGTTGCTGGACGCCGTCCGCGGCCTGGTCACCGGGCGGGTGATCCTGGTCCTCGGCTGCGGCGGTGACCGTGACCCGTACAAGCGACCTCTGATGGGTGCTGCAGCCCACCGTGGCGCCGACGTGGCGATCTTCACCTCGGACAACCCTCGGTCCGAGGACCCCCAGGCGATCCTGGCCGCGATGGCTTCCGGCGCCGCTGCTGATCCGGTCGACGGCCACACGTACGTCATCGAGCCCGACCGGTCCCGCGCGATCACTCGTGCCGTGGAGTCGGCTCGGCCCGACGACGTGGTCGTCGTCGCGGGCAAGGGGCACGAGCTGGGCCAGGAGACCGGCGGGGTCGTGCGTCCGTTCGACGACCGGGTCGAGCTGCTGTCCGCGATCGAACGGCTTGCGGTGGCCTCATGATCGCGCTGTCGCTGGCCGAGCTGTCCACCCTGGCCGGCGGGACGCTCGCCCAGGGTGACCCGGCAGCAGTCGTTCTCGGGCCGGTCGTCACGGACTCCCGGCGCGTGCTGCCCGGGTCGGTGTTCGTCGCGATCAAGGGTGAGCGCGTCGACGGGCACGACTTCGCCGAGCGGGCCGTCGCCGACGGTGCGGTCGCCGTTCTCGCGGAGCGAGTGGTCGGCTCGGTCCCCACGGTCCTGGTCGACCACGTCGTCGCTGGCCTCGGCCGGCTCGCGCGCGAGGTCCTGGGTCGGCTGCCCTCGACGACGGTGATCGCCCTCACGGGTTCCTCGGGCAAGACGAGCACCAAGGACCTGGTGGCGGGATTGCTCGAGACGGTCGGTCCGACGGTGTCGGCCCCCGGGTCGTACAACACCGAGATCGGGCTCCCACTGACGGTGCTGGAGGCCTCGACCGACACGGCTTTCCTCGTCGTTGAGATGGGCGCTCGCGGTCTTGGCCACATCAGCAAGCTGACCAGGATCGCGCCCCCTGCGGTCGGTGTGGTCCTCAACGTCGGCTCGGCGCACCTCGGCGAGTTCGGTTCCCGCGAGCTGATCGCCGTTGCCAAGGCCGAGCTGGTTGCTGCGGTCCCACCGGGCGGTCTCGTGGTGCTGAACGCCGACGATCCGTTGGTGGCGGCCATGCGTGGGCAGACGTCGGCTCGCGTCATCACCTTCGGCACTTCGTCGCCCGCTGATGTCCGGGCCGAAGGGGTCGAGCTGGTCGGGGGCAGGGCCCGGTTCCGACTGGTCGGTGCCGGCGGCTCGGCGGCTGTCCAGCTTCAGCTGTTCGGAGAGCATCAGGTGGCCAACGCCCTTGCGGCTGCGGCGGTCGCGCTGTCAGCCGGCCTCTCGGTCGAGGCGGTGGCTGCCGGTCTGGGAGCGGCCCTGCCCCGGTCCCGCTGGCGGATGGAGGTCACCGAACGACCCGACGCGGTGACCGTCGTCAACGACGCGTACAACGCCAACCCGGAGTCGATGCGGGCCGCCCTTCGCACCCTGGTCGACCTCGCCGCTGGGCGACGGACGTGGGCGGTGCTCGGCGAGATGCGCGAGCTGGGCCCCGCGGCCGCCATCGAGCACGATGCCGTGGGTCGGCTTGCGGTGTCCCTGGGGGTCAACCGCCTCGTCGTGGTCGGTGAGGGCGCCCGGGGCATCCACCTGGGCGCGGGCCTCGCGGCGGGCGGTGGTCCGCAGTCTGTGCTCGTCGCCGACACCGACGCGGTTGTCGCCCTGCTGGCGGCAGAGGTCACCCCCGGAGACGTGGTGCTGCTCAAGGCTTCCAGGGCCGCCGGGCTCGAGCGGGTGGCCGAGGCGCTGCTTGCGCCGGCAGCTTCGCCGGCCGAGGAGGCCGCCCCATGAGGCTCATCCTCGTCGCGACCGGGGTCGGCCTGCTGATCGGCCTGTTCGGCACCCCCCTGCTGATCCGGTTCCTGCGCCGGCACGGGTACGCCCAGGCGATCCGCGACCCCGCCGACGGCTACCCGGCCCACGAGGGAAAGAAGGGGACGCCGTCGATGGGTGGCGTCATCATCGTGGCGGGAGCGATCCTCGGGTACGTCGCAGGGCACGTCTACACCTGGTCGGGGCCGACAGCATCCGGCCTCTGTGTCCTGTTCCTGACCACCGGGCTCGCTGCTGTCGGCTTCGCGGACGACTACATCAAGATCTTCAAGCAGCGGTCGACGGGGCTGCGGGCCAGGACCAAGCTGTTCGGCCAGGCCATCGTGTCCTTGGCGTTCGCGATGCTCGTGCTGCACTATCCCGACAACCACGGGCTCACGCCCGCGTCGCACGCCATCTCCTTCGTGCGGGACAGCCCATGGGTGATGCCCATGGGCGTATTCCTCGCCTGGGTCTACCTGATGGTGGCTGCTTCATCGAATGGCGTGAACCTCACCGACGGGCTCGACGGGCTCGCGACCGGAGCCTCGGTGATGGTGCTCGGCGCCTACGTCGTCATCGGCGTCTGGCAGTTCCGCAACGCTTGCGCCAGCGGCCCGGCGGCCCAGTGCTACTCGGTACGCGACCCCCTCGACCTCGCCGTGCTGGCCGCTGCGATGGTCGGCGCCTGCTTCGGCTTCCTGTGGTGGAACGCGTCCCCGGCCCAGATCTTCATGGGGGACACCGGTTCCCTGGCCCTCGGTGGTGCGATGGCGGGGCTGGCCATCACGACCCGTACCGACGTCCTGCTCCTGCTGCTGGCCGGCCTGTTCGTGGTTATCACGTCGTCGGTGATCCTCCAGGTGGCGTCGTTCAAGCTGACCCGACGGCGGATCTTCCTGATGGCCCCCCTGCAGCATCACTTCGAGCTGCGGGGCTGGGGCGAGGTCACGATCGTCATCCGGTTCTGGATCATCGCCGGGCTCTGCGTGGGCCTCGGCCTCGGGGTGTTCTACGCCGAGTGGATCTCCGGTGGACCGCTCTAGTGGCTGGATCGCTGGTCCCTGACTGGCTCGCGACCGCCGACCGCGGCGCGCCGTGGGAGACGTTGACCGTCTGCGTGGCCGGGCTCGGCGTAAGTGGCTTCGCGGCGGCGGACGCGTTGCTGCGCCTCGGTTCCTCGGTGATCGTGGTCGATTCCCGCGAGGGCGGCCTCGTCGCCGAGCGGGCTCAGGTGCTCGAGCTGCTCGGGGCCGATGTCCGGCTGGGGGAGAGCAGCTCGACGGTGCTCCCCGACGCCGCGCAGCTCGTGGTCACCTCACCGGGATGGTGGCCTACGGCGCCGCTGCTCGTGTCAGCCGAGGCTGCCGGCGTGCCGGTCTGGAGCGAGGTCGAGCTGGCCTGGCGGCTGCGGCCCCTGGTCGACCCCGCGCCCTGGCTCGTGGTCACGGGGACCAACGGCAAGACGACGACGGTACGCATGCTGGCCTCGATCCTGACCGCGGCCGGACGACGCACCGTCGCGGCTGGGAACGTGGGAACACCGATGGTCGAGGCCGTCCTCGCCGAGCCGGGCTACGACGTCATCGCGGTCGAGATCTCCAGCTTCCAGCTGCACGCGACGCGGACGATGCGGCCGCTGGCCTCCGTCGTGCTCAACGTCGCACCGGACCACGTCGACTGGCACGGCTCGTACGAGGCGTACGCGCTGGACAAGGGGCGGGCGTACGCGAACACCGAGATCGCCTGTGTGTACAACCTCGCGGACCCGGCGACCGAGCGGCTGGTCGAGGCCGCCGACGTCCAGGAGGGCTGCCGCGCCGTCGGCTTCACGCTGGGTGCCCCCGGGCTGAGCATGCTCGGCGTGGTCGAGGACGCGATCGTCGACCGGGCCTTCGTCGAGGACCGCCACAACACCGCCGCCGAGCTGGCCTCCGTGCATGACGTGGTGCCGTTCGCCCCGCACAACGTCGCGAACGCCCTTGCTGCTGCGGCGCTGGCCCGTGCCTACGGCGTGCCGGCCGCCGCGGTGCGGGAGGGGTTGCGCGGGTTCCGCCCGGACGGGCACCGGATCGCCCTTGTCGCGGAGGTGGGCGGCGTCTCGTACGTGGACGACTCCAAGGCGACCAACCCGCACGCGGCGGCAGCCTCGCTCGCTGCGTACGACTCGGTGGTCTGGATCGCAGGGGGGCTGGCCAAGGGCGCGGACTTCGACGAGCTGGTACGCCGTGGCGCCAAGCGACTGCGGGCCGTGGTGCTGCTCGGCCGGGACCGTTCGGTGATCGCCGAGGCACTCGCGCGACACGCGCCCGAGGTCCCCGTGGTCGACGTCGCCAGCACCGACACTGGAGTCATGGACGAGGTCGTACGCATCGCCGCAGGGCTGGCTGCCCCGGGTGACACCGTCCTGCTCGCACCGGCCTGCGCCTCGATGGACCTCTTCAAGGACTACGCGGCGCGTGGCGACGCCTTCGCCGAGGCGGTGCGCCGGCTGCCCGGAGGGCCGCTCCTGTGAGCAGCTCCGCGGACACCCGCCGTCCGCGCAAGCCAGCCTCAGCCACAAGTGCTTCGGCGCGGCCGACCCTGGTGCCCGCCCCGTCGACGGTGGGGACGTCCGGGCGGCTGCTCGACCGCCCGCTGACGTCCTACCACCTGATCATCGGCTGCACCACGCTGCTGCTGACCCTCGGGCTGGTCATGGTGCTGTCGGCGTCCAGCATCGTCGCCTACCGGGCCACGCACGACTCGTTCTCGATCTTCCAGAAGCAGGCGATCTGGGCCGCAGTCGGGGTTCCCGCGATGTGGGCGGTGTCGAGGCTGCCGATCCGCTGGTTCCGGATCGCGGCCGTACCGCTGCTGATCGGCGCGGTCGGCCTGCTCTGCCTGGTTCTCGTCCCTGGTGTCGGCTACAGCGTCAACGGCAACCAGAACTGGATCAACTTCGGCGGACCGTTCCGGATCCAGCCGTCCGAGGCGGCCAAGCTGGCGCTGGTGATCTGGTCGGCCCACCTGCTGGCCCGCAAGCAGCGGCTGCTGACGCAGTGGCGGCACCTGCTCGTCCCGCTGCTTCCGGTGACCGGGGTCCTGCTGGTGCTGGTGATGGCGGGCAACGACCTGGGCACCGACATCATCCTGATGGCGATCGCTGGAGCGGTGCTCTACGTGGTGGGCGCACCGGCAAGGCTGTTCGCCCTGCTGGGCGCGGGCGCGGTGCTGGCCGTCGTCGCCCTGTCGGTGTCGGCTCCCCACCGGCTCGACCGGTTCCAGTCCTGGCTGCACCCGAACGCCGACATCCTGGGTAGCGGCTACCAGGCGATCCAGGGCCGCTTCGCGCTCGGCAGCGGTGGCTGGTGGGGCCTCGGGCTCGGCGCCGGCCGCGAGAAGTGGGGCTGGCTCCCCGAGGCGCACACCGACTTCATCTTCGCGGTCATCGGCGAGGAGCTCGGGCTGATCGGAACGTTGGCCGTCCTGATCCTGTTCGCCCTGGTGATCTACGCGGGCATCCGGATCGCTCTGCGTTCGGACGACCTGTTCGTGCGCCTTGCCGCCGGTGGCGCGACGACCTGGATCGCCGTCCAGGCACTGGTCAACATCGGTGCTGTGCTCGGACTTCTGCCCATCGCGGGCGTCCCGCTGCCGCTCGTCTCGTACGGCGGGTCCGCCCTGCTCCCGATGCTGGTGGCGCTCGGCATGCTGCTCGCCTTCGCCAGGGCGGAACCGGGGGCACGGGCGGCCCTGGCTGCTCGCGGCCCCGGACCGGTGCGGCGGCTGCTCTCCCGGGTCCGCCGCCGACGCGCATGACCGCCACAGCCGGAGACATCGGGCGCCCGTTGCAGGTGGTGCTCGCCGGCGGCGGCACAGCAGGACACGTGGAGCCTGCGCTCGCGCTCGCCGACGCGCTGCGGCGCCGCGACCCACGGACCGGGATCACCGTGCTGGGCACTGATCGCGGGCTGGAGACCAGGCTGGTCCCCGAGCGAGGCTTCGAGCTGACGCTGATCCCCCCGGTACCGATCCCGCGTCGGCCGTCCGGCGCGATGCTGTCCGTGCCGGCCAGGCTGCGCCGGGCGGTACGAGCGGTCGAGGACGTGCTCGCGCGGGTCCATGCCGATGTGGTCGTCGGGTTCGGCGGCTACGTCGCCGCCCCGGCGTACCTCGCGGCCCGACGTCTCGGCATCCCGTTCGTGGTGCACGAGGCCAATGCCCGGCCGGGCCTGGCCAACCGGCTCGGGGCGCGTCGAACCCCTTATGTGGCAACGGCTACCCCCGACTCGACCCTGCCGCACGCGACCTACGTCGGCATCCCCATGCGCCAGGCCGTCGCCACCCTCGACCGGGCCGCGGTACGCAAGGAGGCTGCCACGTTCTTCGGCCTCGACGCCGCGCTGCCGACGTTGCTGGTGTTCGGCGGTTCGCAGGGTGCGCGCCGGATCAACGATGCGGTGCACGGTGCTGCCGCGGACCTGGCGGCTGCAGGGATCCAGGTGCTGCACATCGTCGGGCCCAGGTCGGCGGCCGACTACGTGGGTACCGAGCCTTCGAAGTCCGGCCCTGCGTACGTCGTCGTCAGGTACTGCGACCGGATGGAGCTTGCGTACGCAGTGGCGGATGTCGCGCTCTGCCGGGCAGGGGCGATGACCTGCGCCGAGCTCGCGGCCGTTGGCCTGCCGGCGGTGTACGTCCCGCTGCCGATCGGCAACGGGGAGCAGCGCCTCAATGCTGCGCCGGTGGTGGCCGCCGGGGGAGGGCTGCTGCTGGAGGACGCGACCTGCACCTCCGCGTGGGTGCGCGACGTCCTGGTGCCGCTGGTGCTGGACCGCGAGCGGGTGGTCTTGATGGGTACGGCTGCCGCGGGCTTCGGTCGCCGGGACGCCGACGACCTGCTGGTCGACATGGTCCTGCAGGCAGCTGCGCGAGGCCCGCGATGACACTGGTACCGGTGTCGTCCTTGGGGCGTGTGCACTTCGTCGGTGCTGGCGGAGCGGGCATGTCGGGCATCGCCCGGATCCTGCTGGCCAGGGGGGTGACCGTGTCGGGCAGCGACGCCAAGCAGTCGCGCGAGCTGGAGGCACTGCGGGTCCTCGGGGCGGACGTGCATGTCGGGCACCGGGCCGAGCAGGTCGCAGCCGCCGACACCGTCGTGGTGTCGACCGCGATCCGTGACACGAACCCCGAGGTGGTCGAGGCCCGTGCGCGCGGCCTGCGGGTGCTCCGGCGGGCCGAGGCCCTGGCGTCGGTGATGGCCGACCGGCGGGGTGTGGCTGTTGCGGGCACGCACGGCAAGACCACCACGACGTCGCTCCTGACGGTGGCCCTGCAGCACGCCGGCGCCGATCCGTCCTTCGCGATCGGCGGCAGTCTGAGCGACTCAGGAGTCAATGCCCACAACGGTTCCGGCGAGCTGTTCGTTGCCGAGGCGGACGAGTCCGACGGCTCGTTCCTGCTCCTGGCCCCCTACGCGGGCATCGTGACCAACGTCGAGCCGGACCACCTCGACTACTACGGGACGGTCGACGCGGTCGAGGCGGCATTTGCCGCCTTCGCGGCCACGATCGACCCAGCAGGGTTCCTGGTCGCCTGCGCCGACGACGCAGGCGCCTCGAGGCTCGCAGTGACTGCCCGCGGCACCGGCCTCCGGGTCACGACGTACGGCGAGGCTGTCGAAGCGGACGTACGCGTCGAGCGGCTCCGCCTGCTCGGCACCGGTTCGGCCTTCGAGGTCGTCGCCAGGGGCCGCCGGCTCGGACGGGTCGAGCTGCGGATCCCCGGCCGCTACAACGCGCTCAACGCTGCCGCCGCCCTGGCCGCCGGCCTCGACCTGGGTATGGCGGAGGCCGTCCTTCGTGCCGGTCTCGGCGGCTTCTCCGGGACCCGCCGCCGGTTCGATCTCAAGGGGACGGCCGCCGGCGTACGCGTCTTCGACGACTACGCCCACCACCCGACCGAGCTCACCGCCGTGCTGCGGGCTGCCCGCGAGGTCGCTGGCCGGGGGCGCGTGGTCGTCGCGTTCCAGCCGCACCGCTACACGCGTACCGCGGCCTTTCGGCGGGAGTTCGGGCAGGCGCTCGCGCTCGCCGACCACATCGTGGTGCTCGAGGTCTACGCGGCGGGCGAGGACCCGATCCCCGGGGCGTCCGGCGCCAGCATCGCCGCCGCCGTACCGCTGCCGGCCGAGCAGGTCGTGTTCGAGCCATCGTGGTCGGCAGTCGCCGGCCGGCTGGCCGCGAAGGCGCAGCCGGGCGACATCGTGCTGACCCTGGGCGCCGGCGACGTGACGATGATCGGGCCGGAGACGTTGGCCCTCCTCGAGGACAAGGAGCAGTCGTGAGCAGCCGCACCGCCGTCAAGACCCCCCAGACCGGGGGCGTGCGTCCGTCGTCGGCGGCCCGCCCGACCATCGACCGCTTCGAGCAGCGACGCAAGGCCGGCCGACGCCGCAAGGTGCTGCTCATCGCGGTCGGCGTGCTGGCTGTGGCGCTCGTCGCGTTGGTGGTGTGGGCGGTCTGGTTCTCCCGCTGGTTCGCGGTCAGCAAGGTCGAGGTGGTGGGTACCCACCGGCTGACGGTCGCCCAGGTCGAGGCAGCCGCGCAGGTGCCGATGGGACGGCCGGTCCTGCGGGTGGACACCGGAGGCATCCAGGGCCGGGTCTCCGGACTGACGGCGGTGTCCTCGGTGGTGGTCACCACGCAGTGGCCGCACACGGTGCGCATCACCGTGGTCGAGCGGAAGCCAGTGGCCGTCGTACGCGTGCTCGGTGGTGAGCTGCAGCTGATCGACCCGGATGGCGTGGACCTCGGTGGGGTCAGTACCCGTCCGGCGGGGTTGACGTTGCTGTCGATGAATCTGGCCAGCGCCGACCCCGCGGCGTTCCGCGCCACCGCGTCGGTCGCGGCCGCCTTGTCACCTGCCCTGGCGGCCAAGGTGCGGTGGATCTCGGCGCAGACGCCCGACTCCGTCGTCCTGCAGCTGAGCAGCGGTGCGACCGTGCGCTGGGGGGACGCCAGCCAGGGTGCGATCAAGGCAAAGGTGCTGGCAGCGCTGATGAAACGGCAGGCCACGGTCTACGACGTCAGCGCCCCGTACGCCCCCACCACTTCGAGAGGATGACGCGATGTCCGAGCAGCCCAGCCGGGTTGAACCGGCGTACGAGGGCAGCGAGACCCCGATGCTCATCGCCTGGCTCGACTACGAGCGGGCGACCCTCGCGGTGAAGTGCGACGGGCTGACCGACAGCCAGCTCCGCGAGCGGGCCGTGCGACCGTCCACGCTCTCGCTGCTCGGACTGGTCCGCCACATGTCCGAGGTGGAGCGGCACTGGTTCCGCCGCGTGCTCCAGGGCGAGGACGCACCGCCGTTGTACTACAGCGACCCCGGCGACCCGGACGGTGACTTCGACCATGTCGACACTGCGGTCGTGGGGGAGGCCTTCGCCACCTGGCGGACCGAGTGCGACGTGGCTCGGGCGAACGTGGCTGCGGCTCCGAGCCTCGACGTGACCGGGTTGCACCGGGGCGGGCAGGTGTCCTTGCGCTGGATCCTGGTGCACATGATCGAGGAGTACGCCCGGCACAACGGGCACGCCGACCTGTTGCGCGAGCGCATCGACGGCGCTGTCGGAGAGTGATCTGGGACGCATATCGGCGTAGGAGTTGACCGCACGGTGAAGTCTCGCCTACCGTCTCCCCAAACCTCAGGTTGACATAACTATAACCCTGTAGTTGAGGTTAAGGGTCGAGAATCGAGAGGCGCTACCGTGGCCGCACCCCAGAACTACATCGCCGTGATCAAGGTCGTCGGAATCGGCGGAGGCGGCGTCAACGCCGTGAACCGCATGATCGATGTCGGGCTCAAGGGCGTGGAGTTCATCGCCATCAACACCGACGCGCAGGCGTTGCTGATGAGCGATGCCGACGTCAAGCTCGACATCGGGCGCGAGCTCACCCGGGGCCTCGGCGCCGGCGCCGACCCCGAGGTCGGGGCCCAGGCGGCGCATGATCATTCCGACGAGATCGAAGAGGTGCTCAAGGGCGCCGACATGGTCTTCGTCACCGCCGGCGAGGGCGGCGGCACCGGCACCGGCGGCGCACCCGTCGTGGCCAAGATCGCCCGTTCTCTCGGTGCGCTGACCGTCGGTGTCGTGACCCGGCCGTTCAGCTTCGAGGGCCGGCGTCGCGCCCAGCAGGCCGAGACCGGTATCGAGGGTCTGCGCTCCGAGGTCGACACCCTGATCGTGATCCCGAACGACCGGCTGCTGTCCATCTCGGACCGCGGGGTGTCGGCGCTGGACGCCTTCCGCTCGGCCGACCAGGTGCTGCTGTCCGGCGTCCAGGGCATCACCGACCTGATCACCACCGCCGGGCTGATCAACCTCGACTTCGCCGACGTCAAGTCAGTCATGTCCGGGGCCGGCTCCGCCCTGATGGGCATCGGCTCGGCCCGCGGCGACGACCGCGCGGTGCAGGCGGCCAGGATGGCCGTCTCCAGCCCGCTGCTCGAGGCGTCCATCGACGGTGCCCGCGGCGTGCTGCTCTCTGTCTCCGGTGGTTCCGACCTCGGGCTCTTCGAGATCAACGAGGCAGCCCGCCTGGTCTCCGAGTCGGCTCACCCCGACGCCAACATCATCTTCGGTGCGGTGATCGACGACGCCCTCGGCGACGAGGTACGCGTCACGGTCATCGCGGCCGGTTTCGACGGCGGCCAGCCCAAGCCCCTCGCACCCACCAACCCGGCCGCGGCGGCCATCCCCTCCGCCGCGTCCGCGGGTGGGTCGGCGGGCCCGTCGAGCGCCTTCGAGTCGGGCGTCGACGGGACGGCCGGCGGCAGCTCGTCGCCGCACGCCGCGCCGGTCGACCCCGACCGTGACCTCGACCTGCCGACCGAGCGCAAGAAGCCGCGCACGATCGTGTTCGACGATTCCTCCGTCGACGACGACCTGGATGTTCCGGACTTCCTGAAGTAGGAAGCGCAGGATGGGCGAATGCGTCGCGCCCTGATCGTGCTCACGCTCTCGGTGCTTGCCGCCGCAGGCTTGCTCGTCTGGGCCCTGCAGCCGGTCAACGACCCCCTGGGTCGCCCGTGTGGTGGTGGCATCTTCTCCACCACTTCGCCCAACCCTGACGATGACTCGTTCATGGACGGCTGCGATGGCGTGCGGCAGAGACGTGAGTCGGACATCCAGGCCTGGGCCGTCCCGACCGCTGCGGTCTTGCTCGCGTCGCTCGGTTGCGTGGCGTTCCTGGCGACCGAACGGCGGCGGGTCTCCACCTGACGGTGCTCAGCCTCAGGGCACGTCGTTCAGCGGCCGGGCGGGGGAGGATGGGGGCATGGGTGTGCGCTGGTTGTTCTCCGACCGCCTCGGTGGCGTGAGCTCCGCGCCGTACGAGTCGCTGAACGTCGCGCACCATGTCGGCGACGTGCCTGAAGCCGTTGCCAGTAACCGGGATCTGCTCCTTGCCCGGCTGTCGACCTCGGCGCCGGTCCGCCTGGTCTTCATGGATCAGGTGCACGGCGACCGGGTCGCGGTCATCGATGCAGCCCATTCGGCGGTCACCTCTGCCGAGGCACCGGCGGCGATCGACGGCATGGTGACCGCGTCGCAGGGAGTCGCTCTCGTGGTGATGGTGGCGGATTGCGTGCCGGTGCTGCTCGCCGATCCGGTCGCCGGCGTCGTTGCCGGCGTCCATGCCGGTCGCCCCGGGCTGCGCGCCCGGATCGTGGTGAAGGCGGTCGAGGCGATGGCCGGCCTCGGCGCGGAGCCGGGGCGTACGCAGGCCTGGCTCGGGCCGTCGGTCTGCCCGGCCTGCTACGAGGTACCGGAGGAGATGCGCGCCGACGTGGCGGAGGTGGCCCCGGCGAGCTGGTCGACCAGCCGCACGGGTACGCCGGCGCTGGACCTGCGGGCCGGCCTGACCGCCGAGCTCGAGGCTCTTGGTGCCAGGGTCACATCCGTTGGTCCCTGCACGGCCGAGTCGCCGGACCACTTCTCCTACCGGCGCGACGGGCGCACGGGCCGGTTCGCGGGCGTCGTCTGGCTTGAGCCATGAGCCGGGAGGCCGAGCTCGCGGCCGGGCTGGCCGGCGTACGCGAACGGATCGCCAGGGCCGCGGCCGACGCAGGCCGACCCGCTGAATCGGTCACCCTGGTGGTGATCACGAAGAACTGGCCGTCCTCCGACGTCCGTCTGCTGCAAGCGCTCGGCGTCCGCGACGTCGGCGAGAACCGAGACCAGGAGGCGGCCGAGAAGGCGGCCCTTTGCGCTGACCTCGACCTGCGTTGGCACTTCGTCGGCCAGCTGCAGACCAACAAGGCCCGTTCGGTGGCGGCGTACGCCGATGTCGTCCATTCGGCCGACCGCGACCGGCTCGTCGACGCGCTCGACCATGGGGCCGCGGTGGCCGGCCGGCGGGTGGGGGCGCTGATCCAGGTCAGTCTTGACGGAGCGGGTGACCGCGGGGGAGCCGACCCGGCGCAGGTGCCGGCGCTCGCGGACCGGATCGCCGCCGCCGGCTCGCTGGACCTGCTCGGGCTGATGGCGGTCGCCCCCCTCGGCGCCCCGCCGTTGCCCGCTTTCGAGCGGCTCGCCGGGCTCGCGGCGGCACTGCTGCGCGAGCACCCGGGGGCCGGCGCGATCTCGGCCGGGATGAGCGGGGACCTTGAGGCAGCGGTGCGGGCCGGCGCGACACACGTGCGTGTCGGGAGCGCGATTCTGGGTACGCGTCCTCCGCTCCGGTAGCCTCGTGCCCGACGGACTCCTCCGTCACCGGCACGTTTCGGCACGTTCTATGGAAGGGCCCGAGTCATGGCAGGCGCGATGCGCAAGATGGGCGTCTACCTCGGCCTCGTCGAGGATGGCGTCGAACCGCTCGACGAGTACGACGACTACGACGACTACGAGGCGCCGGCCCGGCAGGCTCCCGCAGAGCGCGCCGAGCAGCCCCGGGCGTTGCAGCCGGTCCGCGAGGAGAGGTTCGCGCCCCCAGCCGCGGCTCGTCAGCCCCGGTCCGAGCCGAAGCACGACATCCTCGACTCGTACAAGATCACGACGCTGCACCCGCGCAACTACAACGACGCCCGCACGGTCGGGGAGTACTTCCGTGAGGGCACGCCGGTGATCATGAACCTGACCGACATGGACGACTCGGACGCCAAGCGTCTGGTCGACTTCTCGGCCGGTCTGATCTTCGGCCTGCACGGGTCGATCGAGCGCGTGACGGCCAAGGTGTTCCTGCTGTCGCCGGCCAACGTCGTCGTCACCGCAGAGGAGAAGGCCCGGCTCGCCGAGGGCGGCTTCTTCAACCAGAGCTGACGTCGCGTGGTGAGCAGCGCCCTGCAGGCGAGCGCCGTCGGCAGCACGATCTACACGGTCGCCTGGATCTTCCTGGTCTTCCTGATCACCAGGCTGGTCTTCGAGTACGTGTTCATGTTCGCGCGCGACTACACCCCGACCGGTGTGGTCCTGGTGGTGACCGAAGCGGTCTACACGGTGACCGACCCACCGCTCAAGGCCCTTCGCCGGGTCATCCCGCCGCTGCGCATCGGCAGCGTCGCGATCGACCTGTCCTTCATCGTCCTGTTCATCATTGTCCAAGTCGTCATTCACTACGCTTCCGCGCTCTAGACTCCTTCGGGCTACGCTGCTCACGCACCGTGGCACCCGCTGACCCCTAGTGACCCGCTCGAACCCAGTGACCGATGAGTGGACCAGATGAACGACGAGGTGACGTCATGACCTTGACCCCCGAGGACGTGCGCAACAAGCAGTTCAGCACCGTCCGGCTCCGCGAGGGCTACGAGATGGACGAGGTGGATGCCTTCCTCGACGAGGTCGAGGCCGAGCTGACCCGCCTCGGTCGCGACAACGAAGACCTCCGCAGCCGGCTCTCGGCTGCCTCACGGCAGCCCGCGGGCGCCCCGAGCGGTCCGCCGGCCCAGGCCGTGACGGTCGCGCCGGTGCCCCAGGCCGCCCCAGCGGCCCCGGTCGCACCGCCGCCACCACCCCCGCCGCCCGTTGCACCGGTTGCACCGGTCATCGCCGCGGCGGCCGTGGCTACCGCGCCGGCACCGTCGGACAGCGCCGTGCGCATGCTCGAGCTGGCGCAGCGCACCGCCGACGAGCACGTCGCCCAGGCCAAGGGCGAGGCGAACCGCATCGTCACCGAGGCACGTGCTCAGGCCGAGCGGGTCACCGGCGACCTCCAGCGCGAGGCCGCCACCCTGCAGGCCCGGGTCGAGGAGCTCAAGGCGTTCGAGCGCGAGTACCGCACCCGGCTGCGTTCGTACCTGGAGAACCAGCTGCACGAGCTCGACCACCTGCCCGAGGCCTCGGCCCGACCCGCTACCCAGCCGACGCCGGTTGCCGCGGCTGCGGCGGCGAGCACCCCGGCGCCCCCTGCAGCACCGCAAGCTGCACAGGCATCGCCGGCTCCGCCCGTGCAGTCGGCCCCGGTGGTTCAGCCGCAGCAGCCACCGGCGCCGGTCGCGGTGCCGGCTGCTCAGACCGCCCCACCGGCTGCGCCGGTCCAGCCCAGTCAGCAGGGCCAGCCGGCTCAGCAGGGGCAGCCGGCTCAGCAGGGCCAGCCTCGCCCGGCGACTCCGTTCGGGCCGCCGACGCCGGCGCCCGCGGTTCCCGGTCTCGAACCGCCGAGCGGTCCTCCGTCGCAGTCCTGAGCTGACCCAGAACGGCCGTGGGGGGCCGGGGCCGCGCGCGTCGGGGGCCGGCCC
>JANMWN010000270.1:0-2896 GCA_031394045.1 Sporichthyaceae bacterium
TGGATCCCCTCCGGCTGTATCTGTGTCGGCCATGTGCTGGCCGGTGGGCCGGTTGCGGACCCACCACTGGAGGTTGACAGTCAGCCCAGTCGTCAAGTAAGCACCCGATCAGTCATGTGATTCGGGCCGGGTGGGGTGTAACAGTCGTCAAACGGTTGCGCCCGAAAGGGTGACAATCACGGCTCTTCGGATGCTGCGAGATCTTTACCTGCTAAGAGTTTCTCAGAGGTTGCCGGAGTCCGGGGGAACCCCGCAGGCTCTGATGCCTTGCTCCTCTTGCGTCACTGAATCCGCCCAATGCACTAGCCGTCCTTGGCCAAATGGCGCCAACGACGTTCGTGACACCGATTTCGCCGACCACATGTGCGCCCCGACCATGCGGATGGAATCAGTCTCTATCGCGAGGTGAGGATGGTCATGACCGACAGACCAGGGGTGACTGTTGCCGAGCTTCTCGGCGCGGACCCGCGCCGGCTGCTCATCACGAAGTCGTGGCCAACGGGGTTCGACCTCCTTGACCACGACCTGGCCGGCGGTCTGCACGCCGGCGAGCTCACCCTGATCGGAGGGGCGCCCGGTCTAGGGAAGACGACCCTGGCCCTGCAGATGGCCCGAAACATCGCGCGCGCCGGGTCCGAGGTTCTGTACGTCTGCTACGAGCACTCTGAGGAGGAGCTGCTGACACGCTTGCTCCTGATGGAGTCCGGCCTTGCCCATCCGTATGAACCAGCCCTTGGCCGCCGTAAGGGCGAGCTGCCGGCCTCGGTGGACGCTGAGCTGCAGCTCGAGGCTGCTGCGGCCGCGGTGCGGGGCTTCGGCGAGCAGATCCGCCTCGTGCGCGCGTCGGGGTCAGGAGCTGGGCCGCTAGATGTGGACGCACTGGCGGCGAGCGAAGGCTCCGTAGTCTTCGTCGACTACCTGCAGAAGGTTCCCAGCCTGATCCCACGGGCATCCGGTGACGATCAGGTTGCTGAGGTCGTCGTTCGGCTCAAGGACTTCGCGCTGCGTTCTAACGCCCCGGTGGTCGCCCTAGTCGCCTCGGACAAGTCCGGGCTGGACGGATCGAGGCTCCGCCTGAGCGACCTTCGCGGATCAACTGCATTGGTGTACGAGGCCGACGTCGTGCTGATCCTCAACGAGAAGCAGGGCATCGTCGCCAGGCACCATCTCGTCTACGGGAGCTCTGACTCCGCTCGCTTCCAGGACTACCTGGTGTGCACCCTTGAGAAGAACCGCTCAGGGAAGTCCCCCGTGGAGCTGGAGTTGCGCAAGCGCTTCACGCACGGGTGTTTCGACCCTGAGGTCTCCCATGTCGTGGAGCAGCTCATCGACGGCCGGCTCTTCGTGGAGTAACAACAGAACAAGCACGGACAGTGCGGCCGCGATCGATCGGGGAGCAGATACCCAGCGTTGATGAGACCGGTGCGCCAACGGCTCCTTCTACCTGTTCTACCTACCTGGGCACGACCGCTGCCCGTTCGGAGATCTCGGTCTCGAACCTGAGCCTGTTCGAGCGAGGCCGCTCCTAACAGATGACCGACCCAGCCCCCCACGGTCGCCCGGCGACGGCGGGGCTTGTTGGTGCCGCCCTTGCCGGGGCCTCGTACTGGGCGTGCACGGTGGCGGCGTCGGTCTGGTCGTCGACCGAGTGCAGCGTCGTGTTGCCCACGGCCGGGACGCCTTGGGAGTGATCGGCATCGGGTTTGCCCGAGGCGTGCACTCTGACCACCCGCCCGGCGCCGCGGACCTTGAGCACCAGGGCGCCCCCTGCCTACGAACGTCTAAGGACCGGCGTCCAGCGGGGGCGTCCGGAACGACTCCACATGCCCGTCCAGGTCACGGGTCATCACCGAGACCTGGGACTTGGACTCCCGGCAATCCCCAGTTGCGGACGTTGCTGCGGCCCGGGGACGACGTCCCACCCGGAGCCCCACACAAGTCGTCGACCTTCGCCGACATCCACACTGGTACCGGAAAGCGACGACTCCCTGCTGGTCGAGGTAGTCGCGCACTAGGGAAGGCTGAGCGCTGTGCGTCCCCGCTGGACAAACGTGCATGTCATGAGCGGTGTGGCCCGAAATATCCTTGACTCACTTCCGGCGGCACCTGACGACGAGACCGGACAGCGTCAGTGCGAGACAGGTTCGCCGAAGCGCTCGCGGGCGGCCTGCTTGCTGACGCCGAGTACCGCGGCGATCTGCGTCCAGGTCCGCCCGTGGGCACGAGCCTTGGCCACCTCGTCGGCCAAGTTCAGATCACTGGCCGCGACAGCGCGCAGCGCCTCGCCGATCGAGCGCAGATCCGCTCCGTCGGAGTCGGGCGCTGCGAGGGCTTCGGGGTCGAGGCTGTCCAGCCACGCCTCGGTCGTTGCCAGGGCCTGCTCAAGCTGTTCACGCGTTCGCGGCATGTTGATCACCTCAGGTAATGATGGAACTTGGGGCGAAGCTCCATCGCATGAATGATGACCGGCTCTTCGTCCGGATCGTCGTCGAGTACGACCACCTCGAGCAGCCGGCCAGAGCGATCCGCGCCGATGACGAGATCGCGGCCCTGTCCTGCGATCACCCGCAGGGGATTGCGAACCGCGTGGTCGATGTCCTCATCGCGGATCCCGTGCTTGCGCGCGCTATCCGCAATCTCCACGTAGACAAGGTAACCTTGTCGAATATTGGCGTCAAGGTGACCTTGTCCGCTGTGGACGACGGGAAGATCACTCGCGACGTTCGGCTACCTTGACTCGAACGCCTGCGTGGCAGCCAAACGGTGACAGTCAGTCGAGGTAATCGCGCAGGACCTGCGAGCGGCTCGGGTGGCGCAGCTTGGACATCGTCTTGGACTCGATCTGACGGATCCGCTCGCGGGTCACGCCGTAGACCTTGCCGATCTCGTCCAGCGT
>JANMWN010000301.1:0-5928 GCA_031394045.1 Sporichthyaceae bacterium
CGCTCCGGCCTCAAGACGATGTGCGTGGGGGGCGGCCAGCCAAACCCCACCATCATCTAGCTCATCTACACCCCTGTGGCGACCGCCCCCCCACGGCGGCCGCCACAGGTGCTGGGTCGGGCCCGTCGATCAGACCGAGACGGGCTCCTGCTTGGTGGGGGTCAGAATCTCTTCCTCGGGAGTGACCCGACGGGCGTGCATCAGGCCGAAGATGGACAGGATCAGCAGGATGGCGGCGCCGGCGAAGGAGACCACCGCGGCGACGAGTGCGAGCTGACCCATGGTGCCGAAGGCGTACGCGTTGAGCAGCAGACCGCGCAGTGCGTTGCCCTTGAACAGGGTGTTGGCCTGGCCCTGGAGCGTCGTGTTGGTCGGGTCGGCCTGCGCGAGCGCACTCACCTCTGCGTACGTCTTGCCGTCCGCAACCTCGGTGATGTGTATCGCGATGAAGTCGTCGGAGTAGACCTTGGCCTGCGCACCGGTGGTGAGCTGCTGGCCACCGTACGCCCGCATGTCGGCGAACTGGTCGCCCTGGACGGCCTTGCTGTCGGCCGGCGGGAAGAAGATCTTCTGGGCCGCGAGCTGGTCGTGGACCTGGCCCTCGATGAAGGAGTGACCCCAGACGAGGAGACCACCGGCGGCGAGCAGCACCACAGCGATCAGCAGCCCAGCGCCGGACACCAGCGTGTCGAACGTCTTTCGGCGCATCGTGCGCCCCCTTTCGGTATGACCGCGCCGAGGTTCGGTTGGCGGCGTCTCGTACCCCTGAAGGTTCTCGGGCCGGGTAGCCTGCCGACCAGTACTCCAGGTCCCGTCCGCTCGGGACCTTCGTCCCCAGGAGTCCGCCCAACGAGTCGTCGCCACGAGTCGGCCCGAGGAGGAACCGTGCCTACTGGTGAGCCACGCGGGCCCGGTCCGATCCCGGGTCTGCACCTGGACGACCTGCTCACCGAGCTGCAGGGGCGGCTGGCCGAGATCGTCGCCACCCGCGACCGCTCGCACGCCCTGCTCGAGGCGATCGTCGCAGTCGGCAGCGAGCTCGACCTGCCCACAGTGCTGCATCGGATCGTCGAGACCGCGGTGGCCCTGGTCGACGCTCGCTACGGCGCACTCGGCGTCATCGGACAGCCGGGCAGGCTGTCGCAGTTCATCACCGTCGGGATAGACGACGAGGCACGGGCCCGGATCGGCCCGACACCCTCCGGTCACGGGGTGCTCGGGCTGCTGATCAAGGAGCCGCACCCCCTGCGGCTGCCCGACATCGGCCAGCACCCGGCGTCCCACGGCTTCCCACCTAACCACCCGCCGATGACCACCTTCCTCGGCGTACCCGTACGCGTCCGCGACGAGGTCTACGGCAACCTGTACCTGACGGAAAAACGGGACCGGGCCGAGTTCGACGAGGAGGACGAGCAGGTGCTCGTCGCCCTCGCCAGTGCCGTCGGGGTCGCGGTCGAGAACGCCAGGCTGTACGAGTCCGCCAGGCAGCGGGAGCGCTGGCTCGAGGCCTCGGCCGAGGTGTCCACGATCCTGCTGTCCGGGACCGACCCCAGCGACGCGCTGGTCGTGGTGGCCCGCAGGGCACGCGAGGTGACCGCGGCCGAGGTCTCGATCATCGCGCTGCAGAACGACGAGCAGGGCCTCGTGGTCGAGATCGCCGACGGGCGGGACGCGGACAAGCTCCGCGGCCTGGTGCTGCCGATCGGGGAGTCCTTGGTGGGTGAGGTACTGCGCCAGGCCAAGCCGGTGACGGTCCACGAGCTCAGCGCCGACGGCCCCCTCGGCGCCGCGCTGGGTCCCGGGCGGCTCGGAGCGGCGATCCTGGTACCGCTCGGCGAGGCCCCGGACGTCACCGGCGTCCTGGGGGTCGTGATGCCTGAAGGAGCACCGACGTTCGGGCCTTCGGCCATCGCCCTGCTACGGACCTTCGCGGGTCAGGCCGCGGTCGCCCTTCAGCTGGCCGAGGCCCGCCGAGACGCCGAGCGGGTGGTGCTGTACCAGGACCGCGACCGGATCGCCCGAGACCTGCACGACCTGGTGATCCAGCGGCTGTTCGCCAGCGGCATGCAGCTCGAGAGCACGATCCGGCTGATCGACAACGCCGAGGCGGTGGGCCGGGTGCACCACGTCGTCGACGAGCTCGACGGGACGATCCGAGAGATCCGCTCGGCGATCTACGCCCTGCAGGCACCGACCCCGTCGGGGCACCCCTCGGTACGCGACCAGGTGCTCGAGGTCACCGACCAGGCCGCGCAGACGCTGGGCTTCACGCCGTCGCTGCACTTCGAGGGTCCGGTCGACACTGCGGTCCCGGCCGCGATCTGCGAGCAGATGGTGGCCGTCCTCGTCGAGGCACTGTCCAACGTCGCACGGCACGCTGGCGCCGAGCGGGTCGCCATCTCCATCGCTGTGGGCGACGGGACAGCCACCGTCACCGTCACGGACGACGGTTCAGGGATCCCCGAGTCGGGCCGCCGCAGCGGTCTGACGAACCTGGCCGCGCGGGCCACGCTCCTGGGAGGGAGCTTCACCGCCTCCCGCGGTGGCCTGGCTCGCGGCACCGAGCTGCGGTGGAGCGTCCCGCTCCCTGCGGCCTAGTCACCCGCGTCACCGCCGGCGCCAGCTGCGCGACCAGACTCGGGACCTTGTTCCCTGTTGCGCGCGTGGGACGGGGCCGATGCTCGGTCGATGGAACAAGGTCGTGACGTACAGGTGTTGTCGGCGCAGGAGTGCTACGCACTGCTGGCCGAGGCCGACATCGGCCGGGTGATCCTCACCGCGCAGGCGCTGCCCACAGCCCTGCCCGTCAGCTTTGTCCTGGACCAGGGCGACGTCGTGTTCCGTACCGGTCCTGGGACCAAGCTGTCCGCGGCCGGCCAGGGGACCGTCGTGGCGTTCGAGGTGGACCAGTTCGAACCGGCCCTGCGGATGGGCTGGAGCGTGGTGGTGACCGGGTTCGCGACCGTCGTCTCCTCGCCCGCCGAGGTCCGCCGGCTGGACGGGCTCGACATCCCGCACTGGGTCGAGTCGTCCACGCAGTACGTACGCCTGTCGGCCTCGATGGTCACCGGGCGCAGAGTGGCACCGGCGGCGACCGCCTAGTCCCGTTCGCCGTGGCGCACCTCGGCCGCGAAGACCGCAGCCTGCGTACGCCGCTGCATGCCGAGCTTGGCGAGCAGGTTGGACACGTAGTTCTTGATCGTCTTCTCGGCCAGGAAGATCCGCTCACCGATCTGGCGGTTGGTCAGGCCCTCGCCGATGAGCACGAGGATCTCCCGCTCCCGCTCGGTCAGTGCCGCGAGCGGGTCCTTGCGGCTGGCCTGGTCGCGCAGTCGCTCCATCACCTTCGCGGTGGCCCGCGGGTCGAGGAGGGACTCACCTGCGGCCACAGCCCGCACTGCGCCGGTCAGGTCGCTGCCACGGATCTGCTTGAGGACGTAGCCGGAGGCGCCCGCGAGGATCGCGTCGAACAGTGCCTCGTCGTCGGCGAACGAGGTGAGCATCAGACAGGCCAGCGACGGCATCTGCGACCGCAGCTCGCGGCACACGGTGACGCCGTCACCGTCGGGGAGGCGTACGTCGAGCACGGCGACGTCGGGACGAAGCGCCGGGACTCGCGCCAATGCCTCGGCAGCGGTCGACGCCTCGCCCACGACCTGGATATCAGGCTCGAGCTCGAGCAGGTCCTTGACGCCGCGACGGACGATCTCGTGGTCGTCCAGCAGGAAGACCCGGATGACGGGAGGCACGGTCACTGTCGAAAACTAGCGCCTCAGGACCCGGATCGGATGGGCCAAAGGTCCCGAGCCGGGACGCGGAAGGCTCGCGGCCGGGATGTCGGCCCGTGAGCGCAGAATGTCCGGGTGCTGCTCGCCCGCCTCGCCACCACCTCCGCCGCGGTCGCGGCCACCTCGGCCCGGTCGAAGAAGGTCTCGCTGCTGGCCGACTGCGTGCGCGAGGCCGGGCCGGACGACATCGCCGCCGTCGTCGCGTACCTCTCCGGTGACCTGCTGCAACGACGGACCGGCGTGGGCTGGGCCTCGTTGCGCGAGCGGCCGGCGCCCGCCGCGGAGCCAACCCTGACCGTGGCCGAGGTCGACCACACCTTCGCGACGATCGCCGACCTGTCCGGCGCCGGTTCCCAGAACGCCCGGCGCGCGCTGCTCGGGTCGTTGCTCGCCCGCGCGACGACGGAGGAGCAGCGGTTCCTCGGCGCCCTGGTGACCGGTGAGCTCCGGCAGGGGGCGCTCGCCGCCCTGGTGACCGACGCCGTCGCGCAGGCCTTCGCGCTCGAGCCCGCCGCGGTCCGTCGCGCGGTGATGCTCCGCGGTGACATCGGGCCCGTCGCGGCGGCTGCGCTCGAGCACGGTGCCGACGGGCTGGCGGCGTTCCGGCTCGAGGTCGGCCGACCGGTCCAGCCGATGCTCGCGCAGACGGCGGAGTCGGTCCCCGCGGCGCTCGAACGCCTCGGCACCGCGGCGGTCGAGTGGAAGCTCGACGGGGTCCGCGTGCAGATCCACCGGGCCGACACGATCCCCGGCGGTGTACGCGTGTTCACCCGCACCCTGGACGACATCACCGACCGGGTGCCCGAGCTGGTCGAAGCCGTGCTCGGGCTGGACGTCCGCAGCATCGTGCTCGACGGTGAGGCCATCGCGCTGCGCGCCGGCGGACGGCCGCGTCCGTTCCAGGAGACCGGCAGCCGGGTCGGCAGACGCGTCGATGTGGAGCGGGCCAGGGCGCAGAACCCGTTGACCCTGTTCGTGTTCGACATCCTGCACGTCGACGGCGAGGACCTGCTCGACCTGCCGGCGACAGTCCGGGGCGAGGCGCTGGCCCGCGTCGTACCGGCCGAGCTGCGCGTCCCGAGACTGGTCACCGCCGACCCCGCGGAAGGCGCCGCGTTCATGTTTGACGCGCTGGCCCGCGGCCACGAGGGTGTGGTCGTCAAGGCGCTCGACATCGGCTACGCCGCCGGCCGTCGCGGCTCGGGCTGGTCCAAGGTCAAGCCGGTGCACACCCTCGACCTCGTGGTCCTGGCCGCCGAGTGGGGTCACGGCCGTCGGCACGGCTGGCTGTCCAACCTGCACCTCGGCGCCCGCGATCCCGCTGGCGGGTTCGTCATGCTGGGCAAGACCTTCAAGGGCCTCACCGACGCGATGCTGCGCGAGCAGACCGAGCAGCTGCTCGCACTCGAGGAGTCCCGCAACGAGTGGCAGGTCCTCGTCCGCCCCGAGCTGGTCGTCGAGATCGCCTTCGACGGCGTTCAGTCCTCACCCCGCTACCCGGGCGGCGTCGCGCTCCGGTTCGCCCGCGTCGTCCGCTACCGACCGGACAAGCGGGCGCAGGACGCCGACACCATCGACGACGTGCTCGCCATCGCGCCGGCTACAGAACGCGACGGCTCCGACACGCAGAGGTCAAGAAATGTGTCATCCGTGTGAATTCTGGTCCCGATGAACGCATACGACACACTGCACCCCTCCTCCCCCACTGGTCCGGAAGGGCATGGCAAGGTGTCCCGAGACAGATAACGAACCGATCACGGAAGCGGTACCCACTTGATGGGCCGCAGGAGTGAGTGGCCTGTTCGACAACACCGCACGTTTTGAATCCGACTGGAGCTCGGAGTACTCGGGCGGGACGCCGGCTCCTATGACAGAAGAGGTTCCTCCGTATGTCTATCGCCCAGTTCCGCAAGTTCGCACCGCTCTCGCTCCTAGCAGTCCCCCTCCTGATCCCGGCTCTGGTGAGCCCAAGCAACGCGGCTGCGCCTGCCAAGGCGACGAAGTCCAAGGTCTCGGCTCCTGCCATGGTGACGGCCAAAGTCACCCCCAACGCGAGCATCCCGGCGGCCGCACACGGTGTGGCGTTCGGCACATCGCTCGGCACCAACACCGCGGCGACACTGAAGCTGTTCCCGAACGC
>JANMWN010000312.1:0-1873 GCA_031394045.1 Sporichthyaceae bacterium
TCGTAGCCGCGTATCTCGGGGCGATTTGCCGGGCTTGCTGCCGGTGACATACCCTCAGGAGGACGACGCGGGGTGGAGCAGCTCGGTAGCTCGCTGGGCTCATAACCCAGAGGTCGCAGGTTCAAATCCTGCCCCCGCTACGAAGTAAGTGCAGGTCAGAGGCATGATCACCGATCTTGGTGGCCATGCCTCTTTCCTTGTGACCGCACCCTGACCGCAACGTCTGCCCATGGAAGCGGGTGGATCCCGGTGGACGGAGCCGGAGCGGAGTCTCCGTTGAGGCGCTTCGGAGGATTGCGGTCGCCGGTCCAGACGGGCTTCTGGCGTTCAAGACGGTGTTGCCGGACTACCGGGTGAGCCGCCACGGCCAGTTCGTCGAGAACGGCCCCATAGGCGTCCCAGCACGGGGGGACTGTCCTGTGGTCGAGGGCATAGCGGTCGACGAGCCAGTTGACCCAGTCGGTGAGGTGGCCGAGCTGTTCGTTGACCTCCTTCCCTGCTGAGAGGACGGCCCAGCAGACGGGAGTTGGCGAGAATCCGTTGAGCTCGTTGCGCAGCTTGGGCAGGAAGTTGTCTGGTTCGGGCTGTTCGGTCATGGGTGCTCGATTCTCTGCTCGAAGCGCGGCGGTGGCGAGTTGGTCGCGGCCGTCTGGGCTGCGACGCGCCGACGGAGATCGGGTTGATGGTCGATGTTGATGTCGGTGGCGGGGGAGTCTTCTGACTTCTGGGTCGGGTCGGTCGACGCCGCGGGTGACCATTCGGTCGGGCGCAACCAGTGCGGTCTGACGGGAGACGCATCTGCCGCGAGGGAATAGGTTCGGCCGCGGATGAGTACGTCGATGTCGTCGATCGTCTCGTGCGCAGGATCGGGCTGGTCGGTGATTCCTCGCAAGTCGACGGTCTCTTGGCTTCCGCCGGGACCCGATGGCCGGCGTGCTGCTGATTCGAGCCAGTTGGTGACGCGTTCGTGCAGGACGGACGCGATGTCGTCAGCGGCATCGTCGGGGTGATCGAACGCTCGACCTGTCACGAGGGCGCGCAGGACACGGGTCATGGGTTGCCCACGGCTTTCGCCTGCACGCAGCGCTGCCAGGAGTGGACCGGCGGCTGGCGAGTTGAGTACGCGGGCGGTTTGCTGCTCGTCGAGCCCGCAGAGGGGGAGTAGCCGCTGCCAGCGGCGGGTGTCGGCGTCTGCGATCAGGGTTGTCCGGATCGGGGTGAGGGTGGTGAACGATCCGGCGGCGTCTTGGCGCGCGCGGATGGTTTGGGTGGCGGAGAGTTCGGCTCTGCTGGTGGCCATGATCCGGGTCAGGACCTGCTGGCCGGTGCTTCCCGCGTCGATGTCGGGGATGTCGCAGGAGGGATCGACTTCGTCTGTGGCGACGTACACGTGGTTGGTGGCCCGGCCTCGGGTGAGGGCGACGTAGAGGGCCTCGCGGGTCATCCCGGGGGCCGCGAGGACGTGGGCGTGTTCGACGGTCAGGCCTTGCGCTCGGTGGACGGTGGTGGCGTACCCGAGCTCGACGTGCTCGGTGACGTACGTCGCGGGCAGAGTGACCTCAGGGATTCGGCCGGGCTGGGTTTCGGGTGAGGCGCTCCGGCTGACCGGGGTGACGGTGAGTGATCCGTCGTGGTGGGTGGCGACCACGTCCCAGAGCGCCCCGTTGCGGACGTAGCCCCGGCCGGGGACGCGCAGGGTTCGTTTGTTGAGCCGGGTGACGATCCGGTCTCCGGCGCACACGGCAGAGTCGCCGGCGCAGGGGACGCCGATGTCGAGGTCAACCAGGCCGGCGGTGATCCGGTCGCCTTGGGCGCGGGTGTTGAGGGCGGCCACGGTGTGCCCGTCGGCGGCGACCAGGACGGCGGTGTGTCC
>JANMWN010000316.1:0-6633 GCA_031394045.1 Sporichthyaceae bacterium
GGGGCTGAGAGGATGGCAGGCGTGACCTTCCCGTTCGACGCCCCGGCCTCCGAGTCGCTGTTCGGCCGCGCCCTCGAGGTGACGCCGGGCGGGGTCAACTCGCCGGTGCGCGCCTTCCGCGCCGTCGGCGGTACCCCTCGCTTCATGGTCTCGGGCCGAGGGGCGTACATCACTGACGCGGACGGCCGCGAGTACGTCGACCTGGTCGGCTCGTGGGGCCCGATGATCCTCGGGCACGCGCATCCTGCGGTCGTCGAGGCGCTGCACGGCCGGGTCGACCAGGGCTGGTCGTTCGGCACGCCGGCCCCCACCGAGGTCGAGCTCGCCGAGGAGATCGTCGCCAGGGTCGCGCCGGTCGAGCAGGTGCGTTTCGTCAGCTCCGGCACCGAGGCGACGATGAGCGCGATCCGGCTGGCCCGCGGGTTCACCGGGCGCAGCAAGGTGGTCAAGTTCGCCGGCTGCTACCACGGCCACGTCGACGCACTGCTGGCCAGCGCAGGGTCCGGGCTCGTGACGTTCGGCCTCCCCGACACCCCGGGGGTCACCGGCGCCTCCGCCGCCGACACGATCGTGCTGCCGTACAACGACCTGGCCGCCGTCGCTGTGGCCTTCGCCGAGCATGGCCACGAGATCGCCTGCGTCATCACCGAGGCGGCCGCGGCCAACATGGGGGTGGTCCCGCCGCTGCCGGGCTTCAACGCGGGCGTACGCGACCTGTGCCGCGCGGCGGGTGCCCTGTACATCAGCGACGAGGTGATGACCGGGTTCCGGGTCAGCGCCTCGGGCTGGCACGGTCTCGATGGCGTCGACGCCGACCTGTTCACCTTCGGCAAGGTGATCGGGGGCGGGCTGCCGGCCGCGGCGTTCGGCGGGCGGGCAGACGTGATGGCGCTGCTCGCACCGGTCGGCCCGGTCTACCAGGCGGGCACGCTGTCCGGGAACCCGATGGCCACCCTGGCCGGGCTCACCACGCTGCGGCAGCTCGGCTCCGACGACTACGCCCGGCTCGACGCGACCGCCGCGACGATCGGGCGGCTGGCCTCCGAGGCCCTCGCCAAGGAGGGCGTGGCGCACCGGCTGCAGGCCGCGGGGAACCTGTTCAGCATCTTCTTCGTCGATCAGGAGGTGCGCGACTACGACGACGCGCGCCGCCAGGAGGCCTTCCGGTACGCGGCCTTCTTCCACGCCCTGCTCGCCCGCGGTGTCTACCTGCCCCCGTCGGCGTACGAGGCTTGGTTCGTGTCGACGGCCCATGACGACGCGGCGATCGAGCAGATCGCCGACGCCCTGCCCGAGGCGGCCCGGGCCGCGGCCAGCGCAGCCACCGCGACGCCCGGAGCCACCGCATGACCGACTCGACCACCACAGTCGTCCACCTGATGCGGCACGGCGAGGTGCACAACCCCGACGGCGTGCTGTACGGCCGGCTGCCCGGCTACCACCTGTCCGACCTCGGGCGGCAGATGGCGCAGACGGTGGCCGAGTCGTTCCGCGGCCACGACATCACCTACCTTGCGGCCTCGCCGCTGGAGCGCGCGCAGGAGACGGCGCAGCCGTTCGCCGCCGAGTTCGCGCTGCCGGTCGCGACCGACCACCGGCTGATCGAGGCGGCCAACCACTTCCAGGGCATGAAGTTCGGCGTCGGCGACGGGTCGTTGCGGCACCCCGGCCACTGGCGCTTCCTCGTCAACCCGGTGCGGCCGTCGTGGGGCGAGCCGTACCGGCTCCAGGCCGCGCGCGTGCTCGCCGCCCTGGGCGACGCGCGGGACGCCGCCGCCGGGCACGAGGCGCTGCTGGTCAGCCACCAGCTGCCGGTGTGGGTGACCCGTTGCTTCGTCGAGGGCCGCAAGCTCTGGCACGACCCGCGCAAGCGCGAGTGCACGCTGGCCAGCGTCACCACGTTCACCTACGTCGGTGACCAGATCGTCGCCGTGTCGTACTCCGAGCCGGCCGAGGCGCTGCTCCCGGGGGCCAACAAGGTCTCGGGCGCGTGAGGCTGTCCCGTCGGCACAGACCGACCCGTCGGCGTGGCCGCTCGCTCAGCGCGGTGGCCGCGGTGGCGGTTGCGCTGCTCGCGCTGGGGGCCTGCTCCGGGGGTGGCGACGGCGGGGCGGGGTACGTCCCCGGCGACGGCACCGTCACCGCGTATGCCGTGGCCGACCGAAAGGCCGCGCCCGCTGTGGAGGGCCCGACGCTCGAAGGCCCGACGCTGTCCCTGGCGAGCCTGCGCGGCAAGATCGTGGTGCTCAACTTCTGGGGCTCGTGGTGCGGCCCGTGCCGGGTCGAGGGACCGTTCCTGCAGACGATGGCCATCGAGTACAAGGCCAAGGGTGTGCAGTTCGTGGGGGTCGACCTGCAGGACGGCACGGCTGAGGCGAAGAGATTCCTGGCCGGCATCGGCTCTGCCTATCCGAACCTGATCGACGGCTACGACGGCCGGATCACCTTGCTGTTCAACGGGATCGTGCCCCCGAAGGCCATCCCCAGCACCCTGATCATCGATCCGCAGGGCCGGATCGCCGTCCGCATCATCGGCCCGACAACGGCCCCCCGGCTCGCGGCCGCGCTCGACCCGTTGGTCGCCGAGGGCGCGTGATGAACACCGGAGTCGCAGAGACCGTCGCGTCCGGCTCGCTGCTGCTCGCGCTGCCGATCGCGGTCGCCGCCGGGCTCGTCTCGTTCCTGTCGCCCTGCGTGCTGCCGCTCGTACCCGGCTACCTCTCGTACGTCACCGGGATGGTGGGGGCCGACCTCGAAGACGCCCGCAAGGGACGGGTGCTGCTCGGCTCGGTGCTCTTCGTCCTCGGGTTCACGTTCGTCTTCGTGTCGTACGGGCTCGCCTTCGGCGGCCTCGGCGCCGCGCTGCTCGAGCACGCCAACGTGATCACCAAGGTCCTCGGCGGCGTCACCGTGCTGCTGGGCCTGTCGTTCATGGGCCTGATCCCCGGGCTCGACCGCGACATGCGGATCCACCGGTGGCCGACGACGCTGGGCCTGGTCGGCGCACCCCTGCTCGGCGCGCTGTTCGGGCTGGGCTGGACCCCGTGCATCGGCCCGACCCTCGCCGTCGTCCTGACGCTGGCGACCACCGAGGCGTCGGCCGCCCGGGGCGCCCTGCTCTCGGCGTTCTACTGCCTGGGGCTCGGTGTTCCGTTCGTGCTGGTGGGGCTTGCATTGCGCCGCTCGGCCCGCGCGCTGGGTTTCGTCAAGCGGCACTACCGCGTCGTCATGACCACGGGCGGGGTCATGCTCGTGACGGTCGGCCTGCTGCTGATGACCGGCGTGTGGGGCACGTTGGTCGCCCATCTGCGGGGCTGGGTCAGCGGTTTCGGGACGGTGATCTAGATGAGCGCCGAGGCGCCGGGGTCCGTCGAAAGCACCGAGACTGTCGAGGGTGTCGAGTCCACTGAGGGCGTCGACACCGAGGCGGCCCCCCTCGAGGCGACGACGCTGTCCACCCAACCGCTGCCGCCACGGTTGCCCGGGCTGGGGTGGCGCGAGCTCGCCCGCTGGTTCTGGCGCCAGCTCACCTCGATGCGTACCGCCCTGTTCCTGCTGTTCCTGCTGGCGCTGGGCGCGGTACCCGGCAGCGTGTTCCCGCAGCGTGGCAGCAACCCCGGCGACGTCGTTGCGTACTACCAGCTGCACCCGAGCCTGGCGCCGTTCCTCGACCGGCTCGGGATGTTCGACGTCTTCGGCTCGGCCTGGTTCGCCTCGGTCTACCTGCTGCTGTTCGTCTCGCTGGCCGGCTGCGTGATCCCGCGCAGCCTGGTCCATGCGCGGGCGATGCGGGCCCGCCCGCCGGCCGCGCCGCGCAACCTCACCCGGCTGCCGGAGCACCGTACGTACCTCACCGCCGCAGCCCCCGACGTGGTGCTGACCGCTGCCGCCGCCGAGCTCAGGACCAGGCGTTGGCGGCTGGCCACCGACGAGAGCACCGTCTCGGCCGAGAAGGGCTACCTGCGCGAGACCGGCAACCTGGTCTTCCACCTCGCGCTGATCGTGCTGCTGCTCGGCGTCGCGCTGGGATCCCTCCTCGGTACCAAGGGAAGCGTCATCGTGGTCGACGGCCAGGGGTTCGCCAACACCCTGACACGCTTCAACTCCTTCACCGCCGGGCGGGGCGCGAACACCGACGACCTGCCGCCGTTCTCGTTCATCATGACCAAGTTCTCGGCCACGTACGAGCGGGGCGGGCCGCAGAACGGCGCACCCCGCACCTTCGAGGCCAACCTGCTCGTACGCGACACCCCCACGTCGCCGCAGCGGCCGGTGACCATCGAGGTCAACAAGCCGCTGACCGTCGGCGGCACCAAGGTGTTCCTGATCGGGCACGGGTATGCACCTGTCGTCACGGTCAAGGACGGAAAGGGCGACGTCGTCCTGTCCGGGCCCGTGGTGTTCCTCCCTCGCGACGGCAACTTCCTGTCGCAGGGCGTGATCAAGGCACCGGACGCGCGACCCACGCAGTTCGGCTTCCGCGGGCTGTTCCTTCCGACGGCGTTCGTCGACCCCGTCCGCGGCGGCATCTCGACGTACCCCGCCGCCGACTCTCCGGGCCTGCTGCTCACGCTGTTCAAGGGTGACCTCGGCGAGGACAAAGGGGTCAGCCAGTCGGTCTACACCCTCGACACCACCAAGATGACCCAGGCCGGGGCCAAGGGGATGCGGATCGGCGACCTGTGGGAGCTGCCGAACAACCTGGGCTCGATCTCCTTCGACGGGTACCAGGAGTTCGCCTCGTTCTCGGTCGCGCACGACCCCGGCAAGGACCCCGTCTTCTTCGCCTCCATGACCGCGCTGACCGGGCTGATGCTGTCGCTGTTCGTCCGCCGCCGCCGCATCTGGGTCCGCGCGACGGCGCAGCCGGACGGGCGTACGCTCGTCTCCATCGGTGGCCTCGCCAAGACCGAGGCCGGCAGCCTCGCCGGTGAGGTCGACGGCCTGCTTCGCGAGCTGCTCGTCGTTGGGGCCGAACAGCCGGACCCGCGTGACCCGCCTGACCCGTCCGACCCGCTCGAGGAGCCCGCGTGAGCACGCAGACCTTTGCCCAGCTGAGCAATGGATTCGTCTACGGCGCCATGGGCGTGCTCACGCTGACGATGTTCGCGTTCGCGGCCGAGCTGGCCTTCGGCACCCGCAGCCGGGTCGGGCGTACCGCAGCGGCCGCAGAGTCCGCCCACCTGGTCACCGTCGGCGCTACGGCTGCGCGAGCTGCTGCGGCGGACATGGTCGAGGCTGACGTGACTTCCGAGGTGGACGGGCCGGACGGCCCGGAAGCCACTGCGGCGGAGCCCGGCGACTCGGCGCGGCAGGCGCGGGCGGACCGCTACGGCGGCATCGCCTTCTCGCTGACCACCCTGGCGACGATCCTGCTGTTCCTCGGCGTCGTCTGCCGGGGCCTGGCGGCCAAGCGGGCGCCGTGGGGGAACATGTACGAGTTCTCGACGACGTCGGCGCTCGTCGTCCTCGTGGTCTTCATCGCGGTGGCCCGCCGCCGGCCGGCGCTGCGCTACCTCGGGACGTTCGTCGTGGTCCCGGTGCTGCTCACCCTCGGCCTGGCCGTGGCCGTGCTGTACGTACCTGCGGGCCCGTTGCTGCCAGCGCTCAAGTCGTACTGGCTGGTGATCCACGTGGCCGCGGCGATCGTGTCCGGCGGGGTGTTCACGGTCGGCGGCGTCGTCACGGCGCTGTACCTCGTGCAGGACCGTTGGGAGCGCAAGGGCGTCACCAACTCGCTGTCCCGGCGGCTGCCCCCGGCCGAGCAGCTCGACCAGTCGGCGTACCGGCTGTTCGCCTTCGTCTTCCCGCTGTGGACGTTCGCGATCGTCGCCGGTGCCATCTGGGCCGAGAACGCGTGGGGTACGTACTGGAGCTGGGACCCCAAGGAGACCTGGGCGCTGGTCACGTGGGTCGTCTTCGCGGGCTACCTGCACGCTCGCGCGACGGCCGGCTGGAAGGGCCGCAAGGCGGCGATCGTCGCCCTGGTCGGCCTGTCCTGCTTCATCTTCAACTACTTCGGCGTCAACATCTGGTTCACCGGCCTGCACGCGTACGGCGGCCTGCCCAACAAGTAGCCGCTGGTCAGGGCCGGCCGGGCTGGGGGGGCTCGCCGCCGAGGCGGCGCAGGAAGTCGGGGTCGTCGTCTGGCGCGAGCGGCCGTGGCTGCTGCTTGGCCGTGGTCGGCAGCGGGGCGCGGCCCTGCAGGAACCAGGCGGCCGCACCGAGCACGGGGATCAGCACGACGAACGACCAGGCCGACTTCGACAGCCCGCGTACCCGCTCGGGAGGGGTCTGGCCGACGTCCAGGATCGCCCAGACGCCGACGGTCACGACCAAGAGGAAGAACAGCAGCCGGGCCATGGCGTCTCCTTCGGTCGTCCGTGCAGCTTCTCCTCCCCAGCGTACGTCCGCTTCGGCTCGACCGCGTACGTGACCCGGGCATCGCTTCGGTCACGGCGGCGCGCGGCTGAGGTGTGTGATGGCGTGGCCGACTTCGGCCATGGCCGAGTTCGGCCACAATCTTGGTGCCCAGCAACAACTTTCCGAATCGGAACTGTCGGAGGGGGTTGCTAGGTTCCAAGGCATGCAACCCACCCCGATGCCGATCAGCGACCACGCCGTGCGTGGCGC
>JANMWN010000351.1:0-1872 GCA_031394045.1 Sporichthyaceae bacterium
GCTGGCGAAAAGTGCCTGCAGGATCGCTTCGGTCACCGGTTTGGCGGTCCCTCCCGGCAGCACGGCCGAGACGGCGGTGCGCAGGCCGAGCGCACCCACGTAGCCGGCCAGGGTGAGCACGACCAGCCAGATCCCCAGGTACACGGTCGTGCGGGCGGCACGACCCGAGACGATCAGGGCGGCGACGAACAGTGCGGTGGCGACCAGGAGCAGGAGCAGCGTCGAGCCGTCGACCAGCCGGACGCCGGCCCGGGCCCGGTCGAGGTCGGTCGTACGCGCGATCGGCACCGTCGCGAAGGTCGCGGGCAGCCTGACGCCGAGGTAGCGCGAGACGGTCGCCCGCAGCTCGGCGGCCGTCGCCCCCGACGGCACATCGAGCTGGCCGCTGCGGCCGAGCAGGGCGACGGCAGCGGGCGGCAACCTGTGCAGCACCTCGGCCACGACCGCGATCAGGTCGACACGGACGTGCCCACCGACCTGCTGCACGCCGGTGTCCCGACCCTCAAGGATGTCGACGGCCTGGCGATGAGCCGTCCCGAGGGCGGAGAACCACAGGGCCCGGAAGGCGGCGCTGTCGACGACCTGCGCGGTCGCGGCGTCGACGAGCGGCGCTGCGAGCGGGGTGCCGACCAGGGCCACCAGCTGTCGCGACACCTCGCTGGCCACGGCGGCCCGGACCGGTTCCTGGTCGATGACGGGACCAACCTGGGCGACGAAACGTGTGGTGTCCAGGGCGGTCATGGACGTCCACGCCGCCGCGGCCGCCACGACCAGGACGAGCGCACTCAGCCCGGCCAGGACGACCGCGATCACGCGTCGTATCAACGGATGCCGCTCAGCGGCTGATCGTGCTCATGTCGGCGTACCGATCGCCGCTGGCGAAGCCCTTGGGCGCCACGGCGTCGATCCTGGCGAGGTCGGCCAGAGTGAGCGACACGTCGTCGGCGCCGAGGTTGTCCTGCAGGTACGAGAGCCGCTTGGTGCCGGGGATCGGGACGATGTCCTCGCCCTGCGCCAGCAGCCAGGCGATCGCGAGCTGGCCGGGGGTGCACCCCTTCTCGGCGGCGATGGCGTGCACCTGCGTCACCACGTCGAGGTTCCTGGCGAAGTTCGCGCCCTCGAAGCGGGGGTTGACGCGGCGGAAGTCGCCCTCGGGCAGGTCCTCGATCGACTGGAACCGGCCGGTCAGGAAGCCTCGGCCGAGCGGGCTGTAGGCCACGAAGCCGATGCCCAGCTCGCGAACCGTGGGCAGGATCTCGTCCTCCGGGTCGCGGGTCCACAGGCTGTACTCGGTCTGCAGCGCGGTGATCGGGTGCACCGCGTGCGCCCGCCTGATCGTGTCGGCCGCCGCCTCGGAGAGTCCCAGGTGCCGGACCTTGCCGGCAGCGACCAGCTCGGCCATCGCGCCGACGGTCTCCTCGATGGGTACGGAGGTGTCGACGCGGTGCTGGTAGTACAGGTCGATGTGGTCGACACCGAGGCGTTCGAGGGAGGCGTCGCAGGCGGAGCGTACGTACTCGGGCCGGCTGTTGACGCCGACCCTGCTTCCGTCGGCACGGCGCTCGATGCCGAACTTCGTGGCCAGGACGACCTCGTCGCGACGCCCGGCGATCGCCCGGCCGACGAGGCGCTCGTTCGTGAACGGGCCGTATATGTCGGCGGTGTCGAGGAAGGTGCACCCGGCATCCAGCGCCGCGTGGATGACCGCGATCGACTCGGTGTCATCAGCGCCGCCGTAGAACTCGCTCATGCCCATGCAGCCGAGGCCGAGGGCGGAGACCCGCAGCTGATCGGGTCCGAGCGAGCGTGCGTGCATGCGCACGAACCTACGGCCTGGCCGTCGCCGTTGCGAATCGCCTGGCGGCCTCGACG
>JANMWN010000050.1:0-33684 GCA_031394045.1 Sporichthyaceae bacterium
TCCTGGACCTGGGCGCCAACCGGCGCACCGCCAGCCGCGCCCAACGCATCGCCCTCGCACTGCGCGACCAACGATGCACCGCACCGTTCTGCGACAAGCCCGCCACCTGGACCGAAGCCCACCACCTGATCCCCTGGCAGGTCAGCCCACGAACCGACCTGGACAACCTGGCCCTGGTCTGCGACGCCCACCACGACCTGCTCCACCACGACGGCTGGACCATCACCCTGGAGAAAGGCAAAGCGATCTGGCACCCACCACCACGACCCGAACCGCTACCCCCTGAACCACCCCACACGCCGCCCTGACCTGCCAGCTCAATTCTGGCGACGGACGACTAGCCGAAGCGACCGGTGATGTAGTCCTCGGTCTTCTTCTCGCTCGGGTTGCTGAAGATCTTCTGCGTCGTGTCCATCTCGATCAGCTTGCCCGGCTGGCCGGTTCCCGCGATGTTGAAGAACCCCGTCATGTCGCTGACCCGCGAGGCCTGCTGCATGTTGTGGGTGACGATGACGATCGTGTAGCGCTCCTTGATCTCCTGCATCAGGTCCTCGATGGCGAGGGTGGAGATCGGGTCGAGCGCCGAGCACGGCTCGTCCATCAGCAGGACCTGCGGCTCCACCGAGATGGCCCGCGCGATGCACAGCCGCTGCTGCTGCCCGCCGGAGAGGCTGGCCCCTGGACGTTCCAGACGGTCCTTGACCTCTTCCCACAGGTTGGCGCCACGCAACGACTTCTCGACGACGATGTCCATCTCGGCCTTCTTGCGCCGCTTCTGCAGCTTCAGGCCGGCGACCACGTTGTCGTACACCGACATCGTTGGGAACGGGTTGGGCTTCTGGAAGACCATGCCGATCGTTCGGCGTACGTTGACCGGGTCGACGTCGGAGCCGTACACGTCCTCGCCGTCTAGCAGCACCTTGCCCTCGACCCGGGCGCCTGGGATGACCTCGTGCATCCGGTTCAGCGTGCGCAGCACCGTGGACTTGCCGCAGCCGGACGGGCCGATGAACGCGGTGATGGAGCGTGGTTCGACCGTGAGGCTCACGCCTTCGACGGCGCGGAACGCGCCGTAGTAGACGTTCAGGTCGGACACTTCGATCCGCTTGGCCATGGTGCGGTTTCCTTACTTGACTCGGTTGAAGCGGGCGAGCAGCCGGGCAGCCACGTTGAGCAGGACCACGAGCAGGATCAGCGTGAGCGCGCCGGCCCAAGCCCGGTCGATCGACGCGTCGTTACCGGTGCCGATCTGGTCCCAGATGAACGTGGGGATCGCCGCCTGCGGGTCCGAGAAGGGGTTCGTGTTGATCGACTGAGACAGGAACGTGGTCAGCAGCAGGGGGGCGGTCTCGCCAGTCACCCGGGCGATGGCGAGCATGGCCCCTGTCACGATGCCGGTCAGCGCGGTGGGCATCACGATCTTCAGGATCGTGATGTATTTCGGCACTCCGAGGGCGAACGCCGACTCGCGCAGCTCGTTGGGCACGAGCCGGAGCATCTCCTCGGTCGACCGCACCATGATCGGGATCATCAGGATGGTCAAGGCCAAGGACGCGGCGAACCCGGACCGCTCGAAGCCGAGCGTCAGCACGAACGCGGTGTAGACGAACAGGCCGGCCACGATCGAGGGGACGCCGGTCATCACGTCGATGAAGAAGCTGATCGAGCGGGCGAGCCGGCCGCGGGCGCCGTACTCCACCAGGTAGATCGCGACCAGGATGCCGATCGGGACGCCGATCATTGCCGCGATCCCGACCTGCTGGATGGTTCCGATCATGGCGTGGTAGATGCCGCCGCCGGGCTTGCTGGTGTTGATGTTGCGCATCGAGTGGGTCAGGAATCCGATGTCGAGCACCTTCAGGCCCTTGACCACGACGGTGCCCAGGATCAGTACCAGCGGGGTCGCGGCGAGCAGGAACGAGCTGTAGATCAGGGTGGTCGCGAGCCGATCCTTGGCGTGCCGGCGTCCCTCGACCTTGAAGCTCCACCAGGTCTGCAGCACGACGAACAGGAGCACCGAGACCACCGCGATACCGGCTGTCCCGGCGAGCCCGGTGAACGTGGTGAGCAGGAGGGCCAGGCCGACCGCGGCCACCGCAGCGACCCAAGGCGCCCATCGGGGCAGCGTCGCCCCGGCCAGCTGCTCGCTCAGCGAGAGGCCGCTCGCGTCGGTCGCCGTCGCCATCAGTTGGCTCCGGAGAACTCGCGGCGGCGCTCGATGATGATCCGCGCCGCCATGTTCACCAGCAGGGTGATGATGAACAGGACCAGGCCCGAGGCGATCAGGGCACCGAGTCCGATCGTGCCGGCGTCCCCCCACTTCAGCGCGATGTTCGAGGCGAACGTGGTGCCGCCCGGGTCAGAGATGTGCCAGCTGATCCGGAACGCCGGAGAGATCAGCAGCGCGACGGCGATGGTCTCGCCGAGGGCCCGGCCAAGGCCCAGCATCGCGGCGCTGATCATGCCAGGGCGACCGAAGGGGAAGATCGCGGTGCGCACCATCTCCCAGCGGGTCGCGCCGAGAGCGAGCGCGGCCTCGATGTGAGCACGGGGGACCTGGTTGAAGACCTCGCGGCTGATCGCGGAGACCGTCGGCAGGATCATGATCGCCAGGACGATCGAGGCGATGGCCAGCGAGCGCGTGTACAGCCCTGTCGTGTTGCGGAACAGCGGGATGAAGCCGAGGTGGTCGTTGAGCCACTGCATCAGCCCGATGCTGTGCGGCATCAGGAACTGCAGGCCCCACAACCCGAAGATGATCGAGGGCACGGCGGCCAGCAGGTCGACGATGTAGCCGAGCAGGGTCGCCAGCCGGCGCGGGGCGTAGTGCGAGATGAACAGCGCGATCCCGAAGCCGACGGGGACGGCGAGGGTCATCGCGATGACCGACGAGATGATCGTGCCGAAGGCCAGGGCCGCGATCCCGAAGGCGGCCGCCCCTGTGGTGTCCGGCGACCAGTCCTGCGTGGTGAAGAAGTTGACGGTGTTGGCGCGCAGCGCCGGGGCCGCCTTCCAGACCAGGAAGAGCGCGATCGCGGCCATGATGACCAGGACGAGGACGCCCGCTCCGGCCGAGAGCCGCCGGAACCACTTGTCGCCGGCCCGGACTGAGTCCCCACGGATGGCCGACGCCACAGGCACGGTGGGTACCGGCTCCAGCAGGGGCGTGGCGCTCATGAGGTCATCCTCTCCTGCTCGGCCTCGGTGGGTGGTTCACGTCATTGAAACCAGAAAAGCAGATATGGCGACCCCGTCGGGCTCGAAGGCTCGACGGGGTCGCCATGGCTCATCTGTCCGTGCTGATGGTGATGGCCGCGGTCGCTAGGAGATCGCCGCGACGGAGGCCCGGACCTTTGTGACCAGGCTGGCCGGCAGCGGGGCGTACCCGAGCGACGTGAGCTTGGCCTGACCCGACTCGCTGGCGGTGTAGGTCAGGAACGACTTGGTCAGGTCCAGGTCGGTCGACGAGAGACCCTTCTCGCAGGTGATCTCGTAGGTCACCAGGACGATGGGGTAGGCCCCGGCCGTCTTGGTGGTGTAGTCCAGGCTCAGCGTCAGGTCGTTGCCCGTGCCCTTGATCGTGGCGGCCTCGAGCGCCTTGCCGGCGCTCTCGGGGGACAGGGTGACCGGGCCCCCGCCGTTGTCGATCTGAGCGACACCCAGGCCACCGCCCGTGGTGAACGAGAACTCGACGTACCCGATCGAGTCTTCCTGACCCTTGAGCGCGGCGGCGACACCGTCCGAGCCCTTGGCGCCCTGTCCGGACGTGACCTCCTTCGGCCAGTCCTTGGCGTGCGCGAAGGTCCAGTCGGACGCTGCCGCGGCACCGAGGTACTTGGTGAAGTTGTCGGTCGTGCCCGAGGAGTCCGAACGGTGGAAGGCCGCGATGGTCGCGTCCGGCAGCGAGGCGCCGGAGTTGAGGCGGGCGATCGCCGCGTCGTTCCACTTGGTGATCTTGCCGGCGAAGATCTGGGCGGTCACGCTCGGCGTCAGGACCAGCTTGTCGAGCCCCTTGACGTTGTAGGCGACCGCGATCGGGCCGACCACCATGGGGATGTCGATCGCCTTGCCGGCGGCGCAGCGGGCGTCAGCCTTGGGCTGCTCCTCGGCCTTGAGCGCGGAGTCCGAACCGGCGAAGGCGGTCTGGTTGTTGATGAAGTCCTGGACGCCCTGGCCGGAGCCGGTGGGCGAGTAGTTGATCGTCGACCCCGAGCACGTGGTCTGGTAGTCGGTGACCCACTGGGTCATGGCGTTCTTCTGCGCCGACGAGCCCGACGCCTTGATGCTGCCGGTCTTGCAGTCGATGCTGGAGCCGCCATTCGTCGGTGAGGTGCCGGAGTTGTTGTCCGAGCCGCACGCCGCGAGGGCTAGTGCGCCGACCATGGCGACGCCGGCCAGACGTCCGAAGCGGGTGATGTTCACCGGGAGAGTCCTCCTGTTGGGGGCTGCACGTCGTACTTGACGCTTGGGACGTTAGGCAGTCCAGATGACCTGTTGCCCCGGTCTTGGTGAACGGAAGGTGAACGGCGCAACGCGGAATGGCGACGCGCGTCGGCACGAGCGGCATCCGGCGGATGAACGAGTCCGGCCGGACGGGCGCTAGGGCCGGTGCCGCTCGACCGCGACGACGACGGGCTCTGAGCCTGAGAGGTCGCGGTGCAGCACCAGGAACGCGCCCGGCCCGAGCGGGCTGGGCCGGCGTCCCTTCCAGTGCCGCAGCAGCTCGCCGAGCAGGTCGGGCAGCACCGGGCGGTGGCTGCAGACCGCGAGCGGGGCCGGGTCCGCGAGCAGCCGCTCGGCATAGCGACGGGTCGCCCGCGGCTCCTCGTCGTGCTCCTCCTCGGACAGCCGTGGCTCGTCGACGACCTCCATCTCGCGCGCCCTGGCGTACGGCAGGACGGTGTCCCGGCAGCGGGTCGCGTCCGAGCTGATCAGCGTCGTGATCCCGAAGGCGCCGAGCATGGGCACCAGCCGCCTGGCCTGGGCGATGCCACGCGCCTCGAGCGGCCGGGCGTGGTCGACGGTGCCGGCCCAGGCGGCCCGCTTGACCGCCTTGCCGTGCCGGAGCAGGACCAGCGGGGTGGTCTCGGGAGGCCCTTGCGCCACCCGCTCGACCAGGCCGGCGTCGTGCGGGTACGACAGCCGCTCGCGGGCCTGGTCGTAGGGCAGCCACGCGAGGTCGTCGATCTCCTCGCCGGGCTCGAAGCCGGCCAGGTCGTCGGCGGACCGGTCGGTACGAGCGGTCCAGTACCGCACCTGTTTGGGCTCGCCGTCGACGAGGTACCGAAGAGTCGGCAGTGGGCAGCCGAGCGCGATCTGGTGCCCGGTCTCCTCGCCCACCTCGCGGACCGCGGCCGCGACCCAGCTCTCGCCGCGCTCGAGCTTGCCCTTGGGCAGGCTCCAGTCCTTGCGCAGGGGCCGATGAACCACGGCGTACTCGCGCTCGTCGCCGCTCGCGCCCGACGGGCCGGGTCGCCAGAGGACGGCGCCGGCTGCACGGATCTCCCTGGCCTTGGAGGTGGCCATCTCCGGACTACCGCCCGTGCCCGAGCCCGAGCCAGGCCCGGTGCCGGCGCTGGGAGACCTCGGGCCACACCAGGGCGAACTCGTGGCGGGTGGCCGTCACCGCCGCGCGTTCCGCCTCGTGCAGCAGGCCGAAGACGAAACCGGTGGTGCCAGTGACGCGGCGGCCGCTGGCGAGGCGTCGGGTCGTGTCTGCAGCGATGACGGCGTCCTGGTGCTCGCCGAGCAGCTCCGTGACGCGCTCGAGGTTCCTGGCGAAGGTCTTGGCCTCGGCGCCGAACACCGGGACCAGCGCCTCGGCGGCGTACCGGGCCCGCTTGCCCGCGATGCGTACCTCGTGCCAGCTGTCGTCGGACCCGTCCTGCTCGAGCCGGTCCGCGTCCCGGGCCAGCTGGTGCCAGGCCTTCTTGACCAGCGGCGGCAGGGCCACGTCGCAGGGTGCATCGGCCGCGGGGGTGAGCCGGGGCGCGTTCGAGGCCGCGACCAGGGCGCCGAGCAGGGCCAGGTAGCGCGGCGAGGTCATGGCGTCGTCGACCTCGGCCCTGGCCCGCGCGCGCTCGTCGTCGAAGGCTCGGCGTACGACGGACATGGCGGCGGCGACGTCCCGCGTGTCGGTGCGGTCCACGCCCGCGGTTCCCTCGCCACCTGCGCCCGACGCGACGGCGGGCAGGGCAGCCAGGTCGCGCAGCAGCCGCTCCTCCTGGACCTCGCGATCGCGTACCTCGCCCAGCTCGGCCGCGATCCAAGCCAGCTCGGTGCGCAGGCCGTCGGCCCACTCGCGCTCGATCAGCGACCCGAACACCTTGAGCCCGCTACGCAGCCGCCTGGCTGCTACCCGCAGCTGGTGCACGCCGTCGGGCAGGTCGCGGCGGACGCGGGTGTCCTGGGCCAGGAAAGCGCGCGTGTGCCGGGCCAGGTGGGCCTGCAGCGCGGCCCCGGCCGGGTCGCCGAGGCTAACCCGGCCAGGCGGTGGCACGTCGGGTGGCGCCGAGGCGGCCGGCCCAAGAGCGCGGACGGCCTTCGACGGCAGCCCGCCCTCGATCGCACCGGAGGCGACGAGCAGGTCGACCACCGCGTCGAGCTCGGCCTGAGTACCGTCGCGGGTCTCGACCTCGAGCTCGCGGAACCGCCCAGCGACGTGGCTGCCGTCGAGCACCGAGACCGAGTCGTCGGTCAGCTCGGCGATGATCCGCCCGTCCTCGGCCATCAGCTCGTAGGGCGAGCGGTCGGTACGCAGCGTGGCCACCGCCTCGACGGCGAGCCCACGGGTGAGGCCGAGAACCAGGCGCAGCAAGGGTTCTGGGGGAGTCTGCGCGTCATCGAGTGGCAGCCGGATCTCGTCGCGCGCACCGCGCGCACCGTCGTCGGACGGCAGCTTCAGGTGCCAGCCGTCGTCGCCGCCGCCCTCGCGTCGCCGCAACGTCGCCCCTCCGCGGGCCAGCCGCAGGTCCCCGGTGTCGTAGTAGGTCGCGACGAGGGTGAGCGCCTCCTGCGGGAACGACCCGGCACACGCGGCGGTGAGGTCGGGCAGGCGGTACAGCGCGTGGACGCGCAGCTTGCGCTCGACCTCGCGGACCGTCTCGGGCGCTGCCGTCACACGAGCCCGCGGCGGCGCTGGTGCAGCGAGATGAGGTGGTCCTGGATGTCGAGCAGCGGCTCGCCGTCGGGGCTCTTGTGGTGGCGTTCCCAGGTGCCGTCCGGAAGCAGGTGCCAGGAGGCCGTGCCCTCATCGAAGCCGAGCTCGAGCAGAGCGTTGAGCTCGTCGATGTGCGGCTGGGACTCCAGGCGTACCAACGCTTCTACCCGCCGGTCGAGGTTGCGGTGCATGAGGTCTGCGCTGCCGATCCACATCTCGGTCGACGGGCCGACACCGAACGCGTACAGCCGTGAGTGCTCGAGGAACCGGCCGAGGATCGATCGTACGGTGATGTTCTCCGACAGGCCGGGGACGCCCGGGCGCAGCCCGCAGATGCCGCGGATCCAGAGCCCGACGGCTACGCCCGCCATGGAGGCTCGGTGCAGCGCGTGGATGATCTCCTCGTCGACAAGCGAGTTGACCTTGAAGCGGATCGCGGCCGGCTCGCCCGCCTGGTGCCGCTCGATCTCGCGCTCGACGCGCTCGATCAGCCCGGTACGAACCGAGTTCGGCGCGACCAGGAAGCGGGCGTACTGGGTGTTCATCGAGTAGCCGGACAGCACGTTGAACAGGTTCGCGACGTCGGCGCCGACCTCTGAGCTCGCCGTGAGCAGCCCGAGGTCCTCGTACAGCCGCGCGGTCTTGGGGTGGTAGTTGCCCGTGCCGATGTGCGCGTAGCGCCGGATGCCTTCCTTCTCCTGGCGTACGACCAGGCTGAGCTTGCAGTGCGTCTTGAGGCCGACCAGGCCGTAGACCACGTGGCAGCCAGCCTCTTCGAGCTTGCGGGCCCGCTTGATGTTGGCGCCCTCGTCGAAGCGGGCCTTGATCTCGACGAGCACCAGCACCTGCTTGCCGGCCTCGGCGGCGTCGATGAGTGCGTCGACGATGGGTGAGTCGATGCTCGTGCGGTAGAGCGTCTGCTTGATGGCCAGGACGTGCGGGTCGGCGGCGGCCTGCTCGAGGAACGCCTGCACGGAAGTCGAGAACGAGTCGTAGGGGTGGTGCAGCAGCACCTCGTGGTCGCGGATGGCCGCGAAGATGTCCGGCGCCGTGGCCGACTCGACCTCGGTCAGCTCGCGGCTGGTACGAGGCAGGAACGGTGCGTCCTTGAGCTCGGGCCGGTCGAGGTCGAGCAGCCCCATCAGCCCGGTCAGGTCGAGCGGACCCGGCAGCGCGAACACCTCCCCGTCGGTGATGCCGAGCTCGCGGATCAGCAGGTCGAGCACGTGCGGGTCGACCGTCTCCTCGACCTCGAGGCGTACCGGCGGGCCGAAGCGGCGCCGCATCAGCTCGCGCTCCATGGCCTGCAGGAGGTTCTCGGCGTCGTCCTCCTCGACCTCGACGTCCTCGTTGCGCGTGACCCGGAAGGTGTGGTGCTGCAGCACCTCCATGCCAGGGAACAGCTTGTCCAGGTGGGCGGCGATGATGTCCTCGAGCGGGACGAACCGCTGGGCGCCGAGGGCGTGGAAGCGCTGCAGGATCGGCGGCACCTTCACCCTCGCGAAGTGCTCGCCGTCAGTGGTCGGGTTGCGCACGACGACGGCCAGGTTGAGCGAGAGCCCGGAGATGTACGGGAACGGGTGCGCCGGGTCGACCGCCAGTGGCGTCAGCACGGGGAAGACGCTCTCGTCGAAGAGCTGGCCCGCCCGGGTCTGCTCGTCAGCCGTGAGCTCGGACCAGCGCAGGATCTCGATGCCCTCCTTGGCCAGGGACGGGAGGATGTCCTCTCCGAAGCAGGCTGCGTGCCGGGCCATCAGCTCACGCGTACGCTTCAGGATGGCCTCGTGGACCTCGCGCGGCAGCCCGCCGCTGGCCGCGCGTACCGCGATCCCGGTGGCGATGCGCCGCTTCAGGCCGGCGACCCGCACCATGTAGAACTCGTCGAGGTTGCTGCCGAAGATCGCCAGGAACTTCGCCCGCTCGATCAGCGGGATGTCCGTGTCCTCGGCCAGCTCGAGCACCCGCAGGTTGAACGCGAGCCACGAGAGCTCCCGGTCCAGGAATCGCTCGGCGGGTCGGCCGGCTTCGGAGTCGTCGCTGGTCGGGTCGTCGCTCATGCCCCCATGGTGACACCCGAACGTGAACGACAGTGCTCAGGTCGCAAACGGGTCTGTGTCGTCCCGCGCCGGTCGCGCCGCCTGGACGGCGGTCATGACCAGTCGAAGCTCTTCGCCTGCCACGTAGAAGCGCCCACGCTTGGCGCCCCTTGGCACGAAGAGTCCAGCGTCGACGATCTGCTTGAGATCGCGTGTCGCCGTCGCCTCGGTGATGCCCTCGGCGCCGTCATCGAGCGCTGCCCGGTAGGTGGCATTGCGGATCCGCATCCCGTACGCGGCGTCGTAGAGGGCCATGATCGTCCGGTCGGGAAGGTGGTGCGCCTCGCTCAGCTGTTCCAGCCTGCCCCACAGCAGCTCGCTCTCGCGGACCCGACGAAGCATCGTGTTCGCCTGCCGCAGATGGGCTGTGAGCATGTACCTGAGCCAGGGGCGAGCGTCGTTATGGGGAAGAAAGCTGCCCTGACCGACAGCGGTGAGCACGTCGTAGTACGCCTGGGTGTTCCGGCCCAGATACTCCTCGATGCTCATGAAGACTGGTGCGATGACGCTGCGCCGGGCCAGGACGAGGCTCTGCAGACACCTTGCCATTCGGCCGTTGCCATCTCTGAACGGATGGATCATGACGAGGTTGAGATGTGCCATGGCCGCGCAGACAACGGGGGGCACCTCGGTCGCCTGGGTCATGCCCTCGACCATCGCGCGCATGAGCTTCGGAACCGCTGACACCTCGGCTCCCTCGTAGAGGATCTCGCCAACGTGCTCACGCTGTACGTAGACGGGGCCGGCGCGCCACAGACCGGGCCGGTTCTTGAGGTCGTAGCTGGTCATCATGAAGTGGAGGCTCTTGATCAGCTGCTCGGTGTACGTGAAGTCGTCGTCGTTCGCCAGCTGCAGGACGTAGGTCATCGCATCCCGGTAGCCCTCGAGAGCGAGCCGGGTCTCGGCGTCGGTGTCCAGCGGTTCCTCGCCGGCGATCACCGCGGCGGCGTCATCCAGCTCCGCGTTGAACCCCTCGATGCTGTTGGACCCCTGCATGTTGCGGGCCAGGGACAGGCGTCGGAGCGAGCCGAGCCACCGACGTGGCTCGTGAAGCTGCCAGCGAAGCTTCTCCTTGAGAGCGTCGATCTCGGCGACGACTCGAAGTTCCTGCTCGTCAAGGACTGGCGTCTGGAACAGCATGTTGGATACTTTGTTTGCAACCATCATGGTCGCTGATAGTAACCAACACCATGTGGGTATGCAACCAACACTGATGGCCGGCCACCCATCGGTCTGCTAGCCGTGGTGGTACATCACGTCGCTGTCCCAGCGGATGAAGCCGAGGTCGGTGTAGAGCCGGATCGCCGGGGTGTTGTCGGCCTCGACGTACAGCATCGCCTCGGGCAGGCCCAGGGCGCGCAGGTGCCGCAGGCCCACCAGGGTCAGTGCTCGGCCGAGGCCGTTGCCCTGTTCACCGGGGTCGACGCCGATGACGTAGACCTCGCCCATCGGCTCGTGGCCGTGCGAGATGCCGTCTCCGTGCTCGTCTCCGTCTCCGTCTCCGTCTCCGTCTGGGTGCGGCGGGTGCACGTGGGGCGGGGTCCCCTGCCCGTGGTCGTGCCCGATCTCGCCGTGCACCTTGGTCCAGTGGAAGCCGACCAGGCGGCCGCCCTCGTCCGGTCGGACCGCCAGGAAGAAGCCCTCGGGATCGAACCACGGCTCGGCCATCCGCTGTGCGAGGTCGGCCGCGGTCCAGCCACCCTGCTCCGGGTGGTGGGCGAAGGCCTTGGCGTTGAGCTCCAGCCATCCGACCTCGTCCCGCCCGGGCCGGAAGGTACGGATCTCGATGCCCGGCGCCAGCACGGGGGCAGCGAGGGGGGCGTACAACGAGCGCCGCAGCTGCCACAGCGACCGGGCCCGGGTGAAGCCCATCGCCGCCGAGAGCGCCGCCGCGGCCGGGTGCTCCCCGTGCGACCACAGCCGGAGCCGACCGTCGGGGGTCTGGGCGAGTATGTGCCGGACCAGCAGCCGGCCGAGCCCGCGCCCGCGCACGGCGGGGTCGACGACCAGCTCGGCGCTGGAGCCCTCGACGACGTCGGTGATGTCGAGGTGGGCGTACCCGACCAGCCGGTCGGGCGGCAGGTAGAGCAGGACGTTGCGCACCCGTTCGTCGCCACCGTGCCGCAGGTGCAGCGAGACGTGCTCGGACAGCGGACGTACGCCGTCGGTCTCGGTCGCGCGCTCGATCAGGTGGGTGACGGCGTCGACCTCAGCCGGGTCGAGCCGCCCAAGGACCTCGACCCGGACGTCGGCCTCGTTGAACATCGCTCCATCGCTGAACCTCGATGGGACTGGGGCCGTCACCCTGCGAGGCTAGTCGAGGGGCTGGACTCAGGGGACGGGTACGTGAACCCGGTCGTCGGCGGGCACGTCGGTACGCGGCAGGACGAAGCGGTAGCCGACGTTGCGGACGGTGCCGATCAGCTGCTCGTGCTCGACCCCGAGCTTGGCGCGCAGCCGGCGGACGTGGACGTCGACGGTGCGCGTGCCTCCGTAGTAGTCGTAGCCCCAGACCTCCTGCAGCAGCTGGGCGCGGGTGAAGACCCGCCCCGGGTGCTGGGCCAGGAACTTCAGCAGCTCGAACTCCTTGAAGGTCAACTCGAGGACCCGGCCGCGTACCCTTGCGGTGTACGTGGCCTCGTCGATGCTGATGTCGCCAGAGCGGATCTCGTCGGGTACGTCGTCGCCGGCCCCGCGGGCAGCGGCCAGGCGTCCGGTCGAGACGCGCAGCCTGGCCTCGAGCTCGGCCGGGCCGGCGGTGTCGAGCAGGACCTCGTCCACGCCCCAGTCGGCGCTGACGGCGACCATGCCGCCCTCGGTCACGACGAGGAGGACCGGCACGTCGACGCCGGTCGTACGCATCAGGCGGCACAGGCTGCGGATCTGCGGCAGCTCGCGACGGCCGTCGACGAGGATCGCGTCGCACTGCGGGGCATCCAGCAGCGCGGCCGGCTCGGCCGGGGCCACGCGTACCTGGTGCATGAGCAGGCCGAGGGCAGGCAGCACCTCGGCCGAGGGCTGCAGGGCGTTGGTCAGCAGCAGCAGCTGGCTCATCGTCGGCTCTCCTTGGTACGAGTCTTGGTACGAGTCCACCGGTCTGGGAACGACAAAGGACCCGAGAGGCATCATCGCCCGGGTCCTACCTGTAACGATAGCCCACATGCGACCAAGGGCCAGGCGCGAGCCCGGGGAGCGCACGCTGCTGGCCTCCGACGGGGTCGCGGTGTCCGCGGTGCACCGCCCGGCAGCGCTGTCGCAGGGGTCCGACGGGCTCGTCTACGTGCTGGCGCACGGCTTCTCCGGCTCCTGGAGCTCGCCGGCGCTCGGCCGGGTGATGGACGCGCTGCACGAGCAGGCCGGGGTCGTCGCCTTCGACTTCCGGGGGCACGGACGCTCGACCGGGCGTTCCACCCTCGGCGACCTGGAGATACTCGACCTGGAGGCCGCCGTCCGCTGGGCGCGGCTGCTCGGATACCGATCGGTGGCCACCTTCGGCTTCTCGATGGGTGCCTCGGTGGTCATCCGGCACGCGGCGCTGCTCCGCGGGGTCGACGCGGTCGTCGCGGTGAGTGGACCCGCGCGCTGGTACTACCGCGGGACCCCGACCATGCGCCGCCTGCACTACCTGATCGAGCGGCCCACCGGGCGGCTGATCGCCCGCGTCGCGATGGGCACCCGCATCCTGCCCCAGGGCTGGGACCCGGTACCCGCCGAGCCGCGCGCGCTCGCCGGGGACGTGGCGCCGACCCCCCTGCTGGTGGTGCACGGTGACCAGGACCGCTTCTTCCCCCTCGAGCACGCCGAGCAGCTCGCCACCGCAGGGGGGACGACCGCGGAGCTCTGGGTCGAGTCCGGTTTCGGGCACGCCGAGGCGGCCATCTCCGACGACCTGACCCGCCGGATCGCCGCCTGGGTGCGGCGTGAGGTGAAGTGATGGCGGTGACAATCCGGTACTGGGCGGCGGCCAAGGAGGCGGCCGGGGTGGGCGAGGAGGTGTACGACGCAGCCACGCTCGAGGAGCTCCTCGCCGCGGTTGTGGCCAGCAGGGCTCTGTCTGGCAGGGCCCACCCCGACGACGGTCGGCTGTCCCGGGTCCTCGCTCACTGCGCCTTCCTCGTCGACGGTGACCCGGTCGGGCTGCGTACGCATGCCTCGGCCGTCCTTGCCCCCGGGTCTGTGGTCGAGGCCCTGCCCCCGTTCGCCGGCGGCTGACCCTGCGCCGCAGGGAATGAGCGAGGCCGACGTACGGGTTGGCGCCTAGGTGAAGGGTGGGCGGGTATGAAGCCGGGGCTGCTGGTCCTGGTCGTGGTGCTCCTGGCCGCGACCGGCTTCGGGCTGTGGCGCCGGTTCACCGACGGGCGGATCCGCGGCGTGGACTCCGGCCGCGACCCGGCCACCCTGGAGCACGACCCGACCCCGGTGCTGTCCGCCGCCGACCTCGGGGGTGTGCTCGGCGACCGCGCGACGCTGGTCCAGTTCTCGACCGCGTTCTGCCAGCCGTGCCGCGCGACCCGGCGCATCCTGGCCGAGGTCGCCGAGCAGGTCGGCGGCGTCGCCCATGTCGAGATCGACGCGGAGGACCACCTCGACCTGGTCCGGCGCCTCGACGTCATGCGTACGCCCACCGTCTTCGTCCTCGACTCCACCGGGCGGGTGGTCCGGCGGGCCGTCGGCCAGCCGCGCAAGGCCGATGTCGTAGCCGCCCTGGGCGAGGCCATCCCGTGAGACCGGCGTACCAAGATCTGGACAGCCCGGTGACGCCAGTCCGCCGATCCCCTACCCTTGGGGCCATGTCCCGTCAGGTGCTCACGAAGCGGCGCGCAGTAGACCTGTGCCGCATGACCACCTGCCTCTGTCTGCCTGCCTGACCCCCGCAGCCCTGCTGGTCGTCCCGACCGCCGCTGCTCCGCCTCGCACCCTCCCCGTGCCGGCTTCCGTCAGGAGTTCCCCCAGATGTCTGCTTCCACCCGTACGACCAGTCCCGGCCCCACCCTGATCGACCCGCGCGGCCCACGGTTCGCAGCGACCCTCACCACCCTGCTGCTGGCCGTCGTCCTGGTCAGCCAGAGTGGCTGGCTGCTGGCCGCCCAGGCCGTGCTGTTCGGCATCGGGGCCTTCGCCGGGCTGCAGCGCACGCCGTACGCGGCGCTGTTCCGCCGGTTCGTACGCCCGCGGCTGGCTCCCCCCGCTGAGCTCGAGGACGCCCGCCCGCCCCGCTTCGCCCAGAGCGTCGGCCTCGGCTTCGCCGTCGTCGGCGTGCTGGGAGCCCTGCTCGGGTCCGCCCCGGTGTTCCTGCTCGCCACCGCGTTCGCGTTCGCTGCCGCCTTCCTCAATGCCGCCTTCGGCTACTGCCTGGGCTGCGAGGTCTACCTGATCGTCCGCCGCTTCAACCCCGTTTCCACTCAGCCTGAGGAGATCCCCGCATGAGCCGCTCCGATGTCCTGGTCGACGCCGACTGGGTCGAGAGCCACCTCGACGACCCGTCGGTCGTCCTCGTCGAGGTCGACGAAGACACCACCGCCTACGAGAAGGGTCACATCGCCGGTGCGGTCCGCATCGACTGGCGTGACGACCTGCAGGACCCCGTCCGCCGCGACTTCGTCAGCAAGGCGCAGTTCGAGACGCTGCTGTCCGGCAAGGGGATCGGCAACGACCACACCGTCGTGCTGTACGGCGGCAACAACAACTGGTTCGCCTCGTACGCGTACTGGTACTTCAAGCTCTACGGCCACAGCGACGTCCGCCTGCTCGACGGCGGCCGCAAGCGCTGGGAGCTCGACTCCCGCGCCCTGACCGTCGACGTGCCCGACCGCGCGCCGACGTCGTACACCGCCAGCGAGCAGGACACCTCGATCCGGGCCTTCCGCGACGACGTGCTCGGCGCCATCGGCTCGCTGAACCTGGTCGACGTCCGTTCCCCCGACGAGTACGCGGGCCGGCTGCTCGCCCCGGCGCACCTGCCGCAGGAGCAGTCGCAGCGGGCCGGTCACATCCCGACCGCACGCAGCATCCCGTGGTCCAAGGCGGCCAACGACGACGGCACGTTCCGCTCCGACGACGAGCTGACCACGCTGTACTCCGAGGCGGGCGTCGACCTGTCGAAGGACACGATCGCCTACTGCCGCATCGGTGAGCGTTCGGCGCACACCTGGTTCGTCCTGCACGAGCTGCTCGGCCAGCCCAACGTCCGCAACTACGACGGCAGCTGGACCGAGTACGGCTCGCTGGTCGGCGTACCCGTGCAGCTCGGCGACGCGGCCGGGAACCCCGAAGGCGGCGGCGCCTGATGTGCGGCGCGACCAAGGGCGGGCTCAGCGTGGAGGGCATCGACGTGACCAAGGAGGCCGTCGTGCAGGGCATCGTCCTGCACGCGGGCGAGGCGGTCGGCGGGGCCTACGTACGCCTGCTCGACTCCTCCGGTGAGTTCACCGCCGAGGTGCCCACGTCGGCCACGGGGCACTTCCGGTTCTTCGCGGCACCCGGCTCGTGGACACTCCGCGTCCTCGCCCCCGGTGCGGCCACGGTCGACCAGGCCGTCGTCGCGGAGCGGGGCGTCGTGGCCGAGGTCGAGGTCACCCTCTAGTAGACGAGTGCTTGAGCGGTGGGGGCGGTCACCTCGGCGACGAAGGTGGCCGCCCCCGCAATGCGTACGCCAGGGAGCAGCTGGTCCGGCTCGATGCCCCGCCGGGCCGCGCACTGGGTGCACACCGTCACGGAGCCGTCGGCCAGGACCGCGGCGAGCAGGTCCGCCAGGGGCGCTGCACCGGCCAGCTCGAACGCCTCGGCCCGGCCCGGCACCCCGAGCCACGCCGCCTCGCCGGTGAGCCAGAGCGAGACGGGTACGCCGGAGGCCACCGCTGTCGCGGCCACAGTGAACGCCTGCGAGCAGCGCTCCGGGTCGTCGGCGCCGGCCGTCGTCTTCACCACGAGAGTCCGCTGCATCCCGGCAGCGTAACCGTGGCCGACTACGATGCTGATGTGCTGGAGATCCTGTCGACCTGCGTGCTCGTGGGCGTGGCGCTAGGCGTCACCTGGTACTCCGGGCACGTCGTCCACCGGCTCTACAGGGGCGAGGACTGAGCGTGGAGATCTCCGCCGACCTCCCCGTCGAGCTGGTCCCCCTCGCCTGGCTGATCGGCAGGTGGGAGGGCGCCGGCGTCGGTGGCTACCCCACGATCGAGAGCTTCAACTTCGGCCAGGAGATCGTGTTCTCGCACGTCGGCAAGCCCGTGCTGGAGTACCGCTCGGCGTCCTGGCTGCTCGCCGAGGACGGCACCCGCGTACGCCCGCTCGCGACCGAGACCGGGTTCTGGCGGCCGCGGCCCGAGGGCAAGCTCGAGGTGACGATGGCGCACCCGACCGGCTTCGCGGAGATCTGGGACGGCGAGGTCTCCGGCGCCAAGATCGAGATGCGGACCGACGTCGTCGCGCGCACCCACTCGGCCAAGGAGTACACCGCGGGGCACCGCCTCTACGGACTGGTCGAGGGCGAGCTGTTCTGGGCGTTCGACATGGCCGCCGTCGGCGAGCCGATCCAGTCCCACCTCTCGGCGCGGCTCAAGCGGGTCTCATGACCGACCTTCGCCAGCAGCTGCACGAGCGCGGCCTGCGGGTCACGCCGCAACGCCAGCTCGTCCTGGAGGCCATCGACCGGCTCGGGCACGCCACTCCCGACGCCGTCTGCGCCGAGGTCCAGGCCGTCGCGAGCGGCGTCAACCTGTCCACGATCTACCGCACCCTTGAGCTGTTCGAGCGCCTCGGCATCGTCCGGCACGCGCACCTCGGGCAGGGCGCGCCGACGTACCACGCGGCCGCGGCCGCAGCCCACCTGCACCTGGTCTGCCACGTCTGCGGGGCCGTCGACGAGGCCGGGATCGACGTCGCCGAGGAGCTCGTGGGAAGGCTGCGGCGCTCGCACGGGTTCACTCCTGATGTGGAGCACATGGCGATCTCCGGCCGCTGCGCCCGGTGTGCCGACCGCACAGCCGAGGTGGCCAGATGACGAGCACGGGTACGGCCAGCGCGACCCCGGTCGAGTCCGGGCCGGACGCGGGTGCGCCCTGGCACTACGGCGACCCCTATGCCGAGCAGCGCGCGTTGCTGGCGGGTACGGCTGCGGTCGACCTGTCGCACCGCCCGGTGATCCGGGTGGCCGGCCCCGACCGCCTGACCTGGCTGCACGCGCTGACCTCGCAGCACCTGACCGAGCTGCCGCCCGGGCAATGGACCCAGGCGCTGATCCTGTCCCCGCACGGTCATGTCGAGCACCACCTCGCCCTGATCGACGACGGCGAGGCCGTGCTGGCGCACGTCGAGCCGGGTACGGCCGAGCCGCTGCTCGCGTACCTCGCCCGGATGGTGTTCTGGTCCAAGGTCGAGGTCACCGACGTGACAGCCGGTCTGGCCGTGGTCCACTCGGTGGCCGGCGACGCGTTCGTGCCGCGCGGCGAGCTGGCGGAGCGGCTGGCCGCGTACGAGCGCCCGGCGGGCCTCTGGGCGGCTGAGGCGCTGCGCATCGAGGCCGGCCGGGCTCGGCTCGGCTTCGAGACCGACCACCGCACCATCCCGGCCGAGGTCGGCTGGATCGGTTCGGCCGTCCACCTCGACAAGGGCTGCTACCGCGGCCAGGAGACCGTCGCCCGGGTGCACAACCTGGGTCGGCCGCCGCGACGGCTGGTGCTGCTGCACCTCGACGGCTCCGACGCCGACCTGCCGCAGCACGGCGATGAGGTCATAGCCGCCGAGGGTCGGGCCGTCGGCTTCGTCGGCACCGCGGCCCGGCACTACGAGCTCGGCCCCATCGCGCTGGCTCTGGTCAAGCGCACCGTCGAGGACGGCCAGCCGCTCACGGTCGGCCGCGACCACCCGATCACCGCGTCCCCCTCCTCCATCCCCCCCACTCAAGTCGATCTTGAGAGATGACTGGGCGACACGCCGGTCGCAGCAGTGGTCTCTCAAGATCGACTCGGCAGCCGCGGGCTCGGCCGCGGCCGACCCGGACCTGGCTGCTTCGCACCGCGGCCCTGGTCGTCCTCGTCCTCGTCGGCCTCGGCGGCTGGCTGATCTGGTCGGGGCTGCAGGCGCGCGACGAGCTGTCCGCGGCGAGGGTCGCGACCCAACAGCTGCGGCACGCGCTCCTCGCCGGTGACGCGGCCGCGGCGAAGGTCGCGCTGGCCGAGGTGACCGCGCACGCCAACCGGGCCCACTCGCTGACCGGCGGCCCGGTCTGGGCGGCCGCCGCCTGGGTGCCGTACCTCGGGCGTACGCCTGAAGCGGTCACCCGCGCGGCCACCGCAGTCGACGGCATCGCGCGCGGCGTACTGCCCGGGCTGGCCGACGTGGCCAAGGGGATGAACCCCTCGACGCTGCGCCAGGGTGACCGCGTCGACATCGCGGGGCTCGAGGCCGTGGCGCCGGCCGTCACCGCTGCAAGCGGCCACCTGCGGGTGTCCGAGCGGCAGCTCGCCGACATCCAGCTCGACGGGGTGGTCGGGCCGGTCGCGATCGGTGTGCGCGGCCTGCGCGACGAGGTCACGACGCTGGGTGACCAGCTGGACGCCGCCGCGACCGCCACCCGGCTGCTCCCGGCGATGCTCGGTGCGGACATGCCGCGCAGGTACCTGGTGGTGTTCCAGAACAACGCCGAGGCGCGGGGGACCGGCGGGCTGGTCGGTGCCTTCGCCGTCGTCCAGGCGACCAAGGGCCGGATCAGCGTCGTACGCCTCGGGTCAGACTCGGAGCTGAAGTCGGCCACCGCCCCCGTCGTCGACCTCGGCCCGGCCTACCGCGCGCTGTTCGGCACCGACCCGGCGCTCTGGGCCAACACCAACCTGTCCGCGCACTTCCCGTCGGCCGCCGTGCAGCAGCTCGGGCTGTGGCAGCGGCAGTTCGGCGAGCGGCTGGACGGGGTGATCGCGATGGACCCGGTCGTGCTCGGCTACCTGCTCGGCCCGGCCGGCTCGCCCGGCCCAGCTACCCTCCCTGGTGGCGAGCGGATCACCGGCGCCAAGGTCGCCGACCTGACCATGCGTGAGGTGTACGCGCGGTACGCAGCGCCCAGCCAGGTCCTGCAGCGCAAGGCCTACCTCCAGCTGGTCGCCAGGGCCGCGCTCGACCACCTGATCGCCGGGGGCGGCAACGCGCACCTGGAGCTGGACGCCCTCGGGCGAGCGGCGGGCGAGCGGCGGCTGCTGGTCTACAGCGCCCACCCCGAGGAGGAGACGCTCCTCGGCGGGACCGCGCTCGGCGGCGTGGTCGACGCCCGACCCGGACCGTATGCGGCCGTGGCCCTCGACAACGCGGCCGGCAGCAAGATCGACTACTACCTCGAGCGGCAGCTGACCTACTCGCTCGGGCAATGCAGCGTCGGGGGGAGCCCGCTGCGGCCCTCGACCATCACCGTCACGCTGCGTGACGGGGCCCCCTCGACCGGCCTGCCCGAGTACGTCGCGTACCGGCTCGACCGGGGGCCGGCCAGCACGCCGCAGGGGCGTGGCGGCGACGGCTCCACCCGGGAGACCGTGCTGGTGTACGCGGCGATGGGCGCGCAGCTCACCGGAGCCACGCTCGACGGCGCCACGGTCTCGGTCACCCCCGGCAAGGACGGCGCCGCGCCTGGGCGACCGGTCTTCGTGCTGTCCGTGGAGCTGGCCGCGGGCCAGACGCGGACGGTCGTGCTCGACCTCACCGAGCCCTCCACGGACCTCCCGGCGCGCTCGTGGGTGCAGCCACTTGTGCAGCCCGCGACCTCTACGGTCCAGGCCGGAACCTGCCGATAACCGCAGCAGGTTTGCCGTCTATGTGAGGAGTTACCGATGCGGATCAGCCGCCTCGTCGCAGCTGCGGCCGGTCTCGGCCTGCTGCTCCTCGGCCCGTCTGCCATGGCCGCAGCGCCGACCTATCCGGCGCAGGCGCCCACGCTCACGCTCAGCGCCACGTCGATCCTCTCGGGCGACACGGTCACGATCACCGGTACCGGGTTCCAGCCCGGCTCGGCCGCCACCGTCACCTGGACCGGCTCCGGCGCGCTCGGCTCTGCCGGCCGCGTTCCCGGCATGGCCGCAGGCACCCTGCAGATGGGGACACGAGGCCTCACCGCCGACGCCGCCGGCACGATCTCGACCGGCGTACGCCTGACCAGCGCCGGCGACCACACGATCACGCTGGCCGGCACCGCCGCCGACGGCAGCCCGGTCTCGCTGTCCGCCACCGTCGCGGTCAACGCTGCTGCCGTGGGCGACCCGCTGCCGCACACCGGCGCCCCGCTGCTCACGTACACCGCTGTCGGGCTCGCGCTCGTGCTGCTCGGCGGGCTCGTCGTCCTGGCCGTGCGCAAGCGCCGCCGTGACGCCGCCGCCGCTGTCGCGCCCGAGGCCGCTCCCGTCCCGGAGACCGTGTCCCCCTAGCCGTACCCGTACGGCGACAATGGGCCGGTGGCCAAGCCTTTCGCGCTCCGTGCTGCCCGCCCGGACGACTACGACGCCATCGTGAGCGTCGTCGACGCCTGGTGGGGCCGGCCGATCACCGGTGCGCTGCAACGGGTGTTCCTCGATCACTTCAGCTCGACCAGCCTGGTCGCCGAACGCGCGGCGGCGGACGGTACGACTGGGCTGGCGGGGTTCCTGGTCGGCTTCCCGTCGCCGGACCATCCGGACCAGGCGTACATCCACTTCGTCGGTGTCGATCCCCGCGAGCGTGGCACCGGGCTGGCCAGGTCGATGTACGAGAGCTTCTTCGAGCGGATGCGCGCCGAGGGCTGCACCGTCGTCCACGCCGTGACGGGTCCGGTCAACGTGGGGTCGATCGCCTTCCACCGGGCGATGGGCTTCGCCGTGGCTGGCCCGGTCACGGACTACGACGGACCCGGCGCCGATCGCGTGGTCTTCTCGCGCTCCCTCTGACCCATTGGGCCGAACGGGTGACGCCCGGTCACGAACGGCAATGGGTCATCGGAATCCCCTGGACAACGGCCGCTGGCAGGGCTTGGCTGTGAGACATCCCGAAACGGTGATCCCATGAACGATCCCCTGCTCGAGAACAGCACCGTTATCGCCCTGGGGCGCAAGGCGCTCGAGGATGATCCCGGCACCGTCGTCTACGCGGACAGCGCGCTGCGACCACCGGGCCATGTGCAGGTCGGGGCCGAGACGGTCCGGACCGAGCACCCCACTCTGCTCGTCTTCCGGGACGAGATGCCGGGCGCCAACTGGATGCACCCGTGCACCTACGCCCTCGTCGATGTCGAAACCCAGGGCGTGCTGGCGCGGGTCCCCTCGGACCGCCCACCCACCTTCGGGACCCTGCCAGAGTCCTGGGTCGTCGTCAGCGACACGTCTTCCTAGTCACGAGGGAGCTCCATGACCACCTACGACCGCCTCGAGATCCCACCCGAGCGTGTTCTCGAACGGGTCAGGGCGGAGGCCTTCGCGGCCCTGACGCCCCGGACCTCGGCCATCACCCACCTCAGCCTCGTACCGCGCATCTACCCGGCCGGGCATCTGCTGCACCTCGTCGATCGAGAGATCCGGGTACCGGCCGATTCGGTCCTGGTGTTCGTCGACAAGATGCCCGGTGCCAACTTCGGGCACCCGTGCCGCTACCAGTTCCACTCGCCCACGGACGGCCAGCTCATCGCCGTGCAGGACGCGCTCTTCCCGCCCGACGTCGCCGACGCCCAGACGGTGCTCGAGCACTTCCATGCGCCCATGTCGATCGACACCATCCGTCCGGTCGTCTACGAGGCCATCGACTGGCACCGGCTCCACCCGTGGCCCTGGGTCATCGACGACAACCGGTTCGCCCTGCTGTTCACCAGCCAGATCAGCAACCGGCGGCACGTCGAGGACCTCGAGTTCGCGTACCGGATCCTGCGGCACCGCTTCGGCTTCCCCGCGGCCAACATCCAGGTGCTCTGCTACGACGGCACGATCGGCGCCACCGACGCCAACACCGCCGGCATGGCGACCTGGGTCGGTGACGGTACGGCGTACCAGATGAAGGTCGATGCCTCGGCCACCAAGGCGCACCTGCAGGCCAGCCTCACCGCGCTGAGCAACCGGATGGACTCCGACAGCCTGCTCTTCGTGCACACCAACAACCACGGCTCACCGAGCGGGCTGTGCATCGATAACTCCAGCGTCCTGCTGCCCAGCGAGTGGGGCACGATGCTCAGCGGCATGAAGCAGTTCGGCACTCTCGTGGTCACCATGGAGCAGTGCTACTCCGGTGCTTTCAGCCAGCCGACGCTTGCCAACAGCAAGGCGTGCCAGACGTCGTTCGCGAGTGCGGTACCGGCCGACAAGGTGAGCGCGGGCGCGACGCACTTCGACCCGTGGGCCCAGGTGTGGTTCGAGAGCGTCAACGGTGCGACGGTGTACGGCGCCGGGCTCGCGCACGACCCTGACGCCAACAGCAACGGCCGCATCAGCGTGCGGGAGGCGTTCGACTACTCCGACGGCTACGACCCTGCGGGCTACGACGACCCGCAGTACGCGGACTCGCCCAGCGGGTGCGGCTACAACATCTACCTGACCAAGGCACCGTCGCTGATCGACATCATCAGCGCCCTCGCCAAGTCTCTGCGGGCCATAGAGAAGCAGTTCGTCAAGAAGCCACCGTTGCCGGACCCGGCTCCTGACTGGGCGACCGAGCTGATGAGCTCGCTCACCCTGGTCGAGTCGCTGGCCCGGCGGCTCGAGGTCGAGGCGGCTACCGAGAAGGAGATCCGCCTCGACAAATCGTCCGCGCGAGCCGTAGCCAGCAGACGCGCGAAGAGCTGATCGGTCCGCTGGTACCCGGTGGTGCGTCCGCCTCAGCGGTGGCCGCGACGCGCCATCCGGGTGTCCGGCAGGACGTCGCCGGCCGAGGTCACCTGGTTGAGCCGGGGCCGGTCGGTTTGCGTCTTGTACGCGTACCCGTAGCCGTAGGCGTAGGCGTCAGGACCCTTGGTGGGAGCCATGTTCATGACCGTACCCAGGATCCGGGCGTCCACCGTCGAGAGCGCCTTGGCGGTGCGTTCCAGCTGCTCCCGCCGGGTCTTGCCGTACCGGACGACCAGCACGGCGCCGTCGCAGATGCGGGACAGGACGGCAGCGTCGGTCACCGGGAGCAGCGGCGGCGCGTCGATGATGACCACGTCGAAGCGCTGTTGCAGCTGACGCAGCAGGGCCACCATGTGGCCGGAGCCGAGCAGCTCTGAGGGGTTCGGCGGGATCGGCCCTGAGGCGAGGACCGCGAGGCCGCTGCGTCCCCAGGTCTGCAGGGCGTCGTCCAGGGTGGCGCGGCCGATGAGGACCGACGTCAGCCCCACCGAGCCCTCGATGCCGAGGTAGTCGGCGATCTTGGGGCGGCGCAGGTCGCTCTCGACCAGAGCCACCCGGATGCCGGCCTCCGCCAGCGTGATCGCGAGGTTGCAGGCGGTCGTCGACTTGCCCTCGCCGGCGACGGCGGAGGTGATGACCACCGTGCGCGGCGGGTGGTCGATGTCGACGAACTGGAGGTTGGTACGCAGCGTGCGGAACGACTCGGACCGCTGCGAGCTCGGGTCGAGCCCGCTGATCAGCGGCTGCTTCCCAGCGTCGGAGTCGAAGGCGATCATGCCGAGCGCGCCGGCGCCGGTGATCAGCTGCAGGTCCTCGACCCGCTTGATCGTTGTGTCCAGCGACTCGCGAAGGACCGCGAGACCCACCCCGATCGCGAGGCCCAGCAGGAGCCCCAGGGCCAGGTTCACCTTGGTACGCGGCGACACGGGCGCCAGCGGCAGGTCGGCCTGCTTGACCACCGTCAGCTTGACCGGCGCGGGGCCGCCGTCGACCGGGGTCTCGAGCTGGCGGACCTGGTCGGCGAACTCCTGGCTGACTGCGTTGACGATGTCTCTCGCACGGGACGCGGACGGGTCGTCGACCGAGACGTTGATGAGCACCGTGTCCAGCGGCGCCGTCGCGGAGACCTGCTTGGCCAGGTGCTCGACCGTGGTGTTCAGGTGCAGGCTTGCGATGACCGGGGCGAGGACGGCGGGGGTGTTGACGATCTGGGCGTACGACTTCACGCGCTGCTGGGTGAACAGGCTGCCCTGGTTGGCGTCCGAGAGGCTCGAGCCCGAGGACTGCGCTGAGACGAAGATCTGCGCCTGGGCCTGGTAGATGGGCGTGGCCAGCGCGCTGGCACCGTAGCCGGCCGCGCCGCCGAGCAGCAGGCAGGCCACGATCATCATCCAGCGCTTGCGCAGCATGCGTCCGTAGTCGCGCAGGTCCATCGACATCTCCCGTTCAGTCGCGCAGGTCGGCCCCGTGCTCCACGTACCACTGGTACGTCGAGCGGACTCCTTCGTCGAGAGGTATCTCGGCCGACCAGCCCAGTTCCTGGATACGTGAGACGTCGAGGAGTTTTCGGGGGGTCCCGTCCGGCTTTCCGGTGTCCCACCGCAGCGAGCCCTCGAATCCGACGACGCCGGCGACCAGCTCGGCCAGCGACCGGATCGAGAGGTCGACCCCCACGCCCACGTTGATCGGGGCCGGGTCGTCGTACGCCTCGAGCAGGAACAGGCACGCGCGGGCGAGGTCGTCGACGTGCAGGAACTCGCGCCGGGGCGTGCCGGAGCCCCACAGCGTGACCGACTCCACGCCCTGCTCCTTGGCCTCGTGGAACCGGCGGACCATGGCGGGCAGCACGTGCGAGCCGGCCAGGTCGAAGTTGTCCCCGGGGCCGTACAGGTTCGTCGGCATCGCGCTCACGAACGAGACCTCGTGCTGCCGCCGCAGGGCCTGCACCTGGAGCACACCGGCGATCTTGGCGATCGCGTATGCGTCGTTGGTCGGCTCGAGCGGGCCGGTCAGGAGCGAGGACTCCTTGATCGGCTGGTCGGCCAGCCGCGGGTAGATGCAGGACGAGCCGAGGAACAGCAGCCGCTCAACGCCGAACGTGTACGCGGCGTCGAGCACGTTGACCTGGATCCGCAGGTTGTCGGAGAGGAAGTCGGCCGGCTCGGACGCGTTCGCCAGGATGCCGCCGACCTTCGCGGCGGCCAGCACGACGTACTCGGGGCGCTCCTCGTCGAAGAACGTGAAGGCGCTGTCCCGGTCACGCAGGTCGAGCTCGCTGGACGTACGTCCCAGGAGACTGTCGAAGCCCTGCTCGTCGAAGTGCCGCCAGACCGCCGACCCCACCAGGCCGCGATGCCCGGCGACATAGACGCGGCCGTCCCTGGGGAGCGGCCCCAGCCCTCGCGAAGTCGTCATTTTGGGCAGGCTATCCGCGCTGGACCTACGCGCCCCGGCGGCACACCAGGAAGACCGACGTCGGTCGGATCTTCTGGGGCGACGACGCTGCGTGGTAGCGGTAGAACGGGCGCGTCGCCCGGCTGGCGAGGTCGTCGACAACAGTCAGCGCCTTGGAGTCGTAGGCAGCCCGGCCCAGCAGCTTGCCGACGCGGGGCATGAGGGGGAAGACGCAGACGGACTGGTGCTCGACCGTCAGGCCTGCCGTCGCCACGATGTCGCGCATCACCTGCAGCGGGATGCCACGCTCTCGCTTGGTCACTCCTGGCTTGCGAGGGCTGCGCCAGTCGCCCATCGAGACGATCGGCTCGCGGATCAGCACGTAGCCGCCTGGCTCCGTGACGCGAGCCATCTCACCGACGATGCGGCTGACGTTGGGGATGTGGTGCAGGGTTCCGAAGCAGAGCGTGAGGTCGAACGTCGCGTCGGCAAAGGGCATCGATCCGTCGGGGGCCGGCTTCACGTAGTCCAGCTTCAGCCCGTTGCGGAGGGGCCCGCCGACGAGCTGGTCGGACGGCTCGAGGATCGTCACCGCGTCGAGCCGCGGAGCGAGCGGGTCGAACTCCAGCCCCAGGGCGCTTCCCACCCCGAGGGCGTGCTTGAAGCGCCGCTGCGGGGGCAGGTGGCGGAAGCCGTGCCGCCGGTTGAGCTGGTGGTAGCCGTAGTCGTGCGGGCCGCCGTCGCTGGGGTCGCCCAGGTCGGCGTACCCCTCGCGCTCGTCGTCGAACCAGGCCGTCAGCTCGGCACCGGAGAAGTCGTCGCCATAGAGCTCCGCGCCTGAGAGGAACCGCTCCTCGAACGTGCGTCCGGTGGTCATGCGTTGCTCGCTCCTGCTGAGGGTCCGGTGGGTGGCCCGATGGCAGCGGCCACTCCGATCCCGCCGCCCGGGTACCAGTGGTTGGTCGGTCGCTCGACGAAGAGACTGAACCGGCGACCGTGCTGCTCGGCCCAACGGGGCAGCTCTCCAGTGACGTGCGCGTTGTCGCTGAGAACCAGGGCCTGCGCCGAGAGCCGGCCGCTCACAGCCGCGAGCTCGCGGGCCTCGTGCTCGCTCGAGTGGTCGCTGTCGTGCAGGAAGAAGTCGACCGTGCCGAGCCCGGCCAGGATGGGGAGCGAGTCGCCGATGCGAAGGTCGATCACCGAGGCGTACGGCTCCGTGATGAGTGACCCCGCGGCCGGGTTGATGTCGATCGTCGTCACGCGGCCAGACCCGTTGCGCAGGACGGCCGCGGCGAGGACGCAGCTGCCCAGGCCCTTGTCGGTACCTGTCTCGACGACATGCTGGGGGCGCAGGAGACGGACGAGTGCGTACCAGCCGACCCGCCGGCCGAGGCGTACCTGCCGGTCGGTGAGGCCGCGCCGGTCGCTCGTACCAGCGGCTTGCTCCAGGTGCGTCCGGAGAGCCACGTCGGTGCGGATCTCCTCGATCGCCTGCCGGGCGTCCCCGACGTCGCAGCGGGCGAGGTCGGCGACGAACCAGGCCAGGTGCTCGAGGTTGAGCGGCTCGAGGTCGTACGTGTAGTTGGTGTGCTCGCGGGAGCTGGCCAGCCACTTGGCCGATGCTGCGAGCTGGTGTCCGTTGAAGCGAGCCACCGCTGCCACCCGGGCAGGGAGCGCAATCACGGGGGCCACCCGGCTGGAGGCCAGCCGGCGGCGCAAAGCGGGATCATTCACCCACGGATTCTACGGCGCCGGTTCACCCGATCGGCTCAAGCCAGAGCGTGGTTCGGCCGAATGCATCAGTGTGTCGAAGACTGCGCTGATCACCGGTATCACCGGCCAGGACGGGTCGTACCTCGCTGAGCTGTTGCTGGCCAAGGGCTACGACGTCCACGGGCTCATCCGCCGGTCCTCCTCGTTCAACACCGAGCGGATCGACCACGTGTACGAGGACCCCCAGGAGCCGCAGCGTCAGCTGACCCTGCACCACGGGGACCTGCACGACGGCGCCGGCCTGGTTTCGCTGCTGACGCGGATCCAGCCGGACGAGGTCTACCACCTCGGTGCGCAGAGCCACGTACGCGTGTCGTTCGACATGCCCGTCTACACCGGCGATGTCACGGGGCTCGGGACCGTCCAGCTTCTCGAGGCGATCCGCTGCATCGGGCTCGACACCCGCTTCTACCAGGCGTCGTCCTCGGAGATGTTCGGCGCCAGCTCGCCTCCGCAGAACGAGGACACGTACTTCCACCCGCGGTCGCCGTACGGCGTCGCCAAGGTCTACGGCTACTGGATCACCCGCAACTACCGCGAGGCGTACGGGATGTTCGCGGTCAACGGGATCCTGTTCAACCACGAGTCCCCCCGCCGCGGCGAGACGTTCGTGACCCGCAAGATCACCCGTGCAGTCGCCCGTATCGAGGCAGGTCTGCAGGACAAGCTCTACCTCGGAAACCTCGAGGCCGTCCGTGACTGGGGCTTTGCCCCCGAGTACGTCGAGGCGATGTGGCGCATGCTGCAGGTCGACGAGCCCACGGACTACGTCGTCGCGACGGGCACCGCGTACTCGGTCGGCGACTTCGTCAAGCTGTCCTTCGCTCACGCGGGTCTCGACTGGAAGCGGCACGTGCACTTCGACGAACGCTACCTGCGGCCCAGCGAAGTCGACTCACTCATCGGGGATGCCACCAAGGCCGAGCAGATGCTTGGCTGGAAGGCAAAGACGCACACGCCCGAGCTGGCCCGGCTCATGGTCGACGCGGACATCCGGTCGCTCCAGGACGAGCTGGCCGGACGTCTTGTTCGCGTCGACGCCAGGTGACTGGCGGGTGACTTGCAATGTCCCAGCCAGCTGAGGCCGGGGGACCGACGAGGACTTCCTCGAGCGCCCGTGACCAGGTCGGTCGCAGCATGCTCATGCGGCTCGGCGTCATCCCGGTAGCCGGTGCTTGTGGGCTGCTGACCGCCCGCGTCGTCGTCTCGGCCATCGGAGTCTCCGGATATGGGATCGCCGCGTTGGTCGCAACTTTGCCCGCTCTAATCCCTTCGGCGGACCTCGGTGTTGGCGCCGCCGTCACCACCGCGGTCGCGCGCGGGGACTCCGAACCGGACATCTTCGCCGTCGTGCTGGCGAGCCTGCGCGTCTTGGTATCTCTCGCCACCGCCCTTGTCCTTCTCGCCCTCGTGCTCGCAGCCAGCTCGTTGTGGAGCGTCCTGCTCGGACTGCCCTCGACGCCGTCCGTGAACTGGTCGATCGGTGCCAGCGTCGCAGTCTTCGGGCTCTCCCTTCCGTTGGCGATCGGCTCGCGGGTGCTACTCGGCGGAGGGCGGAACCATGTCTCCGTGGTCGTGTATGGCCTGTCGGCACCGCTGGTGCTGCTGTTGTGCCTGGTCGCCCGGGCCGCAGGCACCGGTCTCTGGCTCTACGCGGCGGCACCCGCGATTGCCTCGTTGATCACCGGTCTTGTGGCGTGTCGCGAGGCGAAGCGACGTACGTCTGTGGATCTGGCTGCCGCGTTCAGGAACGTGCTGCGTCCGAGCGCCCGAGGCGCCCGAATCAGACACATCGCCGGGCCGATGGCGATCATCTCGGCCTGCCTTCCCCTGGCGTACCAGTCCGACCGCCTCGTCCTCAGTCACGCAAGCACGCTGACGCAGCTCGGGATCTACTCCGCGGGTGCGGCGATCTTCGCGCCGCTTCTGTCGGTCATCTCGTCAGGGGGCCTGGCCCTCTGGCCGATCTTCGTGCGGGCCCGCCTACGGGACGACGCCAACGTTCGTAGGCCTTTCCTGTCGGGCATGGCTGCTTTCTCCGCATTGGGACTGCTGCTTGCTGCCGGTCTCGTTCTGTTCGGCCCAACCCTTGGCACGTGGATGCTCCGATCCGACGTCGCTGTGCCCGTCTCCTTGATGGCCGGCTTTGGTCTGCTTCTAGTGGTTCACGCCTCGTACTACCCCTCGGGGATGCTGCTCACCGACCCAGCCGGACTGCGCCTCCAGGCCAAGACATCCGTAGCGATGCTCGCGCTGAACCTTCCGCTCTCCTTCGTTCTTGCAAGCCGCATTGGGGCTGCCGGTCCTGCTCTGGGGTCAGCCGTCTCGATCATGTTCTGCATGTGGGTACCCGGGGTCAGGGCGGCGTTGTCCCGGCTGGCCGCACCGGCACGGCAGCTGGTGGCGCCGTGAAGCGCTCGTCGGAGGTGGCTTCGCTCATCCGGTCGGACCTCGCCCGCTACACGGACGAGACGCCCGCCCTGGCGGAGTACGTGCGCGCCATCCTGCGGAACCCGGGCTTCCTTGCCTCGGTGATCCTGCGCTTGCAGCAGGGATCCGTGGCCAAGGGGCACATACGCCGTGCGCTGGCGGCGCGCCATCTTTCACTCGCGCTGACAGGAGCAGACTTCGTCCCCGGTTGTGACGTCGGCCCCGGCCTACGACTGAGTCATCCGAACGGAGTCGTGCTCGGCAAGGGCGCTTCGGTCGGCGCCAACTGCACGATCCTGCAGAACGTCACGCTAGGGGAGCGATTCGCGGACGGCCGCGGCCCCCACGAGTACCCGACTCTCGAGAGCGAGGTCACCGTTGGCGCCGGTGCCTGCATCCTCGGCTCGGTCAAGGTCGGGCACGGATCGATCGTCGGAGCGAATTCCGTGGTGCTGTCCGACGTACCCGACTGCAGCGTGGCCGTCGGAAGCCCAGCTCGCGTGATCTCGAGCTCCGAGCAGTCGGAGGAGGACCATGTCTGAACAGGCAGACCTTCAAGCGTCATCCAAGGCTGCGGCACCCGCCGGTTTGGGCTTCCTCGTCGGCGTTGCGTTCCTGGTCCCCGTGGCGTCCAGAGCCGGACTAACGCTCGGGCACGTGATCCTGATCGCCCTCCTGCCGGTCACCCTTGCGGCCAGTTGGAGAGTACGCGCGACCCGCTATCTCTTCGGCGCTGAGGCTCTTTGGTTCATCGCTGCTGCCACGACGGACCGTCTTTCGGGCGTGGATCTGCACTCGTCATACCTCACGCTGGTGCGACCGGTCGCCATCTTCGTCACTTACTGCGGGTTCTTGTGGCTGATCCGCCTTGGTCGGGCGCATGCCCTTGCCGCCGGGGCGGGATTCCTTGTCGGAGTCATGGCCGCCTCGGCCACCTACCGCGTCGGCAACTTCGTCCTCGATCCGTGGAAGTACGCCCTTGGCGATCCGGTGAGCCTCGCTCTGGTCTGTGCCGCAGGATGGGCACTGTTTCACCGACGCACCTGGCTCGCGATAGGTCTTGGCTCAGTCGCCTTGATGACCAACCTGCTCCTAGGTTTCCGCTCAGAAGCAGGAGTGCTTCTCGTCGCTGCCGCAGTGGCGGCGATGGCGGGTCGACCCCGTACGGGCGGGCGGCGGTGGCTTGTGAAGCTCGGCGCCTCGCTTGCGGCGGTCGTCTTCGTCGGCTACCCCGCCTACGGCTTCCTTGCCAGCTCGGGACATCTGGGCGCCGAGCAGCAGTACAAGTGGGAGCGCCAGTCACAGATCACCGGTGGTGCCCTGATCGGTGCGCGACCCGAGTTCGTTGCGGCGTCATCGATCATCGGGCAGTCTCCGATCTTGGGACAGGGCACGGGCTTTTCCGTCGATGCCGGCACTCAGGCGCACTTTCTCCAGAGGCTCACCCAGCTCGGCGTGAGCGTGGACGACCAGGACTCGCAGTTCTTCTTCGGGCAAGGTGTCTACCTGCACTCGTCCCTCTTCCAGACCTGGGCTGAGTCCGGGATCCTGTCGCTGCCGGCGATGCTCATCCCGCTAATCCTGATCATGCGGGCTGTGGGTGCGGCGGTGAGACGTGGGTCACGCCCGTTGGCGCTGATCTTCGGGATGCTGGCAGCCCAGTTCACATGGGATTTCCTGTTCTCGCCGTGGCCGAGGCTTGGCCCGTCACTTCTTGGGGTCGCTACCGCCGCTGCTGTCGCCTACCTCGGTAGTCAGACGGCGAGTGTCGCCGTCGAGCCGGAGTCCCGAGTACTGGTGCTGACCTCATGAGCGTCGGGATCGTTGTTCCGACGCTGGGCGAGGCGGATCGTCGGAACTACCTGAGGGAGGCCATCAGCTCGATCAATGCGCAGCGTGAGGTTGACGTCTTGCTCGTGGTGGTGACTGTCGCCTCTCGGGTTGCTGAGCTTCAGGCGATGCTTCCTTCGGCGCGAGTGCTGAGTCAGCCGGGGCGCGGCATCGTCGATGCCATCGAGCACGGCTGGTCTCAACTCCCGGCAGACGTCGAGTTCGTCGCTTGGCTCGGCGACGACGACCGGCTGGCGGGGGGAGCCCTTGGTGCTGCGGTCGAAGCCCTTGAGGCCGCGCCAGGGGCGGGCATGGTGTTCGGTCGCTGCCGCTACATCGGACCAGATGGCGGGATGCGGCGAGAGGTGCGCCCCGGACGCATCGCTGTCTCGCTGCTACGAATGGGCACCAACCTGATCGCCCAGCCTGGCGCGCTGTACCGACGTGCTGCGGTCGAGAACCTCGGCGGACTGGATCGGGGGATCGCGCTGGCGTTCGACGTCGATCTGCACCTTCGACTGTCACGGTCGTTCAGGGCGATCTACCTTCCTCGGGTACTTGGAGAGGCCCGCGCGCACCCGGGATCCTTGACCACGAGCCAACGAGCCAGGTCGCTGGCTGAGGCCGACTGGGTGACTTCGCGTGACCTGCAGCAGCCGGCTGCGACGGCGATCGCTCTGTGTCGGCCAGTCACGCGATTCGCCGCCCGCGTGAGCTCGAAGATCAGCAGCCGCTCTGCTGCGTAGCTTGTCCACAGGTTTTGCCTGTGGACAACGATCATGGTTCTGTCGGAGGCACCTGCTACGGGAAATCGTCCCAGAAACCCTTGTGGAGAAACAACTTTCTGTCAGTGGGATGATCTAGGATCTGGGTATGTCGATCACCGCGGTCGCCCCTTCGGCGGCCCCCGCCGTCGTGGTGGAGTCGGTGCTGGCGGACCTGGACCGGGCCCTGTCGGGGTTGACCGGGGTGGACTGGACCACCGCTGGCGGGGAGCGGCTGTTGGAGTGGGGTGGGCGGTTGTCGGTGGCCACGTCGCGACTCGCGGCGGTCCGGCTTTCGGTGGTGGCTGCTGTGCAGGCCGCGGGCGCGGCCAAGAGCACGGGGGCGAAGTCGACGGCGGAGTGGCTGCGTTCGCAGGGCACCGGTGCCGGGGTGGCGCGCCGTCAGGTGCACCTGGCGGAAGCCCTGGTCGAGCACACCGCCACCCGTGAACGGTTCGCAGCGGGCAGGTGTAGTTCGGAGCAGGCTGAGGTGGTGCCGGGTTTCTGGACGCCCTGTCCGACGATGTCAGCCCCGAGGTGCGGGCTGATGCGGAGCAGGATCTGCTCGATCGGGCCGCCACGCTGGACCCGAAGGGTCTGCAGGAGGCGGCGACCCGGTGGGCTGCCCGGATCGACCCCGCCGGGTCCGGTGACCTCGAAGCCCGCGAACAGGCCTCGCGGGCCGCCCGGGACTTCACCCTGTACCGGGGCCGGGACGGCGTGTGGCGGGCCACCGGGCAGCTCGACACCGAAGGTGCAGCGTTCGTGATGGCCGCGATCGACCCCCTGGCCGCGCCGCGGCCCGCGACCGTGGACGGCCCGGACCCGCGTAGCCCCGGGCGGCGCCGCGGCGACGCCCTGGTCCAGCTCGCCCAGCTCGCCCTGACCAACGGGCTGCTCCCCGTCAACGGCGGAGTCGCAGCGACCGTGATGGTCACCATGACCCTCGAGCAGCTCACTGATGGTTTGCACCGAGCTGGCCTGGTCGATCCTGACGGCTGCCTCCCCGGCACCGGCCGGGACGGGGCCGCGTCGATCGCCGGAAGCCAGGACTGCGCGCAGATCGCCGGGGGGACGGTCCGTGCACGGATCTCCGCCGCGTTGGCGCGGCGGATGGCCTGCGAGGCGGGGATCATCCCGGTGGTCCTGGGCGGCGCCAGCGAGGTCCTGGACCTCGGGCGTAGCAGGCGACTGGCCAGCCCGGCGCAACGTAAAGCCCTCACCCTGCGAGACCAGGGCTGCTCCCGGCCGCGCTGTGATACCCCACCGGCGTGGACCCAGGCCCACCACGTGACCTGGTGGGACCACGGCGGCCAGACCAACGTCTCGGAGATGACCCTGGTCTGTGATCACTGCCACGACCTGGTCCACCACCACGGCTGGACCATCACCATGACCAACGGCCAACCCCAATGGCA
>JANMWN010000065.1:0-7356 GCA_031394045.1 Sporichthyaceae bacterium
CTGCCAGACACCGCACTGCGGGAACCACCCCCGGCACATCCACCACATCTGGCACTGGGCCGACGGCGGACCCACCGACCTGGACAACCTGGTCGCCCTGTGCGGGCACTGCCACCGCTACATCCACTCCAGCAACAACACCTGGACCATCACCCCAGTACCCGCCGGCTCACCCCTCTTCACCCGAACCGGCCCCGCGCCCTAGCGATGGAGGGATCTACGGACGGCTGGGGCGGGCGGACGGTTGCGGGGGCCGTCGAGCGGGGTCGGGGGCGCTTCGGCGATCTCGGCTGCGCGCTTGAGCACCTTCTCAAGGAGGACGAGAAGCTGTTGCCGCTCCCGTGCCGTCAGTGCGGACATGACCTCGCGCTCCACCACGCGGATACCTGGGAGCAGTCGGTCAGCCGCCGCGCGCCCCGCGTCGGTGACCTCCACGAGCACGCTGCGACGGTCGACGGCGTTGGGGCGCCGCATCACCCAGCCGCGATCCTCCAGCAGGTCCAGCGTCGCAGTCATGGTGGCGGAAGCGACGAGCATGCGTTCGCTGATCTGCGACGGCGTCAACGGCTCGTCGGCACCCTCAAGAACGGCTAGTGCCGTCGCGGCAGCATGCGGCATCTCGAACGAGTCGAGGATGCAGCGGTCCAGCTCTTGCAGCAGTGCCGTACCCGTACGAGCCATTGACGCGTACGCCTCGGTGCTGCTCACGTCTGCGCCGGGGAACTCCGCGCTGAAACCGGCGCCGACGCGGATCAGGCCGAGGCTGGCAGGGGAGGGACGTGCGACGCCCCTCCCCGACCGCCGTCGTGGGTTCGGTTCAGACACTCTCGAAGATCTCGATCCGGGGAGCGCCCGCAACCCCGGCGCGTTCCATGCCCTCGCGCAGCGCGGGGTCATGCGCGAAGGCGTCGGCCTGCGTGACCGTCGGGAAGTCGTGCGTGATGAGGATGTCGTTGGCGTCTCCTGGAGCGACGAGCACCCGCTTGTCCGTGCAGCCGTGCTGGACGCGGAGCGACTCGAGCTCCTCGTAGACCGGGCGCCAGGTCGCGTAGTCGTTCACGCTGTGACGTACGACGAGGGTTGCGCTCATGTGCGTACTCCTTGCGGTCGAGGAGGCGTCGTTGCCTCGCCGCGAACACTAGAAGTAGTTTGCCTCCGAGACAAGTAGTTCGGTACGGAAACATTTCTGCCATCGCTGCAGACGCTCCATCGCGGAGTTGTACCTCAGGTACGGGTTCTCGCCGACCGGCGCGGTGTTCGAGGGCGAGGACGTTCTCGCCATGCCGCTGACCGCCTGACGGGTGCGGTCCTGCAGCCGCGCATAGGCCACCATGGACTGATGAACGAGGCCCTTGATCAGCGACTGGTGGCGACGGCCTCGTCGACCGACGCCGAGCTGTGGATGGGGCTCGGCTGCGACCTGGCTGATGCGGGACGCGGGGTTGACGCAGAGATGTGCTTCCGCAGGGCCGTCGAGCTCGGGCTCGACTGGGTCTGGTTCAACCTCGGGAACTCCCTGCTCACCCAGCGACGGTACGAGGAGGCGATCGTCGCCTACCAGCATGCGATCGAAGCCGGCGAGACCGATGCCTGGCTCAACATGGGCTTCGCGATGGAAGACGTCGGCGACTTCGTGGGCGCATGTGAGGCCTATCGAGCGGCGCAGAGCGCGGACGACCCCAAGGCCGCCATCTCGTTGGCCTTCCTGCTCCGCAAGGTCGGCAGCCAGTCCGAGGCGGTGGCCGTCGCGGCGCAGGCGGCTTACGCAGGGGACGTGCTGGCGAAGGCGGTCTCAGCGGTCTGGGCCTGGGATAAAGACGAGGACCCGGCGTTGGAGCAAGCGCTTCGGGACGGGATCGAGCACTTCGGCGACGCGCGTACGGCCCTCGCGCACCTGCTCTGTGCGACGGAGCGGGTTCCTGAGGCGCGAGCACTCCTGGAGCAGGGGGCCAAGCTCGGCGAGCCAAACAGCTGGCTACCGCTTGGAAATCTGTACCGCGACGAGATGGACGACGAGGACGCAGCCGAGGCGGCGTACCGCAGCGGGATCGCGGCGGGCGACGCCTACTCCCACCTGAACCTCGGTCGCCTGCTGGAGGACCGAGGAGATCTTGAGGGTGCTGCTGAGCAGTTCCGGCTCGGTGCCGCCGAGGGTGACGACATGGCCGTGACCGCGCTGCGGGAGCTCGAGGAAGACCAGGACTAACGGGCGCGGCGGTAGGCGTCGCGGCGGCGGCGTACCCACAGGGAGCCGAGCACCCCGAGCACGAGACCCGTGAGGCAGACCCAGATCCACCAGTCTTTGCCGGCGGCCTCCAGGCGGGTACGGAACGGCAGCAGCCCGACGAGGACGACTGCCCACAGCACGGTTCCCACGGTCACCGGGACGACCGCGTCGGACTGCTCGGACTCCTGGGAGCTGTGCGAGCTGTGCGAGCTTCCCACGCCTCCCACGTCGTTGTCGGTCACGGGCGGCAGCCTAGCCCGCGCATCCAGACCAGCACTATCGTTAGCCAAGGTAATGAGTTAGAGTAACGACATGGCCCGATCGACGCTTGCCGACACCGAGCTCTCCAGCGTGCTCCGCATCTCGGTGATGCGGCTCGCCCGCCGGCTGCGCAGCGAACGCTCCTCGGCCGACCTCACCCTCACCCAGATCTCCGCTCTGTCGGCGCTGGAACGCCAGGGACCGTCGACGCCGTCCGAGCTGGCCGCCCACGAACGCGTCCAGCCGCCCTCGATGACCAGGGTGATCGCTGTGCTCGAGGAGCTCGGACTGGTCTCGCGTGGGCCGCACCCCACCGACGGCCGACAGGTGCTGGTCGCGGCGACCGACCAGGCCCGCGCGATGCTCCGCGAGGACCGCCGCCGCCGCGAGGCCTGGCTGGTGGACCACCTCGCGGACCTCACTCCGGACGAACGGGCCGTGCTGCAGGCCGCGGCCCCGATCCTGGACCGGCTGGCTGCCCAGTGACCCCGACTTTCAGCGCGCTCTCCAACCGCAACTTTCGGCTCTTCGCCTCGGGCCAGATGGTGTCGAACACGGGCACCTGGATGCAGCGGGTGGCGCAGGACTGGTTGGTGCTCCTGCTCACCGGCCAGTCGGGTACGGCGCTGGGCATCACGACCGCGCTGCAGTTCCTGCCGATCCTGCTCTTCACGCTCTGGGGCGGCCTTCTCGCGGACCGGCTGCCCAAGCGCAAGGTCCTGGTGGGTACGCAGCTGGTGATGGGCGTGCAGGCGCTGATCCTCGGTATCCTCACGGTCACGGGAACCGCCAGGGTCTGGCACCTGTACCTGCTGGCGCTCGTCCTCGGCCTGGCCTCCGCGCTCGACACCCCGGTGCGCCAGGCGTTCGTCTCGGAGATGGTGGGGCGACGCGACCTGCCCAACGCCGTGGCGCTCGGCAGCGCGACCTTCAACCTCGGCCGTGTCGTCGGCCCGGCCGTGGCCGGCCTGCTCATCGCGGCGTTCGGCACCGGCCCGGTGTTCCTGATCAACGCGGTGTCGTATCTCGCGGTGATCGCAGGCCTGCTGCTGATGCGTGGCGCCGAGCTGATGCCGGCGGCCCGGGTGGCGCGCGGTCCCGGTGCGCTGCGCGAGGCGGCGGAGTACGTACGTAACCGGCCCGAGCTGTTGCTGGTGATCGTGATCGCGGGCGTCGTGGGCACGTTCGGGTTCAACTACCAGATCACGACCGCCCTGATGGCTACGCATGTATTTCATGCGGGGCCGTCCGCCTTCGGGTTGCTGTCGACCGCGTTCGCCCTGGGCTCGCTGGCAGGTGCTTTGCTCTCGGCTCGCCGAGCGGGCCGGACCGGCTCGCGCCCCTCGCTCAGGCTGGTGGTCGGGCTCGCCCTCGGCTTCGGCGTGCTCGAGGTGATCTCCGGTCTTGCTCCCTCGTACGTCGCCTTCTTCGTGATCCTCGTACCGACCGGGCTGGTCGCGATCTGGTTCGTGACCTCGGCCAACGCCTTCGTCCAGCTGGGCGTCGAGCCCTCGTTGCGCGGCCGGGTAATAGGGATCTTCATGGTCGCGTTCTTCGGGGGTACGCCGATCGGTGCGCCGCTGCTGGGCTGGCTGGCCGAGGTGGCAGGCGCGCGCTGGTCGCTGATCGGCGGCGGGCTGGCCGCGCTGGCACTCACCCTGCTCGCGGCGGTCTGGCTACGGCCGCGGATCCGCGCCGCCGCCCACTTCGAAGCCGCCGCGCTGCGGAACCCCATCGACGGACGCGTCCAGGCCTGACAGGCTCGGCGGGTGACCGAATACAGCGACCACGCGACGTGGCTGCCCCCTGTCCGCTACCTCGAGCTGATCGCGAGCGACGCGAGCCGTCTCGCTGCGGTCGCAGCGGGCCACCTCGACGACCCCGTACCCACCTGTCCCGGCTGGACCGTGGCCGACCTGGTCACGCACACCGGCGAGGTCTACAACCACAAGGTCGCGTGCACGCTCCTGGGTCGCCGCCCCGCGGAGGAGGAGTACGCGCACGGCCCGGCCGAGGGCCAGGACCTGCTCGAGTGGTTCGACGCCTCGCTCGCGACCCTGCTCGAGACGCTGGGCTCCCGTGCCCCCGACTCAGGGGCGTACACGTGGTACGACCCCGACCAGAGCGTCGTCTTCTGGATCCGGCGGGTGGCGCAGGAGACCGTGATCCACCGGGTCGACGCGGAGGCGGCGGTGGGGGCGGTCACGGCGGCGGACGAGGCGCTCGCCATCGACGGCATCGACGAGGCGCTGCACCTGTTCCTCAGCTACGCGATCGGCGAGGACCCGGACGAGGACATCGCCAACTATGCGGGGCGCTCGCTCCAGGTACGTACCGGGTCCTGGGCCTGGCAGGTCACCGTCGACCTGACCGACCCGGTCGACAAGATCCCGCTGACCCGTGGCGCCAAGCCCGCACAGGCCACCGTCAGCGCCGAGCCGTCCGAGCTGCTGCTGTGGGTCTGGGGGCGGCGGCCCGACTCGGCGGTGACCCTGAACGGCGACCTGGCAGCGGTGTCCGACTTCCGCGAGCTGCTCGTGCGCGGCACCCAGTAATGGACCCTCGGGTCCGCCGGACCGTCACCCTCGCCGCCCTGCTGGGGCTGGTCGTCGTGGTCGCGGTGGTCTCGCTGATCCGGCGCTGACGCGACAATAGGTCGGTGCCCGAACCTCTCGACGACGCCCTGACCCAGGTGCGCGCGCTGCTGCTGTCCCAGGAGCAGCTGCTGCGTGCCGTGGGTGCTGGTCGCCGGCACGGCGCACCGCCCCCGACGTGGCGGCGGGTCGAGCTGCGGCCGGTCGAGCTCAAGACGGGGCTACGGCTCCAGGTCACGGCGTACGACGACCGGCAGGCCCGCGCGAGCAACGAGGCGTACGGTCCCTCGGCTGAGGCTGCGGTGGACCTGCTCCTGGCCGAGCCGTTCGGCAACTGGCACGTCGAGACGACGCAGGGCACGCTCCAGCTCCGGGTGACCAAGCGTGGCCAGGCCCAGGTCCATCGCAGCGGGCCGCCGGCGGTTCCTGCCGACCCGGCTGCGGGCCCCGACCGTGCGCACGACCGCGCCAAGCCCCGGCTGCTCGACGCCGCAGAGCCGTTCTGGCGGGTGCTCGGCATCACCGACGCCCAGGGGCGGGTCAAGCCGAGCCGGCAGGACAAGTACCGCCAAGTCGAGGAGCTGCTGCGGGCGCTGGAGCCGGTGGTCGAGCCGGTGGCGATGGCTGCCGCTGCGGCCGGCCGGCCCGTTCGTGTCGTCGACCTTGGCTGTGGCAACGGGTATCTCACCCTTGCCGCGTACGCCTACCTGCACGGTGCCCGGGGCCTCGACGTACGCGTGACGGGGGTCGACGTGAAGGCGCAGTCTCGCGAGCACGGGACGTCTGCGGCGGCCGAGCTGGGCTGGTCTGCCGCCGTGACGTTCGTCGAGGGCTCGGCGCTGGACGCGCCCCTCGGCCCGGCTGACGCCGCTGATGGTGCTGATCGCCCGGACTTAGTCCTCGCGTTGCACGCCTGCGACACCGCGACCGACGACGCGCTGGCGCGGGCCGTCCGTTGGCGGGCTCCGGTCGTGCTGGCGTCCCCGTGCTGCCACCACGACGTCCAGCGTCAGCTGGCGGCAGCGGCCGGTCCGCCGGCGCCGTACGCCGCACTGGTGCGGCACGGGATCCTGCGCGAGCGGTTCGCCGACGTGCTGACCGACTCGCTGCGGGCGGCCGTACTGCGCCAGCACGGCTACCGCGTCGAGGTGATGGAGTTCGTCGGGTCGGAGCACACTCCGCGCAACACGCTGATCCGGGCGGTACGTACCGGTGCTGCGCCGACCCCCGAGCAGGTCGCCGAGTACGAGGCGCTGACCGCAGCCTGGTCGGTCGTCCCGAGGCTCCAGACCCTCCTCGAGGACTGAGCCACCGGCGCGTACGGATCAGCCGCGTTGCGTCGGGGCGAGCTGGTCGACGACGTAGTCGATGCACGCCGTGAGCGCCCGCACGTCGGAGGGGTCGACGGCCGGGAACATCGCGATCCTGAGCTGGTTGCGACCGAGCTTGCGGTACGGGTCGGTGTCGACGATCCCGTTGGCCCGCAACGCCTTGGCGACCGCGACGGCGTCGATGGAGTCGTCGAGGTCGATGGTGCCGACGACCTGCGAACGGTTGGCCGGGTCGCTGACGTAGGGGGTGGCGTAGTCGCTGGCCTCGGCCCACGAGTAGAGCGCACCGCTGGACTCCGCGGTCCGCGCGACACACCAGTCGAGACCACCCTGCCCGTTGAACCAGTCGACCTGCTCGGCCATCAGCAGGATCGTGCTCAGCGAAGGGGTGTTGTAGGTCTGGTCGAGGCGGGACTGCTCGACGGCGGTCGCGAGGTCGAGGAAGGCAGGGATCCAGCGCCCCGTGGCCTTGATCTCCTCGATCCGCGCGATCGCGGCGGGGCTCATCAGCGCGACCCACAGCCCGCCGTCGGAGCCGAAGCTCTTCTGCGGCGCGAAGTAGTAGACGTCGAGCTCGGCGGCCTGCACCGGCAGCCCGCCGGCCCCGGACGTCGCGTCCCACACCATCAGCGCACCCTCGTCGGCCCCCGCAACGCGCCGGACCGGGACGCTCACGCCGGTCGAGGTCTCGTTGTGGGGGCTCGCGTAGACGTCGACGCCGACCTCGGCCGAGAAGGCAGGGGCCTGGCCGGGCTCGCTGGTGATCACGGTCGGCGCGGCCAGGAAGGGCGCGTCCTTGGCCGCCTTGGCGAACTTGGAGCCGAACTCGCCGAAGGACAGGTGCTGGCTCTTCGCGCGGATCAGCCCGAACGTCGCCGAGTCCCAGAACGAGGTCGAGCCACCGTTGGACAGCACCACCTCGTAGCCCTCGGGCAGCGAGAAG
>JANMWN010000080.1:0-3391 GCA_031394045.1 Sporichthyaceae bacterium
CCAGACCTCGGCGCTACCAGACCTCGGCGGTCCGCTGCCGGTACGCCGGCTTCCAGTCGTCCTCGTACGCGACCCGGTGGTCGGCACCGATCAGATCGAGCAGCCGCGACGCCCGGTCGGGCCGCGAGCCCTCGAGCAGCCAGGGCAGCAGGACCGGGTCGACGAGGGGGCCGCTGGGGGCGTGCAGCGAGGCGACGAAGGCGGCCCAGACGGCGGCCGGCAGCCAGGCGTCGAGCAAGGCGGACACGGTCCGCTCCTCGTACGCGAACTGCTTGTCGGCCAGCACGGCGGCCCGCTCGATGACGTCGGCCAGAGCCCGACGCGCGGCCCCTCCCTCGGGACCGGACGCAGCGGCGGCTCCGGTGGCGAACAGGGCCGACGCGGTCGCGAGGACCCCGATCAGCTGCTCGTGCAGGGCGGCCATCTGGTCCAGCGGCCCTTGCTCCTGCGCGGGGATCGCCGCCCGGGCGGCCGGCCAGAGCACGTCGTCCTCGAGCTGCTCGTGCTCGATCACCCGGCCGACGACCAGCTGCCACTGCCGCCCCAGGGCGGCGGCCCGCTCGACGTCGACCGGCGCGGTGCCGCCGAGCAGCGTCACGAACCGGATCAGGTCCCGGCGAACCGCGTCGTGGACAGCGAGCATCGCCGTGAAGTCGTGGGCCATGGTCGACAAGCGTGCCAGATGCGCCCAGAGCCTCCGACTACCGGGTCGGCACTCGCGCCCGGCTGTCTGCTGGCTCGTCGGCGGACGCCGCCATCTTCGGTTACCGTGGCTGGGTCGCGACCCAGTGTGCGACGGGGAACCTGACATCCCAAGCACCGAGGCACCAAGCACCGAGCCGCTCGAGCCAGAGCGCACGGCGTCGACGACGAGGAGACCGCATCCCGTGACCGGCAACAACTTGACCCGGGCCGAGGCCGCCGAGCGCGCCGCCCTGCTGTCCGTCGGCTCGTACACCGTCGAGTGGGACCTGACCACCGGTGACACCGAGTTCGCCTCGACCACCCTGGTGACCTTCGCGTGCACCGAGCCGGGCGCCTCGACGTTCATCGAGCTGATCGCCGCGTCGGTGTCCGCCATCGAGCTCAACGGTCAGTCTCTGGACCCCGCGTCGATCATCGACGACGGCCGGGTCCGCCTCGACGGGCTCCTCGCCGACAACGAGCTGCGGGTCGTCGCGCGCTGCCCGTACTCCCGCACCGGAGAAGGTCTGCACCGCTTCGTCGACCCCGTGGACAAGGAGCCGTACGTCTACTCCCAGTTCGAGCCGGCCGACGCCAAGCGGGCCTACGCGGTCTTCGACCAGCCCGACCTCAAGGCCACCTTCGCCTTCGCCGTCACCGCCCCCTCGCACTGGGAGGTCGTCTCGAACGAGCCGGCCGGTGCCGCCGAGCCGGTCGCGCCTGGCGTATCGCGATGGGCCTTCGGCACCACGCCGCGGATGTCGCCGTACATCACGGTCGTGGTGGGCGGGCCCTACCACGTCGTCCGTGACTCGTGGGAGCGGCCGGGTGGTGGCTCGATCCCCCTCGGCGTCTACTGCCGCGCGTCGCTGGGCGAGTACCTCGACCCCGACGAGATCCTCGAGATCACCAAGCAGGGCTTCACCTTCTTCGAGGAGCAGTTCGCCAGGCCGTACCCGTTCACGAAGTACGACCAGCTGTTCGTCCCCGAGTTCAACGCGGGCGCGATGGAGAACGCCGGCGCGGTCACGTTCCTCGAGGACTACGTCTTCCGCAGCAAGGTCACCCAGGCCGCTCGCGACGCCAGGGCGAACACGATCCTGCACGAGATGGCGCACATGTGGTTCGGCGACCTCGTGACCATGCAGTGGTGGGACGACCTCTGGCTGAACGAGTCGTTCGCCGAGTTCATGGCCTACCACGCCGCCGCGAACGCGACCCGTTTCACCGATGCCTGGACGGGGTTTGCCACCAGCCGCAAAGCCTGGGGCTACCGCCAGGACCAGCTGCCCTCGACGCACCCGATCGCCGCGGACGCCCCCGACCTCGAGGCGGCCAAGGCCAACTTCGACGGCATCACATACGCCAAGGGCGCCTCGGTCCTGAAGCAGCTGGTCGCCTGGGTCGGTCTCGACCACTTCCTGGCCGGGGTACGCACGTACTTCGACAAGCACGCATGGGGCAACACTCGGCTCGTGGACCTGCTGACCGAGCTCGAGACCACGTCGGGCCGCGACCTCGCCGAGTGGTCCAAGGAATGGCTGCAGACCGCCGGCTGCAACACCCTGCGGCCCTCCTTCCTGCTGGCCGACGACGGGACGTACTCCTCGTTCCTGGTCGAGCAGGAGGCCCCGGACGACTACCCCACCCTGCGGTCGCACCGGATCGCGATCGGCATGTACGACCGCACCGACGCGGGCCTGGTCCGCCGGTCCCGGTTCGAGATCGACGTCGTCGGGCCGGTCACCGAGGTGCCGGACCTGGTCGGCCAGCGCCAGCCCGACCTGCTCCTGCTCAACGACGACGACCTCACCTTCGCCAAGGTGCGCCTCGACGAGCGGTCGCTGGCCACGCTGACCGGGTCGGTCGGCGAGCTGGCCGAGTCGCTCCCGCGTGCACTGTGCTGGAGCGCGGCCTGGGACATGACGCGCGACGCCGAGATGCGCGCCCGCGACTTCGTCCAGCTGGTCGCCGGCGGCGTCGGCTCCGAGAGCGACATCGTCACGATCCAGTCGGTGCTGCGTCAGGCGCAGGCAGCCGTCGACCTGTACGTCGCGCCGGGCCACCGCGACGAGGCCAAGGCGACCTTCGCGGCCGCGATGCACGAGCTCGTGCTGTCGGCCGAGCCCGGCAGCGACCACCAGCTCGCGTTCGTCCGTACGTTCTCCTCGCTGGCCGCCGCCCCGGTCCAGCTCGACCTGCTGCAGGGCCTCCTCGACGGTTCTGCGGAGGTTCCCGGCCTGGCCGTGGACACCGAGCTGCGCTGGGCGTTCCTGCGCCGGCTCGTCTCGGCCGGCCGGCTGGGCGACGAGGCCATCGAGGCCGAGCTCGACCGCGACAGCACCGCGTCCGGAGAGTGGCACGCCGCGACGGTCCGAGCGGGACGGCCGACCGCCGAGGCCAAGGCCCAGGCGTGGGCCGAGGTCGTGGACAGCGACGACCTGCCCAACGCGATGCAGACAGCGACGATCGCCGGCATTCTCGACCCCTGGAACCGCGACCTGCTCCGCCCGTACATCGACCGGTACTTCGCCAGTGTCGGGCCGGTGTGGGCGTCCCGCTCCCCGGAGATGGCGTCCAACATCGTGGTCGGCCTCTACCCCGCGCTGTTCGTGGAGCCCGAGGTGGTCGCCAAGACCGACGCCTACCTCGCCGACGAGAAGCCCGTGGCCGCGCTGGCGCGGCTGCTCGCCGAGGGCCGCGACGG
>JANMWN010000125.1:0-4493 GCA_031394045.1 Sporichthyaceae bacterium
GCTAGACGGGGTACTTGACCCGGAGGGACGCGGCGACGCCGAGGACAAGCTGCACGTACCAGTCGGCGTGGTTGTAGTGCCAGATCGCCGTGTACAGCTTGTTCGGGTTGCCGGCGCCGTTCGCGCACAGGTAGTTCGCGCCGCTGAAGATGGCGTCCGCCGGGTTCCAGATGTCGGCGACGCCGTCGTGGTTGCCGTCCACCGCATACGCCGCGAAGGTCGCCGGCATGAACTGCATCGGTCCCTCGGCGCCGCTCGACGACGGGCCGTTGTTGCGGCCGTGGCCTGACTCGACCTGACCGATGGCCGCGAGTACGTGCCAGTCCAGGCCCGGGCAGGTGGCTGCCGCTGCGTGGTACAGCAGCAGGAAGTCGGCGGGGATCCCCTTGCCGTCTGCGCCGCGGCCCGCACCGCTGCCGGCCGCGGCGAGAGCGGCCTGGGCTGCGGCCAGCGCGGCTGCCGCGTCGCGGGCATCCTGCAGGTCCTTGGCCTGGGCGGACAGCGTGCTGAGCCGGTTCTGCGCCGAGCTCATCAGCGCCTCGACCCGGTCGAGGTCGGCCTGGACCGAGCTGGCGGTCTCGCCCTGGGCGTCGGCGCTGGCCAGCGACCGGTCGGCCAAGGCCCGCGCCTGTGCCGCGGCATCGTCGGCGCGCTGGGTGAGGATCGAGTCTCCGGCCATCACGCGCTGGACCGTCCCCATCCGTTCGATCAGCTGCTGAGGGTCACCGCTGGAGAGCAAGCTGGCGAGCAGGGCCGAGCTGCCGCCGGACATGTACAGGGCTCGGATCCGCTGCCGCTGGACGAGCTGGGCGGCCCGCGCCACGTGAGCTGCCTGGTCGGCCGCCTGGTCCGCGCTGATGCCGTCCGTGACCCCGCTCGCCAGCCGGGCCAGCGCCTTCTCGTACGCCTGGATCTCAGCCTGGAGCTGGGGCTGGAGGTTCTGGACGTCGAGAGCGGCCTGGTGGGCTGCCTTCTTGGCCTGGTCCAGGCTGTCCGCCGACGCGGAGCCCGCGGGAAGCAGCGCCAGGGCCACAGCGGTAGCCACGACGAGGGCGAGCGGCACCCGCCGTCCGCACGTACGCAGGTCCGGCCTCACTCTGGCTATCTCGACAGGTGCGGCCGGGGTCTTGACCTGCCCGGGCGTCGGGGCGTGGGGGGGGCGGAGTGGGCGGACGTCAGTCCTTGACGACGCGGGCGCCGGGGAGCAGCACGCCGAACCCGCCGAACCCGAGCCGGAGCAGAACGGGTCCGGGGCGGACGAGGTCCTCGACCTTGCCGGTGGCCAGCCGCTCGAGCCCGGCCAGTCCTTGCCGGATCGCCTCCGGGCTGCGCCGCCGCGCGGCCGCGAGCACCATCGTGTTGGCCCAGACCTTGCGCCTGGCCTCGCGCAGGAAGCGCTTGGACGCGAACTGGTTGGCTGGCTGCAGCACCTTGTCCATGAACGTACGAGCGCCGGTCGCCCCGAGCTCGGCGTCCTCGGCCGCGACCCTGGCGGACAGCACCTCGTCGACCTTGGCGTGGTCCTCGCCGCGAAGCCGGAGCACCGAGGGGTCGGCGAACTCCTCGTCGCTGATCACCGCGAGCAACGCCTGTGGCAGGTCGTAGTTGATGTGGGCGTTCATGCCCAGCAGCAGGTGCCGCAGCGCAGGCGCGTCCGGATGCGCGCGGGAGAAGCCGAAGGCCACGCCCCACGGTCCGGGTACGGGCAGGCCGGCCAGGTCGTCGGCCAGCGGACCGAGGTAGAGGTCTGCGAACGCTACGTCCCAGCGCTCCACCCAGTCGGGGTCGCGGAACAGCCCGCCGGTCATCTCCTCGGCCACTGCCAGCGTGGTCCGCCGGTACGTCGCCACGAAGTGCTTGCGTCCGTCTTCGCGGGACTCGAGCTCGGCCTGCAAAGTGTCCATGTCGGCAACCACGGCTGAGATGTCCCTGTCCACGCGCGAGATTCTGTCGCGGCTGCACCCGGTTCGTCCATGATCGGCGGACTCCGGGCAGGATGGGGAGCGTGGCCGACGTCGTACGCATCAGCGACCCGTCGGACGAGCGGCTGCGCGACTACGTCGCGCTGACCGACACCGGCCTGCGCCGCGTCCTGGAACCTGAGGCCGGCCTGTTCGTCGCGGAGGGCGAGAAGGTCATCCGGCGCGCGGTGGCCGCGGGGTACCCCGTCCGCTCCCTGCTGCTGGCCGAGCGCTGGCTCCCCGCGCTGACGGACCTGCTCGACGAGCTCGACGGACCCGTGTTCGTCGCCCCGGAGTCCGTGCTGGAGGCGGTCACGGGGTACGTCGTGCACCGCGGCGCGCTCGCGTCGATGCAGCGGCTGCCGCTCCCCGAGGCCGACGACCTGCTGGCGGCCGCGAGCAGGGTCGCAGTCCTGGAGGGCGTGGTCGACCCGACCAACGTGGGCGCGGTGTTCCGGGCCGCGGCTGCGCTGGGGATGGACGGCGTGCTGCTCGACCCGACCTGCGCCGACCCGCTCTACCGCCGGTCGGTCAAGGTGTCCATGGGTGCGGTGTTCGCGCTGTCGTACGCCCGGCTTGAGCCCTGGCCGCACGGCCTGGCCCGCGTACGCGAAGCCGGCCTGACCATCCTGGCCCTCACGCCCGCTCCGGACGCCGTCACGCTCGACGAGCTGGACCCGAGGCTGACCAAGCGCTGCGCCCTGCTGCTCGGCACCGAAGGCCCTGGGCTCACCCCACGAGCCATGGCCATCGCCGACGCAGCCGTACGCATCCCGATGGACCACGGCGTCGACTCCCTCAACGTAGCCGCCGCCGCAGCCGTCGCCTTCTGGGTCGTGACCCGGGGGCGGTAGGGAGGCGTCTTGACCAATCATCCGGTCGGATGATCAAGATCTTTCGGGATTGTTCCGAAGTGCAGTAGATGACCACCGCCGCGGCCGGGCCCACCGGCATACGCTCCAGAGTCTTCCTGGCCGGTCTCGCACTGGTAGGTCTGGGGGTCGGGACAGTCGTTGCGGTTGCCCACCACGACAAGCCGGCCGATGTCCCCGTCAGCCAACGCGCCTACACGATGACCGAGCTCCGCGCTCTGGCCAACCTCAAGGTGCCCACGACCTTCCAACGAGTCCCGTCAACCTGGTCCTGCGAGGGCAACGAGCAGAGCCTCTGCTACACCTCCTCCCTCAGCGGACCTGATGCCGTTCAGGCGATGGTGGCGTCGCTGGGGGCCAAGGCGTACACGACGACACTGGGAAGCGGCGCCTGGCTTCCTCGCTACAGCATGTGCATCTCGGCCGGAGCAGTTCCCGCTGTGGTCGGTATCGCCGCCCGGCCCGACAACGCTGTCCTCGAGAGCGGCACGTGGATCGTTCCGCCGGGACAAAGACCCCACTTTCACGGCACCGTGGTCAACATCTCCCTGACTGGCCCCGGCAACTGCGGGTCGTGACACGAGAGGCGCTAAGGACTCGTGGCTGTTCGATGCGCCACCGTCGGCAATTGATCTGGCAGGTCGGGCGGTGCCGCTGCGCTGGTAGTCATCGGTCATGTCGGCGCGGCTGCCTGTGGACAAGATCGTCTGGTTGTCGGACGGGTGTGCTACGGGAATTCGTGCCGAAAAGTTGTTGCGTACCAATGGCGTTCGAACACCTGTTCGAGTACGATCATGGAATGACGATCACCGCGCAGCACCCGGCGACGCCCCTTGCGGGCGACCCGCTGCTGCTCGCGCAGGCCCGCGTGGACGCCGCGCTGGACCAGCTCGCGGCGATGGTCGCCCACCGCCTCACCGATGATGTGGACCCCCTTGCTGTTGCGGGGTGGGCGCGCCGAGTCGAGGCCCGGGTCGCCGCCGTCCGGCTGGTCGCGCTGGGCGAGGCCGAACGCCGCGGTGCCGCCCGTGCGAAGGGAGCGTTGGGGACTGCAGCGTGGCTGTCCGGTCAAGGCGTGGCCCCGGGTGTGGCACGGCGGGACGTGGCCCTGGCGGGGGCGTTGGCTGACCCGGACCATGAGGGCACCCGGGACCGGCTCGCCTCAGGTGGTTTGACCCCGGAGCACGCGATTGTGATCACCCGCGCGAAGGACGCCCTGTCCGATGGCGTCAGTGTCGAGCAGCGGGCTGCGTTCGAGAAGGACCTGCTCGAGGCGGCCCAGACGAACACCCCGCAGCAGCTGGAGACCGCGGCCCGCCGCGCCGCGGCCCGGGTCGACCCGACCGGCTCCGGTGACCTGGAACGACTCGAACGAGCCGCCCGCGCCCGCCGTGAGTTCACGATGACCCGCCGCGGCGGCATGTACGTCCTCGGTGGCCAGATCGACACCGAAGGCGCCGCGTATGTCTCTGCCGCGTTGGGGCCGTTGTCCGCGCCACGTCCTTCCTCGGCGGATGGCCCGGACCCGCGAACCTACGCCCGCAGGATGGGCGACGCCCTGGTCGACCTGGCCAGGCGTCACCTCAGCACCGGGGACCTGCCCGAGACCGGTGGCCTACCCACCCAGGTCATCGTCACCATGACCCTGGACCAACTCCAA
>JANMWN010000140.1:0-5655 GCA_031394045.1 Sporichthyaceae bacterium
GTGGCTTGGCGGCGGCGGCGAGACGACGGTTTTGCCCATCCGAGCGGTTGACGAGAGCTACTCTGCTGCGTGATCGGACGCAGGCGGTGATCACCACCGACGAGTCAGTGATGCGCAACCTGATCAAGGCGCGGAGGACAAGGACCGGCTCGCTCGTTGGGAGCAGAACCTGCGTCGCCGTGAGCAGGAGCTTCGCGAGGATCCTGACTCACCGGCTCCTGGTAGCTAGCGGCGGCCGAGGACCTTGGCAGCGGTGCGATAGGCACGCTGCTTCACGCCGCGACTGATCTTGCGGCCCACCTTGGCACCGGCGGCGACCGCCGCCACTGCCAGCGACGCAGGCAGGTCGCGACCCGACGGGCGCAGCCGCAGCGATCGCAGCGCAGCCGGGAACGGGTAAGGGTCGAGCAGCACCGGAACCGGCTGCCAGCGGCGGGGCATCTCGGCGCCGCGATACGTACGCGACTCCGGCGGCACACCCCCGCCGAGCGCCGCCACCAAGCGGTCGGCCTGGACCTCGGGCGCGTACCCGGCCATCGCCGCCTCGCGGGCGGCGACTCCCATCGCCACCCGCGCCGGACGATCGGCGGCCAGCTGCGTCAATGCGTCGAACCAGTCGGCGGGCGTCGATGCGAGCAGCCCGGTCGTACCCGCGTCGATGGCAGCCACGAACGGAGGCGTCGGCGTCGCGATCGTGGGGGTCTCGACCAGTGCAGCCTCGAGCCACTTGATCGCGCTCTTGGCGTCGGTGAAAGCATTGCGGGCCAACGGCGCGAGGGTCACGTCGACGCTGCGCAGCAGGGCGGGCAGCGCGTCCCACTCGACCAGGGTCAGGGTACGGACCTGCCCCGAGACCGCTGCCAGCGCGGCCGTGGCCTTGACCTTGCCCACCAGCCAGAGCTCGGCCTCGGCGTGGACGTGCAGGAACTCGACGACACCGTCCTCGATCGAGGCCCAGTCCGCGTCATGCGTCGCCGAGCCGCTGAAGTAACCGAGCCGGAAGCCGGGGTGCGCCCGCGGAACCGCCCGCGCAACCCCCGCCAGATTCGCGCCGACAAGCCCGATCCCGTTGGGCAGCAACGCCGATGGCGCATCGGTGAGCAGCGCAAGCTCGTCCAGGATCTGAGCCGTGCTGCCCGTGACCAGGTCGGCGTACGGCACGAGCTGAGCCCGCAGGGCGACGTCGCTGCGGAACGTCTCCTGCTGCTGCGCGGTGAGCGAGTCCAGGAAGTCCATCCCGGCCAGGTGCTCGGCGCGGAAGACGAGGTCGTCGACGTCGTACGTGACCAGAGGTGGCGCCGGGCCGCCCCGCAACCCCTCGATCAGCTCGACCATGTCCTGACCGCCCGGGCACCGGTAGAGGACGACGACGTCGGCGCGCTCGGCCAGCGCGGCCGCCCGACGGTCGGTGAAGTGGACCGCGGCCGTGAGCGCGCCCCTCGACCGCAACGCCTCCTCGGGCAGCCGGACGCGGTAACGAAGGGTCGCCGACGCCCCGCTGCCGGAGACGAACAGGACCCGACGGGGATCCGTCACCCGGCCGCACCCAGCGAATCCGTGAAGGCCATGCAGGCTGCGTAGTCGGGCAGCAGCCCGTCCGCCAGCGCCTGCGCGAGCGACGGCGCCTCTGCGTCCTTGGGCGACAGCAACAGCTCGAGGTCGCTCGGCCAGCTGATGCCGAGCGCGGGGTCGAGCGGGTCGAGGCCGTGCTCGCGGGTGGGGCTGTAGACCTCGGAGCAGAGATAGCTGACGGTCGCGTCATCGGTGAGCGCGAGGAACGCGTGGCCCAGTCCTTCGGGCAGGTACACGGCCCGCCGGTCGACGTCGTCCAGAACTACGCCCTCCGACGCCCCGAACGTCGGTGAGCCCACCCGGATGTCCACGATGACGTCGAGGACGGCGCCGCGTACGCAGGTGACGTACTTCGCCTGGCCGGGCGGCACGTCTGCGTAGTGCAGCCCGCGCAGCGTCCCCCGGCGCGAGACCGACAGGTTGGCCTGGGCCAGCCGCAGCGGGTGCCCGGCGGCGGCCTCGAGCTCCTCGAACCGGTACCACTCGAGGAACAGACCCCGGTCGTCGCCGAACGCCTTGGGGGTGAGCTCGAAGGCGTCGGGGACGGCCAGCGGTCGGATCTGCATGCGCGCAGCCTAATCGGGTCGGGGCGCCCCGCTGAGATAGCGTGACGCCGCCCCCAAGGACGCCCTCAGTCGCCAACGCAGCCGGAGAACCGATGCCCTCGCTGACGCACCGCGTGCTGTGCCGGGCGCGCGCCGCGGCGGCGACCGTACGGCACGGGCCGCGCTGGATCCTGGCCCGCCGGCTGGCCGACGCCGGCCTCGTCGACCGCGAGTGGTACCAGCGCCAGACCGGCCGGACCTTCGGGTCGGACCGGGCAGCGGCACTGCACTACCTCGGGACCGGGCGCCGGGCCGGCTGGTCGCCGCACCCGCTGGTCGAGCCGGAATGGATCACGCCGACCGGCTGGGCGACCGCACGGACCGACCCGGTGCAGCACTACCTTGCCGGTCACAGCGCGCGAGGCGGGCCGCACCCCTGCTTCGACGACGCGGTGGCGCTGGCAGCGGACCCGGGGCTCGCGGCAGCCGACCGAGGCGGCGTGCTCGGCGCGTACCTGCGGCAGCATGGCCCCGACGACCCGCTGCCGGTCCCCGCCGGGGCTGCTCCGACGACCCTGCGCCGGGTCCGCGAGCGCGTCGGGTCGGCCGTCAACCTGGTCGCCGCACAGAACGCCCGGCGCGGCGTACGTACCTCGACCAGCTGGGACCCCGCCGCCGACGCGCGCTACGTCGCCGAGTGGTCGGCGGCACCGGTCGTACCCACGGCCGGGCTCGCGCCGGACCAGCCCCTCGTCTCGATCGTGCTGCCGGTACGCAACCGGCCGGACCAGATCCGCACGGCGATCGCCTCGGTTCAGGCACAGACCTTCGACGGCTGGGAGCTCCTGGTCGTCGACGACGGCTCGACCGACACGACAGCCGACGTGGTGGCCGAGCTGGCCGCTGGCGACCCCCGGATCAGGCTGGTACGGATCGCGGCGTCCGGGGCGAGCACCGCACGCAACGCCGGGGTCGGAGCAGCGCGCGGGCGCTACGTCGCCTTCCTCGACTCCGACAACGCCTGGGTCCCGCACTTCCTCGCAGTGACGCTGGCGGCGATGACCGCCGACGGCTTGCGGGCCGCGTACGCCGTGGTCGAGATGCGCGGGGCGACCAGCACCCGCTACCTCGCCCACAGCGGGGGCCGGGCCGACCTCGAGGTCGCCAACCACATCGACCTCAACGTGTTCGTCGCGGACCTCGCGCTGGTGCGGTCGGTCGGCGGGTTCGACCCGATGCTGCGCCGGATGATCGACTGGGACCTGGTGCTCAAGGTCGCCGCCTCGGACGAGCCTGTCCTGCTCCCCTTCGTTGGCGTCCACTACGTCGATGACAGCGGCCAGGCCGACCGCATCAGCGTGCGCGAGCCGACGTCGTGGGGGGAGGTGATGCTGGCCCGAAACCTCGTCGACTGGGCCGGTCTCGCCGAGGGAGTGGCGGCTCGTGCGGCTGGCCGTACCTCCGTCGTCGTCTCGGTCAAGGACGACTGGGCCGCCGCGCTGTTCCTGGTGGACGGAGCCCTGGCCGACGCCGACGCGGGCACGGACAGCGACGCGGGCACGGACAGCGACGCAGAGGTCGAGGTCGTGCTCGTGGACCGGGCGTCGCGGGCCGCGGTCGCCCGCATCCTCGCGGCCCGCTATGGCGACGACCCGCGGGTGCAGGTGCTGCGGATGCCGCGCGACGCCCGGGTCGCGGTCGCCTGGAGCCTTGGGCTGGCAGCCACCACCGGCGCGGTGGTCGTCCTGGTGGATGCCCGTTGCACCGTGCGCGCGAGTGGGTCGCCACTCGGCCGGCCCTGGTGGGCGCCCCTGCGGACCGCCCTCGACGACCCGACGGTCGCGGCTGTCGCGCCGTTGGTGCTGACCGAGACGGGGACGATCGCGTCAGCCGGCCTCGGCAGCCGAGGCGGTGCCGTGGTCGGGCCGTACCCGCTGTTCGCGGACGCGGCCCCCGAGGACGTGGTGGCCGGCGGGCTGCTCGATGTCGCCGGTCTTGGCGACGACGCACTGGCCTTGCGCGCCGACGACGTCATCGACGCACAGGGCGCAAACCCTTGGTATGTCACAGGTCTGTGGGGCGCCGACCTTTCACTGCGGGTTGCTTCGACGGCGAGTGAGGCCGGCGTGACGAGGCGGCTCGTCGTCGTACCGGCCGTTCGCCTGGTCCGTACGAGCCAGGCTGATCCGATCGCGGCGGCAGACGTGGCCGGGCTGCTCGAGCGGGCCGGGTCGCTGCTGCCCGACGCCGACCGATGGGGCGAGGCCGAGGCGTTCGGTCGGGTGGGGCTCGCGGCCGGACCCGTCGAGGCACCCGCTGCCGGCGGGCTCGCCGTCGCCGCCGTCGTACGGGCTCCGGCAACGATCGGGTCGGGGCCCGCCGCCGGTCGACCCGCCCTGCGATGGGCGATCAAGATCGCGGCGCCCACTGGCGACCAGGGCGACAAGTGGGGTGACGTGCACTTCGCCTCCGACCTGGCCGCTGCACTGCGCCGGCTCGGCCAGCACGCTTGCGTCGACCGCCGTCCGGCGCACGACCGGTCCACCGCGCACCTGGACGACGTCGTCGTCAGTCTCCGCGGGCTGACGACGCCGATGCTCCGGCATCAGCAGGTCAACGTGCTGTGGGTGATCAGCCACCCCGACCTGGTGACCCCGGAGGAGGTGCGGTCCTACGACCTCGCCTTCGCCGCGAGCCTGACCTGGTCGGCGGCGATGTCCGAGCGGGCCGGCGTACCCGTCGAGCCCCTCCTGCAGGCGACCGACCCCGACCGGTTCCATCCCGACCTCGCCGAGCCGTCGACAGGGCCGGCCGCACTGTTCGTCGGCAACTCCCGCGGCGTGCAGCGGCCGGTCGTACGCGACGCGATCGCAGCCGGCGTCGACCTGGCCGTCTACGGGACGCGGTGGGCGGACTTCATCGACCAGCGGTACGTACGCGGCGCGTACCTGCCCAACGAGACGGTCGGGGCCGCGTACCGCTCGGCCGGTGTCGTGCTCAACGACCACTGGCCGGACATGGCGGCGCAGGGGTTCATCTCGAACCGGGTGTTCGACGCGGTCGCAGCTGGCGGCCGGGTCCTCAGCGACCCGGTGAACGGCCTCGAGGAGACTTTCGAGGGTGCCGCGCGGGCGTACCGCACCGTCGACGAGCTGCGCCGCTGGGTGGGCCCGGAGCGCGGCACCGCCTTCCCGGACGAGCAGCGGTTGCGCGAGATCTCGGCCCGGGTCCGCCGCGAGCACTCCTTCGACGCGCGCGCCGCCCGCCTCCTCGCCGCCGCCGTCGCCGCCCAGATTTCCCGTCGATCTTGAGAGATGTCCGGTGCGTACCGGCGTGTCGCACGGACATCTCTTAAGATCGACTCGGAAGCGCGGGGCGGTGCGGTTCAGGCGGAGCCGGGGCCGGCCCAGGCCTCGAGCTGACGGACGAACGCCGCTCCGTCGCGGTTCCAGTCGTGGTCGCGCAGCGCGGCGGCGTGCCCAGCTGCGGCAAGGGCAGCGGCCCGGGCGGGGTCGGCGGCGAGCGCGCGTACGGCGGC
>JANMWN010000162.1:0-16322 GCA_031394045.1 Sporichthyaceae bacterium
GACGGCCTTGCGGCGCTGGTTGAGATAGACGGGGATCGCGATCGCGGCCAAGATGCCGATGATGAGTATGACGACCAGAAGCTCGATGAGGGTGAACCCGCCTTCCTGCCGGGGCGGGCTCTGCAGACGTTTGTTCATCTCTCCTGCTTCCTGTCTTTGCTGTGCTGTTGCCTCATCTGTGTCTCCTCTCGAGCTAGCCATCGAGTGCACGCAGCAACAGTGAGCTGCGAGCCCCCAAAGGACGAACGTCGCGACGCCGCGAGTGATGAGCAAGGCCGGCCCCACGGCCCGGTCCCGAAGTGGCTCCGGGGCGCACGACGTCATCGTGTGCGGCTGGCGTTAGCTGACAGCAGCGAAGGCGCTCAGCCCAGCGGCGAGTCAGGTGCCACGGAGACCTTGCCACTGTTCTCCGGCACGAGTACGGCCCCGGACAATGCTGCCGTCCGGGGCCGTACTCCTGGTTGCGCTGGTGTCGTCGGCGTTAGCTGACGGCAGCGAAGGCGCTCAGCCCAGCGGCGACACAGGTGCCACCAGCGGGAGCTGCTGCCGTCGGGGCACCCGACTGCAGGCCACCATTGGTCGAGTCGTACCAGAAGAACGTGCTGACGGCGTCAGAGTTCGGGTTCGAGCCCTTCAGGCAGTACCCGGTTGCCGTCGTGGCAACCTGGATCGTGTTGCCCTGCGAGAACTTTGGGTTCTGACCGGTGACGGCGTTGTATGCCTGGTTGTCCGTGAAGTACGTCTCCTCAGCCGTCGCTGCGGTGCGCAGGTCGGACTTGATCGACGCGCTGACCGCCTTCTTCCGCTGGTTCAGGAAGACGGGGATCGCGATCGCGGCCAGAATGCCGATGATGATGATGACAACCAGGAGCTCGATGAGGGTGAAGCCACCCTCTCGCTCCTCCTGGGCCTTGCGGATGCGTGCGAGCATCTGCCCTTCCCTTCCGGGATCTTGCGTTGATGAGCCGTGCCGGCAGATCCCCCCTGGGCCCTCTTTCGAGTGACCGACCGAGGCAGCTGGGCTGGCCTGCACGCCCGCAGGTCCCCTGGCTTTGCGACCCCGTCTCACGACGGGTGTGCCGTTTCTGGCCTTAGCAGCTCTATGACAAATGTGTTTTCGGCGAGCAGGAAGCCGCGCTTGAGCAATTCCAGTGCATTTCTGGCGCGGTGACGGGATTCACCCTTCCAGCCGCGTCACAAAGGAGGAGGGGCCCGGCAACTGCCGGGCCCCGCCTCCTTTGTATCGACGGCCGAACACGTCGGCCCTCGGGACTACTTGATCAGGTCGAAGATCTTGAAGATCGGCATGTAGAGCGCGATGATCATCGACCCGATGATCCCGCCGAGAAAGGCGATCATCAGCGGTTCGATGAGCGCGGTCAGGGCCTCCGTGGTGGCCTCCACCTCCTGGTCGTAGAACTCGGAGATCTTGTGCAGCATCGCGTCGAGAGCGCCGGTGTCCTCGCCGACTGCCATCATCTGCACGACCATCGGCGGGAACACCGCATGACCCACCAGAGGTCCGGTGATCGACTCGCCGTTCCGCACGCTGGTCTGGATGTCACGTACGGCATCGCCGACCACCATGTTGCCCGTGGTCTCTGCGACGATGTCGAGGCTCTGCAGGATGGGCACGCCGGACTGCAGCATGGTCCCGAGGTTTCGGGCGAAACGCGCCAGGGCGATCTTCTGGAACAGGCTGCCGAACACCGGCACCCTGAGCTTGATGGGGTCGACCACCCGGTGGGTGCTCTCCTTGTGCTTGATCCGGCCCCAAACCACGAAGCCAACGATGATGGCGACAACGAAGACCGGCGAGCCAACCTTCAGGATGTCGGACATCGTGATGAGGACCTTGGTGGGCGCCGGCAGCTCGCCGCCCAGCGTGAGGAACATCTTGGCGAAGACGGGCACGATGAACAGGAGCATCCCGATAACGGCGAGTATGGCGATACAGAAGACGACGACTGGGTAAGTCATTGCCGACTTCACCTTGCCTCGCAGCTTGGTCTCCGCCTCGTAGTTCTCGGCGATCTGGAGCATGACCGAGTCGAGGAAGCCTCCGACTTCGCCGGCCTTGGTCATGTTGACCATCAGTGGCGGGAAGACCATTGGGTGCTTGCCCAGGGAAGACGACAAGGACTGGCCGGTCTCGACGTCCTGCCTCGCCTCACCGAGCACCCTGGCGAGCTCCTTGTTCTCGGTCTGCTCTTCCAGGATCGACAGCGCACGGAGCAGCGACAACCCGGCGTTGATCATCGTCGCGAACTGCCGAGAGAAGATCGCCAGATCCTTCAGCTTGACCTTGGCTCCGAGGCTCGGCAGCGAGAGCTCCTTCTGGATGCCCCCGCCGCCGGCCTGCGAGATGCTTACCGGTGCGTACCCCATGCTCTTCAGCTTGGTAGCGACCGCGGCCGTCGAGTCCGCCTCAATCTTGCCGGTCATGAGCTTCCCGGACCGGTCGCGTACCGAGTAGTTGTAGGTCATCGTCGATGCCATGGTCTGCCCCTCATCGCCCGGTCAGGCGGTTGAAGTCTTCAATGTGGTGGCACTTCTCTAGGCCAGTCTCGTAAGTGATCTGGCCGCGCTTCACCAGGTCGGCAAGGTGCTGGTCCATCGTGTGCATACCGTGCTGGGCACCCGCTTGCATGGCGGAGTAGATCTGGTGGGTCTTGCCTTCACGGATCAGGTTGCGGATGGCAGGGGTAGCGACGAGCACCTCGGTGGCGACCACGCGTCCCTTGCCGTCCACGGTCCGCGCGAGCGTCTGGCAGACAACGCCCTGCAAGGAGCCGGCCAGCTGGACGCGTACCTGCTGCTGCTGGTGGGGCGGGAAGACATCGATGACGCGGTCGATCGTCTGGGCCGCGTCCTGCGTGTGCAGGGTGGCAAAGACGAGGTGGCCCGTCTCGGCGGCTGTCAGGGCCACTGAGATGGTCTCGAGGTCACGCATCTCGCCGACGAGGATGATGTCGGGGTCCTGCCGCAGGACATGCTTGAGGGCGTTGGCGAACGAGTGGGTGTCCTCACCGACCTCACGCTGGTTCACGACGCACGACTGGTGCCGATGAAGGAACTCGATGGGGTCCTCGACCGTCATGATGTGGTCGCGGCGCTGCCTGTTGGCCAGGTCGACGATGGAGGCGAGCGTGGTGGACTTCCCGGACCCGGTCGGGCCGGTCACGAGCACGAAACCGCGGGGCAGCATGGCGAAGTTGGCTATACCGGGGGGGATGCCGAGGTCCTCGAGCTTCTTGATCTCGAAGGGGATCAGCCGGAACGCCGCTCCGACCGAGTCGCGCTGCCGGTACATGTTGACCCGGAACCGAGCCTTGCCCGGGACCGAGTAGGCGAAGTCGAGCTCCAGCACCTCCTCGAACTTCTCCCGTTGCTTCTGGGTGATGGCGGCGTACATGATGCGCTGGATGACGTTGGGGGTTAGCTCCGGGAAGTCCTCAAGCGGCGTGAGGTGCCCGTTGAGCCTCAGCTGGGGCCTGGTGCCGCTGGTGAGGTGGAGGTCGGACGCCCCCGTCTCCAGCACAATAGCCAGCATCCCGTGCAGATCGACGTCGTCGTCGTGCCTGACCTCTTCGGTGGTGCCGCGCGTGTATGCGCCGGCGAAAGCCTCGGACTCGGCGATGGCGATGGCATGAGCCGGGACCGACTCCTCCTCCCATGTCATGTCGGGAGCGTCGTACGTGGCGGTGACCTCCCGAGCGGGCAGAGCAGCTTCAGGGACCGCCGGAATCGGCGCCACCACGGCCGGTGGCTGCCATGCAGGGTCGAGCGGCGACACGGCGGCCGACTCGCTGTCATGGACGGCCGGCACCGGTGACGGTCCTGGGACGAATCCACCGGAGTATCCGGAGGTTTCCACTCGTGCCCCCTTCGAAGGCGATTGCAGCGCGGTTTGGTCTTCCTTGGCATCGGCCACTCAGAGGCGCCGCTTGAGAGCGTGGGGCTCAGACGACTACCCGGAGGATCTCGTCGATCGAAGTCACTCCCCTGAGAACCTTCGCCATGCCATCGTCTCGGAGGGTGATCATCCCCTGTTGACGAGCGACCTCGGTGATCTGCGACGCGGGTGAATGCTCGACCGTCATGAGTTCCAGCTGCTCGGACATCGGCATGACTTCGTGCAGCGCGAGCCGGCCCTTGTACCCGGTCTTTGCGCAGGCCGAGCAGCCCTTCGGTCGGTAGAGCGTGGGCAGCGGCTGACCCTCGACCCACGGGAAACGGGCCGCGACGAGGGCGTCAGCGGTCGGGACGTACTCCTCTTTGCACTTCTTGCAGAGCAGGCGTGCGAGCCGCTGGGCCAGCACGCAGTCGACGGCCGAGCCGACCAGGAAGGGCTCGATGCCCATCTCGGTCAGCCGGGTGATCGCCGACGGCGCGTCGTTGGTGTGCAGGGTGGAGAGAACGAGGTGGCCGGTGAGGGCGGCCTCCACCGCGATCTGGGCCGTCTCGTGGTCCCGGATCTCACCGATGAGCACGATGTCGGGGTCGGACCGCAGGATCGACCGCAGGGCCGAGGCGAAGTTCAGCCCGGCCTTGTTGTTGACCTGGACCTGGTTGACGCCGGGGAGGCGGTATTCGACCGGATCCTCGACCGTGATGATGTTGACCTCGGCCCGGTTCAGGATGTTCAGCGTCGCGTACAGGGTCGTGGACTTTCCGGAACCGGTGGGGCCGGTGACCAGGATCATCCCGGACGGCTTGGCAAAGCTGCGCGAGAAGCGCTCGAAGTTGCCGTCGGAGAACCCGAGGTCGGTCAGGTCGAGCCGGGCGGTCGAGTTGTCCAGGATTCGCATGACGACCTTCTCCCCCCACACCGTGGGGAGGGTGGCCACTCGGAGGTCGATCTTCTTGCCGTTGGCGTTGACCGACAGTCGCCCGTCCTGGGGGATGCGACGCTCGGCGATATTGATGTCGGACATGATCTTCAGCCGGCTGATGACGCCGGACTGGATCGACTTCGGCGAGCGCATGATCTCGTGCAGCACGCCGTCGATGCGGTACCGGACGCGCAGGTCGCGCTCGGTCGGCTCGAGATGGATGTCCGAGGCTCGGTCCTGGATTGCCTGGGTGATCAGGGCGTTGACGTACTTGACGATGGGCGCGTCGTCTACGGCCTCCCGGATTTTGGAGAGGTCCTCCTCCTCCTCGACGTCGAGGATCGCGGTGAGGTTGTCGAGATCGCTGTCGGCCCGGTAGTGCCGGTCGATGGCGGCGAGCACGTCGCTGCGGGTGGCTACGCACGGCTTGACGTCGGTCTGGGTGACCGCGCGTACGTCCTCGATGGCCAGGAAGTTGGCCGGGTCGGCCATGGCGAGCAGCAGCTTGCCGTCCTCGAAACCGAAGGGCAGCACGACGTAGCGGCGGGCCAGGGGTCCTGGGACGAGCGAGACGGCCGAGGGGTCAACCGGGAAGTCGCCGAGCTCGACAAAGCGCATGCCGATCTGCTGGGCGAGAGCTGCGACCAGCTGGGACTCCGTGAGGACGCCCTGGTCGACGAGCACCCGGCCCAGTGCACGACCTGCCTTCTGGTGCTCCTCGAAAGCCGATTGCAACTGGGACGTGGTGACAAGTCCACCCTCCAGGAGGATGTCACCGAGCTGCTTCACCGGTGCGCCGGAAGGGCTGCGGTCGCGCGAATGACGCGGTCCGAATGGTTGCCTGGGGCGAGCGCTGACAGGGCCAGGATGTGGGTCACCTGGGGTTAATCGGCGGCATCAGCAGGTGGCTTGACCTGTTGCGCCCAGATGCCTCAAACCCGGCTACGGCCCGCGCCTTCGGCGCCACGCAGCAGTTCGCCAGCCACCATCAAGAAGGTCTTGGTGCGAGGATCGGCCGGGTCGAGCGCCACGGCCGGACCGTCCCTGAAGACCAAGCTCACGCTTGCGGTCGGCCCGGGGACGGGCTCGGCCGGGCGTTCCTGCGCCGCGGCCCGAAGCGGCAGGAACGGTGCCGGCGATGGCGTGACCACTGCGGATGCGCGGCCGGCGACGCGGGCGGCAGCGTGCCGTCCACCCTTTGCGCGACGCCAGAGCAGTCCCACGTCAGGCCATCTCAGACCGAGGCCCGCTCGGACTCGACCTCGTCCAGGACGGAGTAGAGCAGGGCCAGGAGCACAGCCTTGACCGACTCCTTGTCGGTGGCGTCGCACGGCAGCAGCGCGACCTCGGGCGCCATGCCGAGGGTGTCGCGGATCCGCCGCTCGTCCGGCTCGGAGAGCCCGGAGCTGCGGTTGAGGGCGACGACGTACGGCACCCGGGCCATCCGCCGGAAGGCGTCGAGGATGCCCGCGGCCTCGGCCAGCGAGTCCTCGCGCTCGGCGTCCACGAGCACGACGTACCCGAGCATGCCCTCGCCGAGGATCTCCCACATGAAGTCGAAGCGCTCCTGGCCGGGCGTTCCGAACAGGTACAGCACCAGGTCGCGGTCGATGGTGATCCGGCCGAAGTCCATCGCGACCGTCGTCTCGGCCTTGCGGGTGCGCGTCGAGTCGGTGATGCCGCGCTCGGTGGACAGCACGGTGATCTCGCTGATCGTCCGGATCAGCGTCGTCTTGCCGGCGGCGAACGGACCGGTGACGACGATCTTCACCGCCTGTCCGCCTCGGCGGTTCCTGGTTCTGGCAGCCATGGTCTACAGCCCCCGTACTCCGGCAATGAGCCGCAGAAGCAGGCTCCGGTTGACACTGGGGTCACGCTCGATCAGAGCCGAGGCCTCGGGATCGGCTGCCATCGCAGCCGAACCGTTGACCCCGCCTACGTTGTGGCTCATCCCACCGCCGGACGAGCCCCGAGGGGACTCGGCGGACGGAGGCTGAGAGAAGACCGACCCGCCGACGGGCGACGACGCGCCCGGTCCGGGAGCGGTCGAGGATGCAGACGCAGCGCCGGCAGCCGACGGAGCGAACGCCAGCCGCGCGGCAGCCGGGGCCAGCTGGTCCAGCTCAGGGTGCTCGGGCTGGCGCGGGGCCAGGAAGGGCTCGGGACGCGGGGGTACGACGTTGTCGGGGACGTGCGGGCCACCGATGGTCGAGACGAGCTCGCCGCCGTAGCTGCCTTCAAGGTCGACGTCGGCATCGTCGGCATCCTCAGCATCCTCAGCATCGTCCTCGACAGCTGCGGCGACCTCGGCGGCCGGCGCGACCGGAGCGGGAGCGGGCACAGGAGGTGGCACGACCGTCACGGCGGCGGGCGCGTTGACGGCAGCCGGCGCGGTCGCGGGGGCCGAAGAAGGCGCGGCACTGCGACCCTCGAGCGGTGCGAGCAGGTCCAGGCGCCGGCGGACCAGCTCGACCGGGTCGTTGTCGCCGTCACGGACCTCAAGCAGCCCGCGGCGGACCAGGCCGGCCAGGGCCGGCAGCACGGCGAAGCTGCCACGACCACTGAGGTCGACGATCTCGCCGACCGTCCGGCGGCCGTCCGCGAGAGCCACGAGCGACCACTCCTCGCGCGACAGGTCGGGGTCGGTGGCCGGTGTCACGGGGATCGCCAGCACGACGTCACCGGAGGGGATCGCGTCGGCTGCGGTGGCCAGTGACTCGCGGCGTACGCCGGCCTGCGTCACGACCAGGTCGGTGGGCAGCACGACCCCCATGTCGTCGGGGTTGACCGCGTCTGGCGAGAAGGCGAAGTCCCCCTCAGGCCAGGCGAGGAGGTCGTGCACGGCGTCGAACGCCACCTCGGTGGCGGCGGTCTTGACCGTGCCGGCGTCAGCGGCTCCGGAGTCGACCAGGGCCCGGCCGACGCCGATGCCCTCGGACTGCGCCCGCTCGATGGCGGCGATCAGCCCGTGGTCCGTGACTGATCCGCTCCCCACCACGCGGCGCGCGAGGCTCTGGCGGGACAGGTCCGAGTCGGCTCCGGTGATGGAGCCCTCGGTGAAGTACACGACGCCCGCGGACGAGCCGCTGCGAAGGTGCAGGCCGCCCGTCTTCTTCGTCAGGCTCAGGAGCTGGAAGATGTCAGGCAGACCGAAGGCATCTAGCGAGCCCTCGAGTTTCACGTCTGGTCCCGTCGCGTCGTCGGAGTGGGTGCTGGGCGGTTCAGTTCGGGGTGGGGGTCAGGGCAGGCCAGGCGGGGCGCCTTAGGACCAGCCGTCCGTGCTGGGCTGCCCGTTCGGCTGCGGCTGCTGGTTGGGCGCGTAGTTCGTCCACGCACCCAGGTCGGGCGCCGGGCGCCCGTTCTGCTCGGCCTGCGCGCCGATCAAAGGGTTCCCCCAGGGCGACAGCGGGTTCGGCGGCGGTCCCTCGGGCGACTCCGCCTCGGCGAACGGTGCGTACGGCTGCTCGTAGGCCGGCGGCTCGGCCGCGGGGACCGGGTAGATGTAGGGCTCGGGGTCCGGCATCGGCGCGGACGGCATCGACTCGACGACGTGCAGGTTGGGTGCGCCCTGGGTCTCGTACTCGCGGTAGTCGGTCGCGGCGGGAGCAGCCTCTTCCGCGACGGCCGCGACTGCAGCCACTGCAGCCAACAAGGCGGTCGGCTCGGGAGCAGCCTCTGCCGCGACAGCCGCGGCCATGGCGGCGTCGTCGGCGCGCAGCGCCTCGGCCACGGCGGCGGCGGAGCGGCGTACCTCGAACATCAGCAGGCCGACCTTGGCGCCCTTGGCGCCGACCGCCACCAGGACGGCCTCGTCGTCGGCGGAGACGAGGAAGACGGTGCCGTTCTCGCCCTCGACGTACACCTGGGTCAGGGAGCCGCGCCCGAAGTTCTCGGCCGCCCGCTCGCCCAGGGACAGCAGGGCAGCGCTCATGGCGGCCACCCGGTCCTCGTCCATGCCCACCGGCAGCGCGGAGGCCATCGGGAGCCCGTCGAACGAGACGACTGCGGCCGCCTGGAGCTCGGGCGCCTGCCCGAGCAGGTCTCCGAGCACCCGGTCCAGCCGGGACGAACGGCTGTTGGAGTGGAGCAGATCCGCCATAACGCACCCTCTTAGCGCCGGATGGAACCCCGGTTCCCCGGCGTCCTCAGGTGGTGCTTCGGCGGGTGCGCGGCGAGCCTTGAGCGCTAACCCGGGCCGGAGCCTGCGAGGGCGCTCCGACCTGCGTCCCGCATGACCTCGACGAGCTCGGCGACGGACGCTTGGGTCCGTGTCATGAGCACGACCTGGAGGGCCGCTTGGTGCACCAGGAGATCGAGGCCGCCGATCACCGCACCCCCAGCCGCCTGCCACCGCGCGGCCAGCCGGGTCGGCCAGGGGGCGTACACGACGTCGAACAGCGTCGAGGACCCGTCCAGCTCGCAGTCCGCCAGGGCGTCGGCGACTCCGGCGGGCACGGTCGAGACCACCAGCGGCGCGGACAGGCCCGCCGGAGCCTGGTCCCACGAGCAGACGGTGAGCTCGACGGCGTCTGCGTCCAGCGCCAGCCGGAGCGAGTCCGCCAGGCCCGGGCGGCGGGCGTAGACCGTCACGGCCGGCCAGCCGGCGGTCGCCAGGGACACCAGCGCGGACCGGGCCGTCGCACCAGCCCCGAGGACCGTAGCGGTACCTGACGGGACGACCCCGTGCTCGGCCAGAGCCGCGGTCATGCCGGGCACGTCGGTGTTGAGCCCGGCGCGGCGCCCCCCGTGCAGCAGGACGGTGTTGACCGCCCCGGCCCGCAGCGCGACCCGGTCGATGTCGTCGAGCAGCGGGATGACCGCGGCCTTGAGCGGCATGGTCAGCGAGAGCCCGGCCCACTCCGGCCCCAGCCCGGCGATCAGCCCGGGCAGTCCAGCGGCGTCGCACTCGCGCGCCTCGTAGGTCCAGTCGAGCCCGAGGTACGCGTACGCGGCGCGATGCAGCACCGGGGAGAGCGAGTGCGCGACGGGCGATCCGAGGACCGCCGCCCTCATCCGAGGTTGCCCTTGAGCTCGGCCTTGAACGCGAGGAACTGGGCGTAGGAGTTGGTGAACTTCGTCTCGCCGGTGGTCGGGTTGACCGTCACCCAGTACAGCCAGTTGCCGGCCGCGGGCTGCAGGACGGCGTTCAGCGCGTCCTCGCCCGGAGAGTTGATCGGGCCAGGCGGCAGCCCTGCCACCAGGTACGTGTTGTACGGCGAGACCACGGCGATGTCAGCCGTTGACAGCTGTGCCTTGGAGTTCTTCAGGACGTAGTTGACGGTCGAGTTGAGCTGCAGCTTCATCTTGATGCTCAGCCGGTTGAGGATGGACCTGGCAATCTGCGGGAAGTCCTTCGGGGTGCCCTCCGCCTGCACCAGGCTCGCGACGATCACCACCTGGAGCGGCGTCAGGTGCACGGCCTTGGCCCGGCCAACGAGGTCCACGTCGGTCGCCGACTGCTCGAACCGCTTGATCATCGTGGTCAGGATCCCGTTGGCCGTCACTCCCGGCTCAAGGTCGTAGGTCGCTGGGAACAGGAAGCCTTCGGCCTTGCCCTTGGCGTACGGCGGCAGCCCGAGCGCCGCGGGGTCGGCCAGCGCGCTGGTGAGGTCGGCGACCGAGAGCTTGGTGCCTTTCGCGAGCACCTTGATCATGACGTCCAGCCGCATCCCCTCGGGGATGGTGACCTTGGACGAGATCTTGGACGTGGGGTCCATCAGCAGCGCCAGCGCCGAGGTCGCGCTCATCTGCAGGTGCAGCTTGTATGTGCCGGGCTGGATGTCCTGGCCGTTGGGGTCGGCTGCCGCGACGCTCGCGAAGGCCGAGGCGCTGCGCACGACGTCGGCCTTCTCCAGGCCTTGCGCGATCTCGTCGAGGCGCTCGCCGATCCTGATCTGGACCTGGACCTCACCATGTCCGTCGCCCTGGTAGTCCGGCGAGGTCGAGAACCAGCGCACGACGGCAAACAGGACCACCGCGACCAGGGCGAGCACGACCCCTGCGGCGATCAGGACGGCGACACCGCCCCCACGCCGGCTGGGCCCGCGGCCGCGGACCTCCTCGGTCACCTCGGTCATGCCGAGTCCAAGCTGGCTCATGACTCCGCCTCGTCCGGTGTGATCCAGACGCCGGGCGGGACCCCCGTCGAGCGCTCGGCGTCCAGTGCGTTCTGGAGGATGATGACAGCCGCGGCCTGGTCGACGACGGCACGCTGCCGCCGACCGGGTACGCCCGAGTCGCGCAGGGCGTGCGTCGCCCCCACGGTGGAGAGCCGCTCGTCGACCATGCGCACGGGCAGGGGCACGGTCCGCGCGAGACGTACCGCGAACTCCCTGGCCGTGCCGGCGGCCCGGCCGTGCTCGCCGGAGAGCGAGACCGGCAGCCCGACGACGAGCTCGACAGCGGCGTACGCCTGGGCCAGCTCGGACAGCCGGGCCAGGTCGCGCGCACCTCGGGGAACCGTCTCGACGGGGGTCGCGATCACGCCCGCAGGGTCGCACACGGCCACCCCGATGCGTACCGAACCGACGTCGATGCCCAGGCGCGCCCCTGGCCTCATCAGGCGCCCGCGGCTGATGGGGCTGATGGGGAAAGGAGTCCGCGTACCTGCGTCACGGCGCGGGCGAAGTCGTCCGCGTCGCCGCTGCCGGCCCCCTGCGCCACGTCGTCACGGCCACCACCCTTGCCGCCGAGCGCCTTGGCCAGCACGTTCATGACGGTCCCGGCCCCGCCACCACGCTCGGCCGCCGCCGGGTCGGACGCGACCACCAGCGAGATCTGGCCGTCGTCCCCGGGAGCGCCCAGCACGACCACCGAAGGGCCGGCCGTCTGGGCCCGGCCACGGATGTCGAGTGCGAGGGTCCGTGCGTCGGCCGGCCGGATCCCCGCGGGCAGCAGCTCGGCGACCAGCCCGATCCCGCCGACGTCGGTCCGACGGGTCGCCAGCTCGCCCGCCTGGGCCAGGACCTGCGCGGCGCGGGACCGGTCGATCTCGCGCTCGGCGTCCTTCAGCCGGGTCAGGATCCCGTCGACCCGCTCGGGCAGCTCCTCGGGCCTGGCCTTGAGGATCTCCGCCAGCTGCCCGACCAGCAGGTGCTCGCGCGCGAGGAACCGGTAGGCGTCGACACCGACGAGCGCCTCCACCCGGCGTACGCCCGCAGCCACGGACGACTCCCCCAGCAGCTTGACCACGCCGAGCTCGCCCGTGCGCTGGAGGTGGGTCCCCCCGCACAGCTCCCTGGCCCACTCGCCGACGCTGACCACGCGTACGCGGTCGCCGTACTTCTCCCCGAACAACGCCATCGCGCCAGAGGCGACGGCCTCGGACTGGCTCATGACCTGCGCGGTCACCTCGAGGTCGCCGAGGAGCACCTCGTTGACCCGCTGCTCCACGTCGCTCAGCACCGAGGGCGGAACAGCCGACGGGTTCGGGAAGTCGAAGCGCAACCGGCCCGGCGAGTTCTCCGAGCCCATCTGGGTCGCGGTCTCGCCGAGCGCCTCGCGGAACGCCTTGTGCACCATGTGGGTGGCGGTGTGGGCGCGCGAGATCGCCAGCCGGCGCTCGACGTCGACCTCGCCCTGAGCGCCCTCGCCCACGACGACCTCGCCGTCCAGGACCCTGGCCCGGTGGACGGTGAGCCCACGGACCGGGCTCTGCACGTCGAACACCTCGAGCAGCGCGCCGCCGGCCAGCCGGATCAGGCCCTCGTCGGCGAGCTGGCCGCCGCCCTCGGCGTAGAAGGCGGTGCGGTCGAGCACGACCTCGACCTCGCTGCCGGTCGCCGCGGAGGACGCCGGCGTGCCGTCGACGAGCAGCCCGCGGACGTTGCCCTCGCTACGCACGGCGTCGTACCCGGTGAAGTCGGTCGGCCCGACCTGTTCGACCAGCTCGCGGTACGGGGTCAGGTCCGCCGCGCCGCCCTTGCGGGCCTTGGAGTCGGCCTTGGCGCGCTGCCGCTGCTCCTGCATGAGCCGGCGGAAGCCCTCGGTGTCGACCTTGAGGCCCTTCTCCTGGGCCATCTCCAGCGTCAGGTCGATCGGGAAGCCGAACGTGTCGTGCAGCTTGAACGCCACGTCGCCCGTCACGCCGGACCCGTTGCCCGGGGCGGCCCCCTCGGTCATCTGGACGAACAGCTTCTCGCCTGCGGCCAGCGTCGTCAGGAACGACGCCTCCTCCGCGACGCAGACCGCACGGATGCGCTCGGCCTTGGCGGCGAGCTCGGGGTACTGCGCCTGCATCGCAGCGATGCTGACGTCAGCGAGCTCCCCGAAGACCGGCTGGTGCGCACCGAGCAGCCGCATCGATCGCACCGTGCGCCGCATGATCCGGCGCAGGACGTACCCGCGGCCCTCGTTGCCTGGGGTGACGCCGTCGCTGATGAGCATGACGGCGGTGCGCGCGTGGTCGGTCACGATGCGCAGGCGTACGTCGTCCTCATGGTCGTCGTGGTAGGCCCGTCCGGTCAGCTCGCTGGCCCGGTCGAGGATCGCGCGGCTGGTGTCGATCTCGTACAGGTTGTCGACGCCCTGGAGGACAGCGGCCATCCGCTCCAGGCCCATGCCGGTGTCGATGTTCTTGGCCGGCAGCTCGCCGAGGATCGGGAAGTTCTCCTTGTCCTCGCCGGCGCCACGCTCGAACTGCATGAAGACCAGGTTCCAGATCTCCAGGTAGCGCTCGCCGTTGACCGCCGGGCCGCCCTCCGCGCCGTACGCAGGGCCGCGGTCGTAGTTGATCTCCGAGCACGGGCCGCAGGGGCCGGGCACGCCCATCGACCAGTAGTTCTCCGACTTGCCCAGCCGCTGGATCCGGTCGAGCGGCACGCCGATCTGGTGGTGCCAGATGTCGGCGGCCTCGTCGTCGTCGAGGTACACCGTGATCCAGAGCTTCTCCGGGTCGAGCCCGTAGCCGCCGTCAGCCACCGAGCTCGTCAGCAGCTCCCACGCGAGCGGGATCGCCCGCTCCTTGAAGTAGTCGCCGAACGAGAAGTTGCCGCACATCTGGAAGAACGACGCGTGCCGGGTGGTCTTGCCGACCTCCTCGATGTCGAGGGTGCGCACGCACTTCTGGACGCTGACCGCCCGCGGGTAGGGCGCGACCTCCGCGCCGAGGAAGTACGGCTTGAAGGGCACCATGCCGGCGTTGACGAGCAGCAGGGTCGGGTCGGGGGCCACCAGCGAGGCCGACGCCACGACCGTGTGCCCGCGCTCCTCGAAGAAGCGTAGGAAGCGGCTCCTGATCTCGGCCGAGTCCATGCTGGCGCTACCTGCTGTCTGTCGTGGACGCGCTGTCTCTGGTCTGCGCGCGGGCTCACGAGCCTACCGGTGGCTCCGGCGTGGTCCCGCGGACTATCCGGCGCAGCCGGGCGAGCCGCTCGGTCAACTCGCGCTCGGCGCCGCGGTCGGTGGGCGTGTAGTAGTCGCGACCCGCGACGACGTCCGGCGCATGCTGCTGGGTCGCGACCCCGTGCGGGTGGTCGTGGGCGTACTGGTAGCCGGTCCCGTGGCCGAGCTTCTTGGCCCCCGCGTAGTGCGCGTCACGCAGGCCGGCCGGCACCGGCCCGACCCGGCCCTCGCGTACGTCGGCCGTGGCCGCACCGATCGCCGTCGTGACCGCGTTCGACTTCGGTGCCAGCGAGAGCGCGATCACCGCCTGCGCAAGGGTCAGCCGTCCCTCGGGCAGGCCGATCAGCTGGACCGCCTGGTACGCCGCCACGGCGGTCAGCAGCGCGGTCGGGTCAGCCAGGCCGATGTCCTCCGACGCGAGGATGATCAGCCTGCGGGCGATGAACCGGGCGTCCTCACCCGCCTCCACCATCCGAGCCAGGTAGTGCAGCGCGGCGTCGACGTCGCTGCCCCGCACGCTCTTGATCAGCGCGCTGGTGATGTCGTAGTGCTGGTCGCCGTCCCGGTCGTAGCGCACGGCCGCCCGGTCGACCGCACGCTCGACGTCGGAGCCGTCGACCTCGCTGCGGCCGGCGGACTGGGCGCCGCCGGCTGCCGCCTCCAGCGCGGTCAGTCCCCAGCGCGCGTCTCCGGCAGCCAGCCGGGTGAGCTGTTCCATGGCGTCGTCGGTCACGGTGAGGCCGGACCCGCCGAGGCCACGCTCCTGCGTGATCGCGCGCTCGAGCAGGAGGCGTACGTCCTTCTCCTCCAGCGGCCGCAACGTCACCAGCAGGCTGCGCGAGAGCAGCGGCGCGACGATGCTGAAGCTCGGGTTCTCCGTGGTCGCGGCGATCAGAGTGACCCAGCCGTTCTCGACCGCGGGCAGCAGTGCGTCCTGCTGGGTCTTGGAGAACCGGTGCACCTCGTCGACGAACAGCACGGTGCCGCGCGCGGACGACCCGAGCTGCCGCCGAGACTCGTCGATGACTGCACGCACGTCTTTGACCCCGGCCGTGACGGCCGAGAGCTCGACATACCTGCGGTCCCCGGCCTTGGCCACCAGGTGCGCCAGGGTCGTCTTGCCGGTGCCCGGCGGGCCCCACAGGATCAACGACGCGGCCCTGGTGCCGGTACCCGTACCTGTCCCGCCGCCCGTGCCGCCTGACCCCTCGACCAGCCGGCGCATCGGCGAGCCGGGGGCGATGACGTGGTCCTGGCCGACCACCTCGTCGAGGGTGCGCGGGCGCATGCGTACGGCCAGGGGCGCGCTGCTCGCGGCCAGCTCGTCGCCGGCTGCCGTGAAGAGGTCGTCCACCACGCGCCGACCCTAGTGGCAGACTTCGGCATCGTGGACAGCGCGCGCGGGCCGGTGACGCTCGATGCCCCTGTGACGCTCAGCGCGCTCGAGGCTGCGATCCGGGCCTCCTGGGACGAGCAGACCTCGGACACCCCGGCCTCGAGGTCGACCTGACCCGCGCGCAGTTCATCCGTGGCGAGACCTTCGGACCGGTCGACGCGATGGCCCGGCCGACGGACCTGGGTGAAGCCGCCCAGCACCGGTACGAGCTGCTGCGCAGCCGGGTCGAGGCCGCGCTCAGGGACTAGTGGTCCGTCGCCAGAAATGATCTGGCAGGTCAGGGCTGCCTGTGGACAAGATCGTCGGGTTGTCGGTCGGGTCTGCTACGGGAATTCGTGTCGAAAAGTTGTTGTGTACCAATGACTTTCGAACACCTGTTCGAGTAGGATCATGGAATGACGATCACCGCGCAGCACCCGGCGACGCCCCTGGTGGGCGACCCGCTGGGGCTCGCGCAGGCCAGGGTGGATGCGGCGCTGGACCAGCTCGCCGCTGCCGTGGCCGAGCACCTTTCGGGCGGGGTTGATCCGCTGGGGGTGGCGGGGTGGGCGCGTCGGGACGAGGCCCGGGTCGCCGCGGTCCGGCTGGTCGCGCTGGGCGAGGCCGAACGCCGCGGCGCCGCCCGCACGGTCGGGGCGACCGGGACCGCGGCGTGGCTGTCCGGGCAGGGCGTGGCCCCCGGTGTGGCGCGTCGGGACGTGGCCCTCGCGGGGGCGCTTAGTGAGCCGGACCATCACCGCAGGGGGTGT
>JANMWN010000170.1:0-3457 GCA_031394045.1 Sporichthyaceae bacterium
CGGGTCGAGGGCACGCGGCGACGAGGTCCGGGTGATGACCACGTGCGTGAGGACCGGCTCGAGCGCCTCGAGCAACCCGCGCGCGTCCTTGTCCGCGAGCACCCCGACCACGCCGATCAGCCGGTCGAAGGCGTAGTCGTCGGCGAGGGCGGCGGCCAGCGAGCGAGCGCCGGCGGGATTGTGCGCGGCGTCGATCAGCACGGTCGGTCCCCGGCGTACGACCTCGAGCCGCCCTGGCGAGGTGACCGCCGCGAAGCCGGCCCGTACGAGGTCGATGTCCAGCGACTCGCCACCGCCGCCGAGGAACGCCTCGACAGCGGCCAGCGCCACGGCTGCGTTGTGGGCCTGGTGCGCCCCCAGGAGGGTGAGATGGATCTGGTCGTACTCGCCCGCCAGGCCCTTGAGCTCGAGCACCTGGCCGCCGACGGCGAGCGACCGCCCGACCACGCCGAACTCCAGACCCTCGCGGGCCACGGTCGCCCCGACCTCGGCCACCCGCCGCAGCAGGACCTCGGCGGCCTCCAGCGACTGCTGGGCGAGCACGGCCACGCAGCCGGCGCCGATGATCCCGGCCTTCTCTCCCGCGATCTCGGTCACTGTGTCGCCGAGGTAGGCCTGGTGGTCCAGGCCGACGGGCGTCACGACGGCGACCTTTGCGTCGGCCACGTTGGTGGCGTCCCAGGTTCCGCCCATCCCCACCTCGACCACGGCGACGTCGACCGGCGCGTCCGCGAAGACGGCGTACGCCAGGGCCGTCAGGGTCTCGAAGTACGACAGCGGGTGCTCGTGCCGGGAGTCGACCAGGTGAAGGTACGGCGCGAGCTCCTGGTACGCGGTGACGAAGCGGTCGTCGGGCAGCGGCGCACCGTCGATGCTGATCCGTTCGGTCACGGACTCCAGGTGTGGGCTGGTGTAACGGCCGACCCGAACCCCGAAGGCGTGCAGCAGTGCGTCGATCATCCGGGCCGTCGAGGTCTTGCCGTTTGTTCCTGCCACGAGGATCACCGGGACCGCCGTCTGCGGGTCCCCGAGGACGTCGAGCAGGTCCCGGATCCGGTCGAGCGAGGGGTCGAGCTGCGACTCCGGCCAGCGGGCGGCGAGGGCCGCCTCGACATCGGCCAGGCTCTGCACGGTCACGGGCGGTGAGTCTACGTGCCGGGCCTCCATAGAATTGCGCCCCATGGACCGGTCCCAGCTCCCCGAGAAACCCTCCGTCGACGGCATCGAAGCCCGTTGGGCGGAGGTATGGGAGGAGCAGGGCACCTATCGCTTCGACCGCACCAAGGAACGCGCCGCGGTCTACTCGATCGACACGCCTCCGCCCACCGCCAGCGGTTCGCTGCACGTCGGCCACGTGTTCTCATACACGCACACCGACACCATCGCCCGCTTCCAGCGGATGCGCGGGCTCGAGGTGTTCTACCCGATGGGCTGGGACGACAACGGGCTGCCCACCGAGCGGCGCGTGCAGAACTACTACGGCGTGCGCTGCGACCCCTCGCTCCCGTACAAACCCGGGTACGAGCCGCCGGCCGACAAGCCCAAGGCGCAGGTCCCCATCTCGCGCGGCAACTTCGTCGAGCTCTGCGGACGGCTCACGGCGCAGGACGAGGTGGCGTTCGAGGAGCTGTTCCGCCGACTCGGTCTCTCGGTCGACTGGACCCTGCAGTACGCGACGATCGACCCGCAGTCGCGCACTGTCGCGCAGCGAGCGTTCCTGCGGGGGCTGGCGCGGGACGAGGCCTACCAGGCCGAGGCGCCCACGCTCTGGGACGTCACCTTCCGCACCGCCGTCGCCCAGGCCGAGCTGGCCGACCGTGAGCAGGACAGCGCCTACCACGCGCTTGCTTTCCACCGTCCCGACGGCTCCGTGATCCAGATCGACACGACCCGACCCGAGCTGCTCGCCGCCTGCGTCGCCCTCGTCGCGCACCCGGACGACGAGCGCTACCAAGGACTTTTCGGTACGACGGTGACGACACCGTTGTTCGGCGTCGAGGTCCCGGTGCTGGCCCACCACCTTGCCCAGGCCGACAAGGGCACCGGTATCGCGATGGTCTGCACCTTCGGCGACACCACCGACGTGACGTGGTGGCGGGAGCTCGCGCTGCCGACCCGAGCGATCATCGGGCGGGACGGCAGGGTCGTGGCGGACGCGCCCAGCGGCGTCGAGTCCGAGGCGGCCCTCGCGGCGTACGCTCGGCTGGCCGGCAGCACCGTGTTCACCGCCAAGGCGACCACCGTCGAGATGCTCCGCGAGTCCGGCGAGCTGATCGGTGACCCCCGGCCCATCAAGCACTCCGTCAAGTTCTTCGAGAGGGGCGACAAGCCGCTCGAGATCGTCGCCTCTCGGCAGTGGTACATCCGCAACGGCGGCCGGGACACCGACCTGCGCGAGCGGCTCGTGGCCCGTGCCGCCGAGATCACCTGGCACCCGGCGTTCATGCAGTCCCGGTACGAGAACTGGGTCGAGGGCCTCAACGGCGACTGGCTCGTGAGCCGGCAGCGGTTCTTCGGGGTCCCGTTCCCGGTCTGGTACGCGCTGGACGCCTTCGGCGAGCCCGACTACGACCACCCGATCACCGCAGCCGAGGACACCCTCCCGGTCGACCCGTCGTCCGACTGCCCGCCCGGGTACTCCCCCGACCAGCGCGGCGTCCCGGGTGGGTTCATGGGCGACCCCGACGTCATGGACACCTGGGCGACCTCCTCGCTGTCGCCCCAGATCGCCGGCGGCTGGGAGCGGGACGAAGACCTGTTCTCGCGAGTCTTCCCGATGGACCTGCGGCCACAGGCGCACGACATCATCCGTACCTGGCTGTTCGCCACCGTGGTCCGCTCCGACGCCGAGTTCGGCTGCGCACCGTGGAGGCACGCCGCGATCTCCGGGTGGATCCTGGACCCCGACCGCAAGAAGATGGGCAAGTCGACCGGCAACGCCATGACGCCGGTCGGGATGCTCGAGGAGCACGGCTCCGACGCCGTCCGGTACTGGGCGGCCAGCGGCAAGCCGGGAACCGACACAGCCTTCGAGGTCGGCCAGATGAAGATCGGCCGACGGCTGGCCATCAAGATCCTCAACGCCAGCAAGTTCGTCCTCGGCAGCGGCGAGGCCGCCGACCTCAGCGCGGTCACCGAGCCGCTCGACCGCGCGCTGCTCGCCGAGCTCGCGTCCGTCGTCGAACGCGCCACCAAGGCCTTCGACGCGTACGACTACAGCCGTGCGCTCGAGGTCACCGAGACCTTCTTCTGGACCTTCTGCGACGACTACCTCGAGCTGGTCAAGGAGCGGGCGTACGGAGGTCGCGGCCAGGCACCGGCGGCGTCCGCGATGGCCACGCTCACCGAGGCGCTCTCCGTGCTGCTCCGGCTCTTCGCGCCGGTGCTGCCCTTCGTCACCGAAGAGGTCTGGTCCTGGTGGCGGGAGGGATCGGTGCACCGCGCGTCCTGGCCCGAC
>JANMWN010000131.1:0-17977 GCA_031394045.1 Sporichthyaceae bacterium
ATCACGACCCGGCGCCTCGTGCCGGACCCAGTGTGGGACCGCATCGTCAAGGCCACCTGGCCTACCCCGAGGTCGAACCGCTGATCCGGCCTGCCGACGCTGCTACGTCCCACTGGCGGGTGAACCAGATGGCACGCTAACGGGGTGATTGGGCGGCGGCGCACGCTCGCGGGGCCGGGCGGGAAGTCGCGAAACGGGTCGTTAGCGTGCCACTTGGTTCAACGAGCCGCGGATGGGGATCGCCTTCGCACTCACCATCCCCGGACTCGTCATGGTCCTGGTGGTCCTCGGCGCAGTCGACCGCCTGGTACGCCGCAAGAAGGGCGCGGCCCTCGCGGCGACAGCCTGGGCCGAGCTCGACGCCGGGCTCCAGCCCGGCAAGCGGCTCAAGATGGAGGAGCGGCGGGCCGAGGCGTTGCGTCGCGACGACGTGGAGGATGGTGCCCCACCGCTCAGCACGGTCGACCTCGACGGCGGCGTCGCGATCGTCCGACCAGCGCAGCCCAGTCAGTCCCCCGGCTGACCTCAGGACAGTCGGCGCAGGGAGGCGGCGTAGCGGCGTCCGTTCTCGACGTACCTGGCGGCACTCGCGTCGAAGGCGCCCGCCTCCACGTGGTCGAGCAGCAGGGTCGCGGGTACGCCTCGGGCCAGCGCCCGGCTCGGCACCTCCGTACCCGGGGTGAGGACTGCCCCAGCCGCGACTAGGGCACCGGTACGGACCAGCACCCGGTGCAGCAGGATCGACCCCGACCCGATCAGGCAGCCGTCCTCGACGACGCAGCCCTCGAGATGGGCCAGGTGGCCGACCACGCACCCGTCGCCGATCACGGTCGAGAGCCTTCCTGCGGCGTGGATGACGGCGCCGTCCTGGATCGACGTACGCGCGCCGACCGTGATCGGACCGGAGTCCCCCCGGAGCACCGCGCGGGGCCAGATAGTGGACTGGGAACCGATCGTGACGGCCCCGATGACCGTGGCGTCGGGGTGGACGAAGGCCTCCGGATGGATCTCCGGCACAAGATCCCCGAGCGCGTAGACCGGCACGTCTTCCTCCAAGGTCGACCCCAGATGTTCACCCGTTCGGCGCCGCGGGTCCGGTATCGGACGGCGCGCCCGCTGGCGGGAACGCCTCCGATGCCGTATGTCTATCGTCCCGATGCGTGAACGAACGAGGCAGGGCGCTCACGGCTCGGGGAGATCACCCGCCAGATCGGGCACAAAACCGGTGTCCCGTGCGTTCCGCTTCCGAAACCTGCAACCACACACATAACCCCACGGAGGGTTCTCCAGTGGCCACCGATTACGACACACCGCGCAAGACTGACGACGAGCTCGCCGAGGACAGCCTCGAAGAGCTCAAGGCCAGGCGCGTCGACGCATCATCCGCGACGGTCGACGCCGACGAAGCGGAGGCCGCTGAGAGCTTCGAGCTGCCCGGCGCCGACCTGTCCAACGAGGAGCTCTCGGTCCGGGTCGTCCCGAGGCAGGCCGACGAGTTCACCTGCTCACGCTGCTTCCTGGTCCACCACCGGAGCCAGCTCGCCAAGGAGGTCGGCGGCCAGTTCGTCTGCCGCGAGTGCGCCGCCTGAGGTCTGGGCATGATCTCGGCATGAAGAAGTACGTGCGTACGAAGGGCTCTGCCCAGGTCGGCCCTGTCGGCAAGGTCGGCAAGGTCGGCAAGGTCGGCAAGGTCGGCAAGGTCGGCAATGTCGGTCTAGCCGACCCGGCTGGCGAGGATGGCTCCTCCGACCTGTCCGAGCTGCTCGCCCGGATCGCGAGCGAGGAGGAGACACCGGGCCGGCTGCTGCCCCAGCTCGCCATCGCGCTGGCCCGGTCGGCCCGCAAGGCGGGGGCCGCGGCTGTCACGAGCGGCCGGTGGCTGGCAGATGTCGTCGTCGACGCCGCGCCCCGTGTCCCGGTACGAGACCTGCCCACCATGCGCCAGCACCACCACGGCCTCGAGGGGGAGCCGCTGGCCGACGCCCTCGTACGCAACGCCGTCCTGGCGACCGTCGCGGTCGGCGTGACCAGCGGCGCCGTGACCGCCGTCAAGTGGACGGTGCCCGTCACCCTGGTCACGCTGCCCCTGCAGCTGGCGGTCGAGACCGCCGTGATCGCGGTGATCGAGATCAAGCTGGTCGCCGAGCTGCACGAGGTGTACGGGGTCGCTGTCGGCGGCACGGGCACCCAGCGAGGTGCGGCGTACGCGTTGTCCTGGGCCAACCGCCGCGGAGTCAACCCGCTCGAGCCGGCCACGATGTCAGTGGCGCTGGGCGTGGTCGCCCGTCAGCGGGTCCAGCGCCGGCTGGTCGGCCGGGCCGGGCGGGGGATCGGCACCATCGCGCCGCTGATGATAGGCGCGGCCTACGGCGCCATCAGCAACCGCAAGCAGACCATCGCGCTCTCGGACTCGCTCCGCGGCGACCTGCGTCGTCGCCGGCCCCTGGTCGGCGGCCTGACCGGGCTCGCGGTGAGCCACCTGCTGGACCCGAACCTGCGGCCCCGCAGGGTGTTCAGGCGTCGCGCCCGCCCTTGACGGCGGTCGCCCTGCGCGTCACGAGCAGCTTGGCCGCACCCACGGTCGCCGCGCTGGCCATCGCGAACGCGACCGCCTCGCGGGTCGAGACATCCGGGTCGTTGGGGTCGTTGGGGACCTCGCGCCCGGTGACGGCGACCCAGACGATGCTGACGACCTTTCGGGCCGCCGCTGCGGCAGCCAGACCGCCCACTACCAGCAAGGCCTGAGAACCGACGTTCCCGCCGCTTCGCGCCATGGGTGCACCCGTTCTCGTCCTGGGGTCGCGTCGGCTGGCGACCGTACGAGGGTCAGCCTGCCTCATCGGCCCCCCCCGCCGTCATGGCGACCGGTCGGTGCCGGCCCGGGCGGTGGCGAGAGCGGCCGCCAGAGCCTCTGGGTGGCGGGTGGCCACGTACCAGTACGGGGTCGGGTCGGCGGGGTCGTCGACGTCGACGCGTACCGCCCGAGCAGCCACCCAGGGCCGGAGCAGGAGGTACGCCGAAGGGTCGGCCTCCCGGCCGCGCAGCAGGGCGGTGGCGGAGGCGTCGAGCGCCGTCACGGCACCCACCGCCGTGAGCGGCAACCGGGCCCGGCCGGCGACGAGGAACCCAGGCTCGACGACGACCCAGGCGGCCGCGGTCAGCAGCACCCAGGCGACGGCGGCCTCCGCGACGGCGGCTGCCGCGAGCCCAGCCGGCAGCCCGAGGGGGTACCCGAAGGCGATCCCGAGCGTGCCGACGAAGGCCGAGCAGATCAGCCACAACCACCACGGGGCCGACAGCCGCTCGCGATAGAGGGGATCCTGGGCCGGCACCGCCTCAGGGTGTCATCTCGGCGTGCTTCCTGCGCTAGTAGGGTCGGCACATGCGTCCCCGCCGGTCCACCGTGCCGCCAGACGACGCCCAGGCACCCGAGCGCCATGCCGACGCGCCTGCGCCCGGCGAGCAGATCCTGAGCCATTTCCACCTCTGCTGCGGGTGCGGCGTCGATCATCCGGCCGGCCTCCACCTGCTCGTGTACGCGGGTGAGCGGGTGTCCGTCCGTTCGGTGCTGACGGTGACGGAGGACCACCAGGGAGCGCCCGGGCTGGCGCACGGCGGGCTGCTCTCGGCGGCCGTCGACGAGACGCTCGGCTCCCTCAACTGGCTGCTCCGGCGGCCGACGGTGACGGGGCGGCTTGAGACCGACTTCATCCGCCCGGTGCCGGTGGGGTCGCAGCTGCACATCGCCGCCGAGGTGGTCGGCGTGGCCGGCCGCAAGATCTACGCGACCGCCGAGGGACGGCTGGAGTCACCGGAGGGTCCCACGGCGCTGCAGGCCGCGGCCGTGTTCATCGCCGTGCCCCTGGAGCACTTCGCCACCTACGGCCGCCCCGAGGATGTGGCGGCCCGTGCGGCAGCGCCCGAGGGTGCCTTCCGGGGCTACGAGGTGAACCCGTGACGGTCGAGGTCCTCATCCAGCGGCTCGACCCGGGTGTGCCCCTGCCCTCGTACGCCCACCCGGGCGACGCCGGTGCCGACCTGCACACGACCGTCGACGCGCAGATCGAGCCGGGGGAGCGGGCGCTGCTGCCCACCGGGGTGGCGATCGCCCTCCCCGACGGGTACGCCGCGTTCGTCCACCCGCGCTCCGGGCTGGCCGCGAAGTACGGCGTCAGCATCGTCAACGCACCGGGTACGGTCGACGCCGGCTACCGCGGTGAGATCAAGGTGAGCGTGGTCAACCTCGACCCGCGCGAGCCGGTGCTGTTTCGGCGGGGCGAGCGTATCGCCCAGCTCGTCGTCCAGCGGGTCGAGCGGGCCCGCTTCCACGAGGTCGAGACTCTGCCCGGCTCGGCTCGCGCCGAGGGCGGGTTCGGTTCCACCGGGGGCATGCCAGCCGTACCCCCAGCAGGAGGGGAGTGACCGTGTTCCGTCGTCGCAAGGACCACTCGGACGAGACCGAGCTCGAGATCGAGCTCGAGGGCGAGCTGTCGGAGTCCGGCGACCTCGCACAGGAGGAAGGCTCCGACCCGCAGCCGTCCGCCGAGCCGGGCCGGCCGGCCGGCCCTTGGGACCAGGAGGACGCCCCCGACGACGAGGTCGAGCGCCTCGACCTCGGCAGCATGCGCATCCCAGGAGCGCCCGGCATGGAGATCCAGATCAACCTCGACGAGGCGGCCGGCACGGTCGTCGCCGTCACGGCGGTGCTCGGCGACTCGACGCTGCAGCTGCAGGCGTTCGCGGCCCCGCGGCGCGAGGGCATCTGGGACGAGGTACGCCGCGAGCTGGCCGCCGAGATCACCAAGGACGGCGGCATCGCCGACGTCCAGGACTCGCCGACCGGGCGCTCGCTCAAGGCGCAGCTGCCGTTCCCGCAGCCGAACGGGTCCACGGCGCTGGCGGCGGTGCGTTTCATCGGCGTCGACGGCCCGCGCTGGTTCCTGCGCGGCGTGCTCACCGGGCCGGCTGCCGCTGACGAGGCGCTGGCGGCGCCGCTGGTCGAGGTGTTCACCGGGACGATCGTGGTCCGTGGCAACGAGGCGCACGCCCCCCGCGAGCCGCTGCCGCTCCGGTTGCCCGACGCGCCGGCCACCGCTCTCGTCGACGCGGACGGTCGCCCCATGGAGCAGGAGCCGCTCGACATCAGCGGCACCGGCCAGCAGATCACCGAGATCCGCTAGACCGGTGTCCGGGGCGCAGCTGCGGATCTACCTCGGCGCGGCCCCGGGGGTGGGCAAGACGTACGCCATGCTCGCCGAGGGGCACCGCCGGCTCGAACGTGGGGCCGACGTCGCCGTGGGCCTCGCGGAGGACCACGGGCGGGTACACACCGCGGAGCTGCTGCACGGGCTGGAGGTCGTGCCCAGGCGGACTTTCTCCGTGCAGGGCAAGGACTTCAGCGATCTCGACCTCGACGCCGTGCTGCTTCGCAGTCCCACGCTCGTGCTGGTCGACGAGCTGGCGCACACCAACCCGGCGGGCGGCCGGAACACGCACCGCTGGCAGGACGTCGAAGAGCTCCTGGCGGCCGGCATCGAGGTGATCAGCACGCTCAACGTCCAGCAGCTCGAGTCCCTGTCCGACGCCGTCGCCGCGATCACCGGCGTACGCCCGCAGGAGACCGTGCCCGACGAGCTCGTCCGCAGGGCCGACCAGATCGAGCTGGTGGACATGTCCCCGGAGGCGCTGCGCCGACGGGTGGCGCACGGCAACGTCTACGGGCCGGAGCAGGTGGACGCGGCGCTAGCGAACTACTTCCGGGTGGGCAACCTGACCGCCCTGCGCGAGCTCGCCCTGCTGTGGCTGGCCGACCGGGTCGACGAGGGGCTGGTGCGTTACCGCACGGAGCACAGCATCGAGGGCACCTGGGCTGCCCGCGAGCGGATCGTCGTCGCCGTCAAGGGTGGCGCAGCCAGCGACGCCCTGGTCCGCCGCGCGTCCCGGATCGCCGGCCGGGCCAGCGGCGCCGAGCTGCTGGCGGTGCACGTGGCCGCGTCCGACGGGTTCGCTGCGCCGGCGCCCGAACGGCTCGCGTCGCTCGAGTCGCAGCGGATGCTGGTCGAGAACCTGGGCGGGTCGTTCCACACCGTGCTGGGTCCCGAGGTCGCGTCTGCCGTCCTCGAGTTCGCCCGTGGGGTCAACGCGACCCAGGTGGTGCTCGGGGCAGGTCCCGCGCGCCCGCTCCGGTCTCTTCTGGCGCCCGACGTGGTCGCCGGCGTGGTCAATGGTGCCGGGGACATCGACGTCCTGCTGGTCACCCGCGAGGGGGTCGACAGACCGGGCCGGGCGGACCCACGGCGACAGGCTCCCGGCCGACGGGTGGGTCGGCAGCGCCTGATCGCCGGTGGCGCGCTCGCGGTCGCCGGTCCGGTGGCCCTGACCTGGGTACTGACCCTGCTGGCGGACCAGCTGTCCCTGCCCAGCGAGCTGCTCCTCATGCTGGCCCTGACGGTCGGAGTCGCGCTGCTCGGCGGACTCTGGCCGGCCCTGGCCAGCGCGGTGCTGGGCACGCTGCTGATCAACTTCTACTTCACGCCGCCGGTCCACACCTTCTCGATCGAGAAGCGGGAGAACGCGCTGGCGCTGGCGATCTTCGTGGGCGTCGCCGTCGCGGTCGCCAGCGTGGTCGATCTCGCCGCCCGGCGCAGTGCTGAGGCCACGCACAGCCAGTCGGAGGCCGCCACGCTCGGCACGCTGGCCGGGAGCGCGCTGCGCGGAGACGACAGCGTCGAGTCCCTGCTCGGGCAGCTCAGGACCACCTTCGCGATGGCGTCCGTGGGGTTGTTCGAGCGGGCCGACGAACGCAGTCCCTGGCACCTGGTGGCGGCGGCCGGCGACGCTGCCGAGGCTGCCGACGCTGCCGACGCTGCCGACGCTGCCGACGCTGGTGGCTGGCCTGGAACCGGCGACGTCGAGGCCGCGGTCTCGGCCGACCTCGTGGTGGTGGGGCGCGGACGCCCGCTGGCGGCGGACGACCAGCGGGTCCTGCAGGCGTACGCCGCGCACGTGGGCGTCGTCCTGCAGCGCGAGCGGCTCACCGCCCGGGCTCTGGAGGCCGACCGGCTCGAGCAGGGCAGCGCGATCCGTACCGCTCTGCTCGCCGCGGTCTCGCACGACCTGCGGACGCCCCTGGCCGGCATCAAGGCCGCGGTGAGCAGCCTGCGCCAGGAGGACGTCGAGTGGAGCAGCGACGACGAGGCGGCGCTCCTGGCCACCGTCGAGGAGTCGGCCGACCGGCTGACTGCGCTGGTCGCGAACCTGCTGGACATGAGTCGGCTGCAGACCGGCTCGGTGCAGCCACAGCTTCGCCCGGTCGCGCTCGAGGAGATCGTCCCACCGGCCCTGCTCGGCGTCGACCCGGCCGCGGAGCTCGTGGTCCAGGTCCCCGAGTCGCTGCCGCTGATCGTCGGTGACGCCGGCCTGCTCGAACGCGTCGTTGCCAACCTGGTCGAGAACGCCGTACGCCACGGTGGTGTCAGGACTCCCGTGCTCGTGTCGGCCAGCGTCAGTGTCTTAGGCGACCATATGCAGGTGCGCATCGTCGACCGCGGGCCCGGCGTCCTAGACGCGGTCAAGGAGCAGATGTTCGCGCCGTTCCAGCGACTCGGCGACACCCCTTCGGGCTCTGGCGTCGGGCTCGGCCTCGCGGTGGCCCGTGGCTTCACCGAGGCCACCGGCGGGCGGTTGTGGGCCGAGGACACCCCCGGCGGCGGGCTGACGATGGTGCTTGAGCTCCCCGTCGCGGCGGCGCCGGCGTGACGCGGGTGCTGGTCGTCGACGACGAGCCGCAGATCGCGCGGGCCCTGGCGATCAACCTGCGGGCCCGGCACTACGAGGTCGACATCGCGGGTACGGGGGAGGCGGCCCTGGCGCTGGCGGCCGAACGACCTCCTGACGTCGTCGTGCTCGACCTCGGCCTGCCCGCCCTGGACGGGTTCGACGTCATCCGGGGCCTGCGCGGCTGGTCGAAGGTGCCGATCCTGGTGCTGTCCGCCCGGCAGGACTCCTCCGACAAGGTCGAGGCGCTCGACCTTGGTGCGGACGACTACGTCACCAAGCCGTTCGGGATGGACGAGCTGCTGGCCCGGCTGCGGGCCGCCATCCGCAGGGGCGCGCCGGGCGAGGACCTGCCCGTGGTCACGACTGAGACGTTCACCGTCGACCTCGCGGCCAGGAGGGTCACCCGCGCGGGCGTCGACGTGCGGCTGACCCCGACGGAGTGGCATCTGCTTGAGGTGCTGGTTCGCAACAGCGGTCGGCTGGTCTCGCAGCGGCAGCTGCTCCAGGAGGTCTGGGGCCCGGCGTACGAGCGTGAGACCAACTACCTGCGGGTCTACTTCGCCCAGCTGCGGCGCAAGCTCGAGGATGACCCGTCGAGACCGAGGTACCTGGTGACCGAGCCCGGGATGGGCTACCGGTTCGAGCCCTGACCTGTGGCGCGGCGCCAGGCGTTGACGGCGGCGCGCCCGAGCGCGGCCCGGTCGGTCACGGGTGGAGGGACGACTGTCAGGGCGGCCGTTGGGACCAGACCGGCCCACTCCCGAGCCACCGCGAGCGGGTGGAAGGCATCCGACTCGAGGGCGACGATCCCGGCGGGGACGTCGACCGCAGCGAGGTCGCGCAGGCTCGGACCTGCGGACCGCGAGGTGGCCAGCAGCGCCTGGACGAGCTCGACCTGCTGGTACGACGGCCAGGCGCTGGCGAGCTCCGCAGCGACCCAGGCGTCCGGCGCGTCGTCCGGCGTGGACCGGAGCCGTTCGAGAACAGATGGCAGTCCGGCAACCTCGAGCTCATCGGCCGCGAGCGACGACAGCGCGGCGACCGTACCCGGCGGACCGGTCCACGCAGGCATCACCAGCAGCACCCCGGCCAGCCCCGGTCGCGACGCAGCGACGTGCACCGCAGCGTGCGCACCGAGCGAGACGCCGCCCACGAGCTGCGCCCGGTGCTCGTCGACCAGCGCGGCCAGCCGGGCCGTGACCACGGAGATGTCGCCGGTACGGTCCTCGAAGGTGACCAGACCGTAGCCGGCCTCGCGCAAAGGGTCCGCGAAGGCCCGCGCGACGAAGTCCGCGCATGAGCCCGACCCGTGGGCCACGACGGCAACTGGCGGCACAACGCGATGTTCGTACGCCACCGGGCTAGCCTTGGGCCATGACCGAAGGTCCGCGAGCTGCCGCACCAGCCGACGACGCCCCCAGCCGCAATGTCTTCAAGCGCGCACTGGACCGGCTGACGTCGACCAGCGAGGAGCTCGACGCGCGCGAGCTACTGGAGGAGAGCCTCGACCGAGGGTCCACCCCGGTGGGCCGCTGCCGTGCCGGCGAGCGGGTCTCGGTCTCCGGGACCCTGCGTGCGCTCACGCTGCGGCCGGTCGGCGGCGTACCCGCCCTCGAGGCCGAGCTGTACGACGGGAGCGGCACCCTCACCCTGATCTGGCTGGGCCGTCGTCGCATCGTCGGCGTCGACCCCGGTCGCAACATCTCGGTGCACGGGAGGGTGACCCAGCAGAACGGGCACCGGGTGATGTTCAACCCGGCCTACGAGCTGCGTAAGTGAGCGAGGCGGAGACCCCGACCAGCGACCCGGGAGCAACGACAGACCGGGTCGCTGCGTTCGTCGAGGAGTGGGACCTCCGCTCGGCGATCGGTGGTATCCGCGGCCTGATCGACAGCGGCCTGGCCTCGACCGTTTTCGTCGCGGTGTACGCCCTGGGCGGGCGACGGCTGGGGCCTGCGATCTGGGCCGCGGTCGGCATCACGGTGGCCCTGCTGGTGCTTCGTGCGATCCGGCGCGAGCCGTTGCGGCAGGCCGCCAGCGGCGTGCTCGCCGTCGGGATCAGCGCCCTGATCGCCGTGGTGACGGGGCGGGCAGCCAACTTCTTCGCGATCGGGATCATCGTCCAGATCCTGTACGCGATCGCGTACCTCCTGTCGCTGATGGTGCGCTGGCCGCTCATGGGGGTCATGGTCGGACCCCTCACCGGCGAGGGGATGAGCTGGCGGTCCGACCCACCCCGGTGCCGGGCGTACTGGTGGTGCAGCTGGATCTGGTTCGCCGTCTTCGCCGTGCGCACGGCCGTCCAGCTGCCGCTCTACCTCAACGACCAGGTCGTCACCCTCGGCGTGGCCAAGATCGCGATGGGGTGGCCGCTGTTCGCGCTGGCCGGCCTCGGGTCCTGGCTGATCCTGCGGCGGGTGCCCGCGACCGTCCCGCCGGGCACAGCGCCCGTCGTGGAGCTCAGCCCTGATGAGGGCTGAGCATCTCCTGCAGCGCTTCCTCGGAGTCGGCTGACGCCACGAAGAGCAGCTCGTCACCGGACTCGATGGAGTCGTCGGGGGACGGCGTGATGACGCGCCCGTCGCGCAGGATCGCGACCAGCGAGACGTCCGGGGGCCACTGCACCTCGCCGACGCGGCTGCCGATGTACGGCGACGAGGTCGGCATCGTCAGCTCGACCAGGTTGGCGTTGCCCTGCCGGAAGGTCATGAGCCGGACCAGGTCGCCGACGCTGACCGCCTCCTCGACGAGAGCGGACAGCATCCGCGGCGTCGAGACGGCGACGTCGACGCCCCACGACTCGTTGAACATCCACTCGTTCTTGGGGTGGTTGACCCGGGCGACGACGCGGGGGACGCCGTACTCGGTCTTGGCCAGCAGCGAGACGACGAGGTTGACCTTGTCGTCGCCGGTCGCGGCGATCACCACCTGGCAGGTGGCGAGGTCGGCCTTCTCAAGGACCGCCAGCTCGCAGGCGTCGGCGACGAACCACTGCGCGCCCGGGATGCTGTCGGGGCGTACCGAGGCCGGGTCCTTGTCGACCAGCATCACTTCGTGGCCGTTCTCGGTGAGCTCGGCCGCGATCGAACGACCGACCTTGCCCGCTCCGGCGATGGCGACTCGCATCAGCAGGTCTCCTCAGTGCTCTTCGCTGGGGGGAGCCTCGTCGTGCGTGCGCTCGACCAGGCCCAGGTCGGACTCGCGGGCCAGCACGTGGAGCAGGTCGCCCTCCTGGAGGACGGTCTCGTGGCCGGGGATCATGCCCTCGCCCAGCCTGGTCAGGAAGGCGACCCGGGCCGAGGTCAGGTCCTCGATGCGGCTGAGCAGCTGCCCGATCCAGGCCGGCGAGTAGTGCACCTCGGCCAGCCGGACGGTGCCGCTCGCGTCGCGCCACTCGCTCTCGGCGCCCTGGGGCCGGATCCGTCGCAGCACCTGGTCGGCGGTCCATCGCACGGTGGCGACGGTGGAGATGCCGAGGCGCTGGTAGACCTCCGCGCGGCGGGGGTCGTAGATGCGGGCGACGACGTTCTCGACGCCGAACGTCTCGCGAGCGACCCGGGCCGCCACGATGTTCGAGTTGTCGCCGCTGCTGACCGCCGCGAAGGCCGCCGCGCGCTCGATGCCGGCGTCGACGAGGACCTCGCGGTCGAAGCCGACCCCGGTAACGGTCCGGCCTCCGAAGCTGGGTGGCAGCCGGCGGAACGCGGCGGTCTCCTGGTCGATGACGGACACGGAGGCACCCTCGGCGTCGAGCGTCTCGGCGAGGGTCGAACCGACGCGGCCGCAGCCCATGATCACAACATGCACGGCCGCTAGCGTGCCACATCCGGTGTGGGTCCTGCGTACGTACCCGACCTTCGCACCCTACGATCGCCCCCGTGGCGAACTTCGCAGGTGTGGGCAAACGCGTGATCCTCGGGCGGGCGATGCGGTCGGACCGGCTCGGGGAGACCTTGCTACCGAAGCGGATCGCGCTGCCGGTGTTCGCCAGCGATGCCCTCTCGTCCGTCGCGTACGCCACCCAGGAGATCCTGATCGTCCTGGCGCTGGGCGGCACCGCCTTCCTGCACCTGACCTGGTACGCCGCCCTCGGGGTGGTGACGGTGATGGCCACCGTCGTCGCGGCCTACCGGCAGAACGTGCACGCCTACCCGAGCGGCGGCGGCGACTACGAGGTCGCCAACACCAACCTCGGGCGCCGGTTCGGGCTGGTCGTCGCGGCGGCGCTGCTGGTCGACTACGTGCTGACGGTTGCGGTGTCGACCTCCGCCGGGGTCGAGAACCTGGCGTCCACGCCGCTGTTCTCGTGGATGGCGGGCAACCGGGTCACGGCCACCCTGAGCGTCGTCGTGATCATCGTCCTGCTCAACCTGCGGGGTATCCGCGAGTCCGGCACCGCCTTCGCGATTCCGACGTACGCCTTCATGTTCGGGATCATCGCGATGATCACGGTCGGCATCGCCCGGCTGGCCATGGGCGCGAACCTCGAGGCCAGCACGGCCCACTACGACATCAAGCCCGAGCTGCACAACCTGGGTACGGCCGGCGTGATGTTCCTCGGGCTGCGGGCGTTCGCCTCGGGCTGCACGGCTCTGACCGGGGTCGAGGCCATCAGCAACGGCGTACCCGCCTTCCGCAAGCCCAAGTCCAAGAACGCGGCCAACACCCTGGCCCTCATGGGCGTGATCGCGGTGACGATGTTCATCGGCGTGACGTTCCTGGCGATCAAGCTCGGCGTACGCATCACCGAGAGCAACGACACCCTCGTCGGCTTCGAGGGCACGACGCAGACGACCGTGATCGCGCAGATCGGCGAGCGGGTGTTCAACGGCCAGAACAACCTGCCGTTCTACTTCGTGCAGCTGGTCACGGCACTGATCCTGGTGCTGGCGGCCAACACCGCGTTCAACGGGTTCCCGGTGCTCGCCTCGATCCTGGCGCAGGACCGCTACATGCCGCGACAGATGCACAACCGAGGTGACCGGCTGGTCTTCAGCAACGGCATCGTCCTGCTCGCGCTGTTCGCCGGGGTGCTCATCTACGCCTTCAACGCGCAGTCCACCAAGCTGATCCAGCTCTACATCGTCGGGGTGTTCGTGTCGTTCACCCTCAGCCAGGCCGGCATGGTCCGGCACTGGAACCGGTTGCTCCTGTCCCAGACAGGTGCGGCAGACGCGGGGGAGCGGCGCAAGACGTTGCGTCGCAGGGGGATCAGCGCCTTCGCCTTCGTGACCACCGGCACCGTCCTCATCGTGGTCCTGGTCACGAAGTTCCTGTCCGGCGCGTGGATCGCCATCGTGGCCATGACGATCCTGTGGTTCATGATGCGGGGGATCCACAACCACTACCAGCACGTCTCGGACGAGCTGGCGGTCAAGGCGGACGAGCCGACGATGCTGCCGGCCCGGGTGCACTCGATCGTGCTGGTCTCCAAGATCCACAAACCGACGCTGCAGGCGCTGGCCTATGCCCGGGCCACCCGGCCGTCGACGCTCGAGGCGCTAACGGTCGCCATCGATCCCGAGGAGGCACGGGCGCTGCAGGAGGACTGGGAGCGCCGGCAGATCCCGGTGCCGCTCAAGGTCCTGGACTCACCCTTCCGCGAGATCACCAAGCCCGTGCTCGACTACATCCAGAGCCTCCGGTCGGCCGGGCCGCGTGACCTGGTCACCGTCTTCGTCCCCGAGTACGTCGTCGGCAAGTGGTGGGAACAGCTCCTGCACAACCAGAGCGCGCTGCGGCTGCGTACCCGGCTGCGCTTCACCAGCGGCGTCGTGGTCACCAGCGTCCCCTACCTGCTGGCCTCGGGCGAGGCAGCCAAGGAGGCGGCCGACGAGGCCAGCCTGCTCAGCCTGCTGCGGCTCGAGACCGGTTCGGGCGCCGGCGACACGACCGGCAGCCAGTGACAGGAGAGTCGGTCGGAGCGGTCGTCGAGGTCGAGGTCGGACCGGTCGCGCACGGCGGGCACTTTGTGGCCAGGCACGAGGGGCAGGTCGTGTTCGTCCGGCACGCGCTGCCCGGCGAACGCGTACGCGCGCAGATCACCGAGGGCGCCGAGGGCGCGAGGTTCTTGCGGGCTGACGCCGTCGAGGTTCTGGTCGCCTCGCCGGACCGCGTCGAGCCCCGCTGCCCGCACGCGCAACCGGGCGGCTGCGGGGGCTGCGACTTCCAGCACGTGACGCTGGCGGCGCAGCGTCGGCTCAAGGCGGCCGTCGTTGTCGAGCAGCTGCACCGGCTGGCCAAGGTCGACGTCGAGGTCCAGGTCGAGGCGGTCCCCGGTGACGACGACGGGCTCGGCTGGCGCACGCGTACCCGCCTCGCGGTCGACGCCGAGGGACGCGCGGGGCTGCGCAGGCACCGCAGCCACGACGTCGTCGCGCTCGAGGCCTGCCCGATCGCGCACCCGCTGGTCAACGACAGCGGGGTCTTCGACCGGACCTGGCCGGGGATCACCGAGCTGCAGGTGGCCGTCTCCGTCACCTCCGGGGAGCGGATCCTGCTCGCCGACGGGACCCCGTCGGGCCGTGGCCGGCTGACCGAGCGGGCAGCGGGGCGTGACTGGCGGGTGAGCGGCGCCGGGTTCTGGCAGGTGCACCCGGGGGCCGCGGACGTCCTGGTCGAGGCCGTGCGGTCGGCGCTGGAGCCACGGGCCGGCGAGCACCTGCTGGATCTGTACGCGGGGGTCGGGCTGTTCGCGGGTGCGCTGGCCGAGGACCTCGGGCGCGAGGGGCGCGTGGACGCCGTCGAGTCCGACGAGTCGGCCCTGCGCGATGCTCGGCGCAACCTGCACGACCGGGCCACGGTGCGCCTCTCGCACGCCCGGGTGGAGGCCTGGCTGCGTACCTCCGCCCCGCAGGCGTGCGACCTGGTCGTCCTCGACCCGCCGCGCACCGGGGGCGGCAAGGGGGTGGTCGAGCGGCTCGCGCGGCTGCGGCCTCGCGCGATCGCGTACGTCGCCTGCGACCCCGCGTCGCTGGCCCGCGACGTCGGGACGTTCATCGGGCTGGGCTACGAGCTGACCGGCCTGCGCGCGTTCGACCTGTTCCCGATGACCCACCACGTCGAGTGCGTGGCCGTGCTGCGTCCGCGAGCGGAGAGTTCCTGAAAGTCTCTTGACATCAAGATACTTGTCGACGAGATAATAGCCCCACCTGCTCCTGCGGGAAGTGCTGGGGCAGGATGACCACCAGCCGTCGAACACGTTGCTTGGCAAGGAGCCTTCGATGACCAGTCCCGTCAGCAAGCGATCAGTCGACAGCCTTGGGAGCAGGGGGACGCTCCAGGTCGGTGACGCGTCCTTCGAGATCTTCCGGCTGTCGGCCGTCGAGGGGTCCGCGCGGCTCCCGTTCAGCCTCAAGGTGCTGCTGGAGAACCTCCTGCGCACCGAGGACGGCGCCAACATCACCGCCGAGCAGATCCGTTCCCTGGGCAGCTGGGACCCGCAGGCCGAGCCGGACACCGAGATCCAGTTCACCCCGGCCCGGGTGATCATGCAGGACTTCACCGGCGTGCCCTGCGTTGTCGACCTGGCCACCATGCGCGAGGCCGTCCGCGACCTCGGCGGCGATGCCTCCCGGATCAACCCGCTTGCCCCCGCCGAGCTCGTCATCGACCACTCGGTGATCGCCGACGTCTTCGGCCGTCCGGACGCGTTCGAGCGCAACACCGACATCGAGTACGGCCGTAACCGCGAGCGCTACCAGTTCCTGCGCTGGGGTCAGACCGCCTTCGACGAGTTCAAGGTGGTGCCCCCGGGCACCGGCATCGTGCACCAGGTCAACATCGAGCACCTCGCCCGTACCGTCATGGTGCGCGGCGGGCAGGCCTACCCGGACACCTGCGTGGGCACCGACTCGCACACCACCATGGTCAACGGGCTGGGCGTCCTCGGCTGGGGCGTGGGCGGCATCGAGGCCGAGGCGGCCATGCTCGGCCAGCCCGTGTCGATGCTGATCCCGCGGGTGCTCGGCTTCAAGCTCACCGGCCGGCTCACCGAGGGCGTCACCGCTACCGACCTGGTGCTCACCATCACCGAGATCCTGCGCGCCCACGGCGTGGTCGGGAAGTTCGTCGAGTTCTACGGCGACGGCGTCGGGGCCGTACCCCTGGCCAACCGCGCCACGATCGGCAACATGAGCCCGGAGTTCGGCTCGACCTGCGCCATCTTCCCGATCGATGCCGAGACGGTCCGCTACCTCCGGCTCACCGGGCGCCCGAACGACCAACTGGCGCTCGTCGAGGCGTACGCCCGCGAGCAGGGCTTGTGGCACGACCCGGACGCAGAGCCGGTCTACTCCGAGTACATCGAGCTCGACCTCGCCAGCATCGTCCCGTCGATCGCCGGCCCGAAGCGCCCGCAGGACCGGGTGGTGCTGTCCGAGGCCAAGGCCGGCTTCCGCGGGGCGCTCGGCGCCTACGTGACCCTGGCAGGGGTGACCGACGGGATCGAGCCCGGGGTCGACGAGTCTTCCGTCGAGTCGTTCCCCGCGAGCGACCCACCGGCCCACGTAGTCGGCGACAACGGCGCGGGAGCGCCACGCGGGTACGTCTCCGCTGCTCGTGGTGCCCACGGCCGGCCGAGCCGGCCCACCGTGGTGACATTCGACGACGGCACCACCACCGAGATCGACCACGGGGCCGTCGTCATCGCGGCCATCACCTCGTGCACCAACACGTCCAACCCGTCGGTGATGATCGGGGCGGCGCTGCTCGCCAAGAAGGCCGTCGAGCGCGGGCTCTCGAGCAAGCCGTGGGTCAAGACCACGCTGGCGCCGGGTTCCAAGGTCGTCATGAACTACTACCAGCGGGCCGGCCTGGTGCCGTACCTGGACAAGCTGGGCTTCAACCTCGTGGGGTATGGCTGCACCACGTGCATCGGCAACTCCGGGCCGCTGATCGAGGCGGTGTCCAAGGCCGTCAACGCCAGCGACCTCGCGGTGACCTCGGTCCTCTCGGGGAACCGCAACTTCGAGGGCCGGATCAACCCGGACGTCAAGATGAACTACCTCGCGTCACCGCCTCTGGTCGTCGCGTACGCCATTGCCGGCTCGATGGACGTCGACATCACCACCGAGCCGCTGGGCACCGACCAGGACGGGCAGCCGGTCTACCTGCGCGACATCTGGCCGACCGACCAGGAGATCGAGGACGTCATCGGCGCGGTCATCGAGTCCGAGATGTACACCCGCGACTACGCCGACGTCTTCGCCGGTGACGAGCGCTGGACCTCGCTGCCCACGCCCACGGGTGACACCTTCGAGTGGGACCCGTCCTCGACGTACGTCCGCAAGCCGCCGTACTTCGACGGGATGCCGCGCGACCCTGCGCCGGTGACCGACATCGCCGGCGCCCGGGTGCTGGCCAAGCTCGGCAACTCCGTCACGACCGACCACATCAGCCCGGCCGGGAACATCAAGGCCGACAGCCCGGCGGGGCGCTACCTCGCCGAGCACGGCATCGCCCGCGGGGACTTCAACTCCTACGGGTCGCGACGCGGCAACCACGAGGTGATGATCCGGGGCACCTTCGCCAACATCAGGCTGCGCAACGAGCTGGTGCCCGGCGTCGAGGGCGGCTTCACGGTCGACCTGCTGGACCCCGCGCTGCCGCAGACGACGATCTATGACGCCTCGCAGCGCTACCAGGCGCAGGGCGTGCCCCTGGTGATCCTGGCCGGGCAGGAGTACGGCTCGGGCTCGTCCCGCGACTGGGCGGCCAAGGGCACCGCGCTGCTCGGCGTCCGCGCCGTCATCGCCGAGTCGTACGAGCGCATCCACCGCTCGAACCTGATCGGGATGGGCGTGCTGCCCCTGCAGTACCCGGCGGGGGAGTCGGCGGCCACGCTGGGGCTCACGGGCGAGGAGGTCTACTCCGTCAGAGGGGTCACGGCGCTGAACGACGGCCCGGCGCCGCGCGAGGTCGCTGTGCACGCCGAGCGGGGCGACGGCACGGCCGTGGACTTCATGGCGGTGCTGCGGATCGACACCCCCGGCGAGGCCGACTACTACCGCCACGGCGGCATCCTCCAGTACGTCCTGCGCTCCCTCCTCGCCTGACCCCCTTTTTGAGTCGAGGGTTTTGTTTGAAGGGGGGGAGCGCCCGGGCGGCCCCGGGTAAAAAAAAAAGATAAGGGGAAAAAGGGGGGTTGGGTGGGGGGGGGCGGACGGCGGCCGGGGGGGAAACGGCACCCCAAAGGGGA
>JANMWN010000181.1:0-3778 GCA_031394045.1 Sporichthyaceae bacterium
GGGGCGTCCACCACCGCGCAGATCCGGCTCGAGGGCGCCCGGGTCCCTGGTGACCGGCTGATCGGCGCGCAGGGGCAGGGCTTCGAGATCGCCATGTCCGCGCTCGACAGCGGCCGGCTCGGGATCGCGGCCTGCGCCGTCGGCCTGGCCCAGGCGGCGCTGGACGCAGCGGTCGAGTTCGCCATGGGGCGCAAGCAGTTCGGCCGCGCGGTCGCCGACTTCCAGGGCCTCTCGTTCATGCTCGCCGACATGGCCACCTCGGTGACTGCGGCGCGCGCGACGTACCTCGCCGCGGCCCGGCTGCGCGACGCCGGCCGGCCGTTCTCGACCGACGCGGCAATGGCGAAGCTGTTCGCCACGGACATGGCGATGAAGGTCACCACGGACGCGGTCCAGGTCTTCGGCGGGTACGGGTACGTCGAGGACTACCCGGTCGAGCGGTACATGCGCGAGGCCAAGGTGCTGCAGATCGTCGAGGGGACCAACCAGATCCAGCGGGTCGTCATCGGGCGCGCGCTGACCCGCCCGTGAGCGACCCGACTGACTCGGCAGCGGCCCAGGCCGAGGCGGCGGAGGTCCTCGCCCGGTTCGACCGGGAGGTACGCCAGCAGCTGGTGCCCCCGCAGACCGGCTGGCGGACCGAGCGGGCCGGCCGGGTGATCCGCACGACGTCGCCCGCCGGCAAGACCTACGGCTGCTTCGTCGAGTGGAGCGACCTGGACGAGCAGACCGCCGACGCGGAGATCGCGGCCAACCTCGCCTACTACGGCGGCCTGGGTCGGCGGTTCGAGTGGAAGACGTACGCCCATGACGCCCCGGCCGACCTGCCGGCCAGGCTGCTGGCCGCCGGGTTCGTGGCTGAGGACGAGGAGGCCCTGGTCATCGGTCCGGTCGAGCGGGTGGCCGCCGCGTGCGGGGCTGCGGAGCCCCCACCAGGTCTCGTCGTGCGCGCGGTCACCCAGGTCACCGAGGGCACAGCCGCAGACTGGGACGGCATCGAGGCGCTGCACAGCACCGTCTGGGGCCGCGAGAGCGTCGAGTGGGTCAGCGCGCTGCAGGGTGAGGTCGTCGATGCACCGGAGGCGATCACCGTCCTCGTCGCGGTCGCCGGCGACGAGGTCGTCAGCGCGGGCTGGGTGCGCTTCCACGCGGGTACCTCGTTCGCCAGTCTCTGGGGCGGGACCACGTTGCCGCAGTGGCGCCGCAAGGGCATCTACCGCGCGCTGGTCGGACGCCGCGCCACCCTCGCGGCTGACCGTGGGTGCGCGTACCTGCAGGTCGACGCGTCCCCGGACAGCCGCCCGATCCTCGAACGCCTCGGCCTACGGATGCTGTCCACCACGACCCCGTACGTCTGGACCCCGCCGGCCTGACCCCTGCCCTCGTCGCAGCGACGGCGGGGGCAGACCCCCGGCGGATCAGAGCAGGCTGGACGTCGGCGACGCGGTCGGGCTGTGCGTCTCGGACGGGCTCGGAGTTGGCGTCGGGCTGTGCGTCTCGGACGGGTTCGGCGTCGGAGACGGGCTGTGCGTCTCGCTCGACGTGGGGCTGGGGTGCTCGCTCGGGGCCGGTGAGAGACCGAGCAGCTTCACGCAGTACTCGACGGCGCCAGACTTGGTGCCCCCGCCCTTTGCCAGGAGCGGCGCGTACTGCGGCCAGGTCAGCTTGACCGAGATCTCGCCACCGCGCCCCGAGAGCAGGCCGCGGCACAGATCGCCGTACGACGCCGGAGCCGGTGCGTGCGTCTCGGACGGAGTGCTGGACGGGTGCTCGGACGGGTTGGTCGTCGGAGTGGTCCGTCCGGGCTCGCTCGGCTGGTCCGAGGGCGACTCCGACTCGTGGCCATCACCCGACGGCTGCTCGGAGTGGCTGGGCTCGCCGCCCGCCACGGGGCCGGACTGCACGGTGCCGTCGTCGTGGCCGGGCAGGGGCAGGGTGCCCGTGGCCGCGGCGACGGCGACCCCGCCGACGGCTGCCGCGGCAGCGGTCGCGGCGAAGGCCTTGGTGGCGATGAGCTGGGCGAGCGCGAGCTTGATCATGATTCTTCTCCGAGGTCGTGACGCAGGAGTGGCCCCGCCCCGCTGGAACGCGGCCAGTGCCTGCTCCTCGCCGGGCAGGGGACCGGTGGACACCGGTGCCCCCGCTGCGGCGAGGAGGTCGGCCAGGCCGTCCGGGCCGACCGGGTCCCCACGGAGCAGTCGCTCCGCAAGGTCCCGGTCGATCCGACCGTTCGGGTCGTGACTCATTTCGTAGGCCTCAGCGTCGGAGAGTGATGGAGTGTTACGTCTCGTAGACGGATTCACCCGTACGGGCGAACGTCGGGCGTTCAGGTACCGGCCCGGCCCGGGCGTCCAGCTCGGCCGCCAGCCGTCGTAGACCCCGGTGCGTGGCAGTCCGTACCGCTCCGGCCCGCTTGCCGAGCACGCGCGCGGCGGCCTCGGTATCCAGGTCCATGACCACGCGCAGCAGCAAGGCCTCCGCCTGCTCCTTGGGCAACGAGCCGATCAGGTCAAGGGCACGCCTGGTCGCCTCGGAGTCCAGCAGCGCCGACTCGACGTCGCCGGGCGCACGCATCCCGGCGAGCATCCCGGGGTCCAGCTCGCCGGGCGCCGCACGTGGCCGGCGTTTGGCGGCGCGCAGGTGGTCGAGCGCGCGGTGCCGGGCTAGGGTCGTGGCCCAGCCGCGGAAGGCGTCGCCGTCGCCGGCGAATGTCGCCAGGTCGCGGCTGATCTGCAGCCAGGTCTCGGACGCGACGTCCTCTGCGTCCTGCCCGACCATCGAGCGCAGGTAGCGCATCAGCAGCGGGTGCACCGTGCGGTAGACGACCGTGAACGCCGCCGAGTCACCGAGCTGGGCGCGACCCACTGCGACCCCGAGCGGGTCGGGGTCCGCCAATGCGCCGTCGGGCAGCGCCGCGCTGATGGTCACGAGTCATCTCATCGACCGCCGGGACGGTCGATCTTGAGACGGGCCGCCGCAACCCACCGTACTCGCGCGTCAGCCCTCAAGACCGGCGCCAGGACGGACGAGACCAAGAGTGCTTCCCCATGCCTCCTAGAGCACGGCCTGCCTCCACTCGGGGTGGGAGCAGGGCGGGGGCGGGGACGGTGCAGGTACGGGTGCTCAGCACCCCAGGCCGTCGCCCCGTGTCATCACGGCTCGGGGCGACGGCCCGTACCGGCGGCATATTTGTCCACCTGCTTGCCTGTGCGCGGGTACATTCAGCGCCGTGGAAGACCTGGACCGGCAAATCCTGCGTCTGCTCGCCTCCGACGGGCGGATGAGCTACACCGACCTGGGCCGCGCCACCGGGCTGTCGACCTCGGCGGTGCACCAGCGGGTCCGCAAGCTCGAGGAGCGCGGGGTGATCCGCGGCTACGCGGCGGTAGTCGACCAGGTCGCGGTGGGACTTCCGCTGACCGCGTTCATCTCGGTCACGCCGCTCGACCCGGCCGCCCCCGACGACGCACCCGATCGGCTGGTCGAGCTGACGCAGGTCGAGTCCTGCTACAGCGTCGCAGGGGAGGAGTCGTACATCCTGAAGGTGCGGGTGCCGTCGCCCGGTGACCTCGAGACGCTGCTGGCCGAGATCCGGGCCAAGGCGAACGTACGTACCCGGACCACGATCGTGCTTTCGACGCCGTACGAAGGCCGCCCGCCCGCGCTCTAGCCGCAGCCAACGACGCAGCAGGACCGCCCAGCCTTGCTCGCCATCGCCTGGTTCCCCCTCCGCAATTTCGAGTCGAGCTGTTGTGATAGAAGGGGGGCCCGCCGGGCG
>JANMWN010000230.1:0-2434 GCA_031394045.1 Sporichthyaceae bacterium
CTCGCGACCCGGCCCCTGTCGTCACCCTGGGACGTGGCCTGGTCGACCGAGCGCGGCACCGTCGTCGTGGCGATGGCCGGCAGCCACCAGCTCGGGGAGTACGACCCGGACGCCGGCACGATCGTGCCGATCGCGGGTACCACCAACGAGGGCCTGCGCGACGGCCCGGTCGACCAGGCCTGGTTTGCCCAGCCGTCCGGCCTTGCGATCGCGCCCGACGACGGCGACGGCGAGCGGGTCTGGGTGGCCGACTCCGAGACCTCGAGCCTGCGGGCCGTACGCGCCGGGGTGGTCGCGACCCACGTCGGTCAGGGCCTGTTCGACTTCGGCCACCGCGACGGGCCGGCCGAGGACGCGATGCTGCAGCACCCGCTCGGGCTCACCCTGCTGCCGGACGGGTCGGTCGCGATCCTCGACACGTACAACGACGCGGTCCGCCGCTACGACCCGGTGACGCGTACGGTCACCACGCTGGCGACCGACCTGCGCGAGCCCTCGGGCGCGGTGCTGGTGCCGACGGAAGGCGGGCCGCCGGACCTGCTCGTCGTCGAGTCCGCGGCGCACCGGCTGACCCGGCTGCGACTGCCGGACGCAGCGGTGCAGGTCGACCCGACGGCGTACCGGACCCGCCGCGAGACCACCGAGGTCCGCGCCGGCACGTTCGAGCTCGAGGTGGTCTTCGAGCCGCCGAAGGGGCAGCACCTGGACGACCGGTACGGACCGTCGACGCGGCTGCTCGTCTCGGCGTCACCGCCGGAGCTGATCGTGAGCGGCGCGGGCAGTGGCAGCGACCTGTCGCGGGTCCTCGTCCTGGCCGACGAGCTCGAGGAAGGCGTGCTGCACGTCGCCGTCTTCGCGGCGTCCTGCGACGTCGCCGACGGCACGGACGCCGTCGAGTTCCCCGCCTGCCACGTGCACCAGCAGGACTGGGGGATCCCGGTGCGGGTCACCCCCGGTGGCGTCCCCCGCCTGACGCTGATGCTGCGGGCGACCACGCGCTGACCGCGGCCTCGACCCCGTCCCTGTCCCCGGACCCGCCGTCGGCCCCGACCCCCGCCTCGACCTCCGCCTCGTCCTCCACCCCGTCCCCCGGCGTCGCCAGGTAGTCCTCCAGCATCGAGGTCCAGTGCACCCGGGCGACGCCGAAAGCCTTTGCCAGATAAGGCTCTGCGAGCACCCAGGCCGCGCCGCAGAGAGCACACACAGTCAGCGCCCAGGCCGCCGCGTCCGTGGTCACGAGTGGTTGCCCGTCGACGCCCGTCGTCCACCGGACGAAGCCGGCCGCGACCAGCGGGAGCACGACCAGCGCCGGCAGGGCCCAGCGCAGCCGGATCGAGCTCGTGGCCAGCGCCGCACCGATGGCCCCGAACGCCAGCCGCCGGCCGAGCATGCCCCAGTCCTGCGCCTCGCCCGCGCTGATGTTCCAGCTGACGACGGCCACCACGACCAGGCACGGGAGTACCAGCCGGCGCAGCAGGTCCGCACTGTGCACCCGCGGGCTGCGCTCGTGCACCACCGACCGCAGCGCGAGGGCGGGCACCGCGATCACCAGGGCCTCGACGGCCGCGCTGATCCAGGACCAGGCCGTGACGGGGGTGGTCGCCCCGGCCGGCCAGACCATCGCGTACATCACCTGGTTGGAGAGCTCGGGGGCCCAGGTTCCAGGGGCGACCTGGGCAGGGATCAGGGGTATGCCGGCGACGAGCAGCAGCCACCAGCCCCGGTTGGCGCGCACCATCAGCAGCGCGAGCAGGACCAGCGCGAGGACGAGGACGAACGACGTCGCCGCCGAGGGCAGCCAGGTCTGCCAGCCCGGACCGGGGACGGCGTGCGCGAACGACGACTTCGGGTACCTGTGGGCCAGCTTGAGCCGCAGCCACTCGTTCTGCCACCACAGGGTCGAGGTCATGGTGCGACCGGCCAGGACCTGCAGCCCGGCGTAGGTGGCGAGCACCCCGAACGAGGCCCAGACGACCGGGCGCAGGCGGTGGATCGGCTCTCCCGCTGGCCGGCGTGGACGCCGAGCGGCGACGGGCATGCGGGTCAGCGCCCGCGGGGGGCCTCGACAGCGACCCGGGCAGCCAGCCGTTGGCCGGACAGGAGCAGGGAGAGCAGACCGAACGCGACCCACGTGAGCGGCGACAGCACCCGGTCGCCACGCAGGATCCCGGCGAGCACGCGCGAGCCGGAGCCGACCTCCTCGGCGTGGCTGCGGTCGAGCAGCAGGTAGCCGGTGATGACTCCGAGAACGGCGAACGCCCACACGCGTACGCGGGACAGTCGTGGCGCGCGGAAGTCCGAGGGGTGGCTCACTCCCTGCTCATCGGCGCGCGGCCCGAGGGGTCTTGAGGGAACGGCGGGTCCCGGTTAGAACGCGTCCTCCGGGACGTCCATCAGGGCGTTGTCCGTGGCCTCGGCCATGGCCCGCTGAGCG
>JANMWN010000334.1:0-13536 GCA_031394045.1 Sporichthyaceae bacterium
GGCCCGAGCGGGAGCGCGCCCTGGGGGGGGGGCCCCCCGACTTGGCGTGTCTTTTTTGAGAGATCACGGGGCCGCCGGGCTTGTCCCCCTGTTATCTAAAAACATCGACTCAAGTCTGGAGCGGGTGGACCTCAAGCCGGCCATGCTCACCCGCGAGGGCCGTGCGGACGCGCACCGGGTGGCGGCGTGCGACGATGCCGGGGTGACCCGGATCGCGGCCGTGGGGAGTGCGCTGGGTGCGCACCGTTACCCGCAGGCCCAGATCACCGAGGCCTTCGGCGCGATCGTCGTCCCCGACCTGGCCCAGCGCGGGGTGCTCCGAAGGTTCCACGCCGCGACCGGGGTACGTACCCGGCACCTGGCACTGTCCCTGCCCGAGTACGCCGCACTCGACGGGTTCACCGCGTCCAACGACGCGTTCCTACGGGTGGGCGTCGACCTCGCCGAGGTCGCGGTAGTCCAGGCGCTGGAGGGCGCGGGACTGTCCGCTGCTGACGTGGACGTGATCATGACCGTCACCGTCACCGGGATCGGGGCGCCCAGCATCGACGCGCGGCTGGTCCCGCGTCTCGGCCTCCGGGACGACGTGAAGCGGGTGCCGATCTTCGGGCTCGGCTGCGTCGCGGGTGCGGCCGGCATCGCCCGCCTGCACGACCACCTGGTCGGCCACCCGGACGACGTGGCGGTACTGCTGTCGGTGGAGCTGTGCTCGCTGACCGTCCAGAAGGACGATGCCTCGACGCCGAACCTGGTCGCGTCCGGCCTGTTCGGCGACGGCGCCACGGCGGTGGTGCTGGTGGGGGAGCGGCGGGCCGAGGCGATGGGGATCACCGGCCCGACGGTGGTGGCGACCCGGTCACGGTTCTACCCGGACACCGAGCGGGTGATGGGCTGGGACATCGGCGGGTCGGGCTTTCGGATCGTGCTGTCCGCCAGCGTCGCCGACGTCGTCGAGGCGCACCTCGGCCAGGACGTCAAGGAGTTCCTCACCGACCAAGGCCTCGACCGGACGGACGTCACGCACTGGGTCGCGCACCCCGGTGGCCCCAAGGTCCTCGACGCCATGCAGCGTGCGCTGCACCTGCCGCCGGCCGCGCTGGCCATGACCTGGGCCTCGCTCGCCGACATCGGCAACCTCTCGTCCGGCTCGGTGCTGCACGTGCTGCGCGACACCATGGCCGCCCATCCGGTGGGCAGCGGGGCCCCCGCACTGCTGCTCGCGATGGGCCCAGGGTTCTGCGCCGAGCTGGTCCTGCTCCGGTGGTGAGCCGGTGCTGAGCTGGTACGCCTTGCTCCTGCTGGCCGTCGCGGTCGAGCGGTTGGCCGAGCTCAGGCTGTCGCTGCGGCATGCGCGTTGGGCGGTCGACCGCGGCGGGGTCGAGACCGGTCAGGGGCACTACCCGTGGATGGTGCTGCTGCACACGGGCCTGCTCGTCGGTTGCCTGGTCGAGGTGGTGGTGGCCGATCGGCCCTTCCTGCCCGGCCTCGGCTGGCCGATGCTGGCGCTGGTGCTCCTGGCCCAGGGGCTGCGCTGGTGGTGCATCGGGACCCTGGGCGAGCGGTGGAACACCCGGGTGATCGTGGTCCCAGGCCTGCCGCTCGTGCAGCGGGGGCCGTACTCGGTGCTGCGGCACCCCAACTATGTCGCGGTCGTCGTCGAGGGGTTCGCGCTGCCGCTGGTGCACACGGCGTGGGTCACGGCCGTGGTCTTCTCGGTCCTGAACGGCTGGCTGCTGACGGTACGGATCCGGTGCGAGCAGCGGGCCCTGGACTCTGCAGCGCCCTTGGTGGCGGAGCTGTGATCGAGCCGTCGGTCGACTTCGACGTGCTGGTCGCCGGCGGCGGCCCGGTCGGGCTCGGCGTCGCGCTGATGGCGGCCCGGGCCGGCTTTTCCACGGCGGTCGTCGAGCGCCGCACCGACCCGGTCGACAAGGCCTGCGGCGAGGGGCTGATGCCCGGCGCGCTCGCAACGCTGCTCGCCCTGGGCGTCGATCCACCGGGTCACGCGTTCCACGGCATCCGGTACGTGGACGCGCGTACCGGTCGGTCGGCCGAGGCCCGGTTCGCCGCCGGGCCTGGGCGAGGCGTACGCCGGACCGCGCTGCATGGGACGCTGGCGGCTGCGGTCGACGCCGCAGGCGTCAAGCGACTGAGCGGGACCGTCGACGACGTCCGCCAGCTCGACGGGGCCGTGTCGGTAGGAGCGTCGGCAGCAGGTGGGCTGAGGGCGCGATGGCTCGTGGCCGCGGACGGCCTGCACTCCACCGTGCGGGCCGAGCTGGGCCTCGGGGCGGCGCCCCGGGTCCGTCCGCGCTACGGCCTACGCCAGCACTTCGCCGCGGCGCCCTGGTCGGACTGCGTCGAGGTGCACTGGGCCGACGGTGCCGAGGCGTACGTGACTCCGGTGGGCGAAGGCGTCGTCGGAGTGGCCGTGCTGACCGACCGACGGGGCCCGTCGCACGCCGACTGGCTGCGCCGCTTCCCGGCCCTGACCGATCGGCTCCGCGACGCGCCGCCTGCCTCCGAGGTGCGCGGCGCCGGCCCGTTGGAGCAGAACGTCAGCCGCCGGGTGGCCGGCCGGGTCTTGCTGGTCGGTGATGCGTCCGGGTACGTCGACGCGCTGACGGGGGAGGGAATCGCGGTCGGCCTCGCACAGGCGGAGGTGCTCGTCCGCTGCCTGGCGACCGGGCGGCCGGAGGACTACGAGCGGGCCTGGCTGACGGTGTCCCGTCGCTACCGCGTGCTGACGCGGGCGGTGCTCGCCGCGGCGCAGCGGCCGCGGGTCCGCCAGCTGCTCGTCCCTGCGGCAGCCGCGCTGCCACCTGTCTTCGGCGTCGCGGTCAACGCGCTGGCCTGAGCTCGGCTGCGCTGCCTCAGGTCCGACCGTCGGTCTCCTGGGCCTCGAACAGGGACGGTTGCTCGCTCATCCACTGCGCATGCATGACCGCAAACCCTGCCGTTCGCAAGGTGCGGACCACCGCCACGTCGTCGTCGACCATCACCGCGACGGTGCGTCGGGCGGCAAGCCGGCGGAGCACGGCCAGCTTCGTCATCCTGGCCGGCCGGTGGTCGTTCTCGCGCCGCATGAAGAGCTGCGCCGATGGGAGACCGTTGCGCGCCAGCCAGTCGACCGTGTCGCGGCGGCACCTCTCGGGCCGGCCGGTCAGCCAGACCAGCTCGTGCCCGGACGCGACCAGCTGGTCGACCACCGCGCGGCCCTCGGGGAGCACCGGGTCGAGGGGTGCGGCGCCGAAGAACTGGTCCCAGTCCTTGGGTCCGCGCTCGACGAACGTGAGCCTGTGGCGTACGTCTGCGACCACGCCGTCCAGGTCGACCACGGCGTACGGCGGCTCCTCGGTCACCCTGCCCACCGTAGTGGGGACTGCCGTCGTAGGGTCGGCCCCATGACCGCTGACCCAGCCCAGCCAGCCCAGCCGGCCCAGCCGGCGCTGAATGAGCAGACGGCCGCGATCCAGGCGGCGGCGCCACTCATCGGCACCCTGGGGATCGAGGTGCTCGAGCTGGACCGTGACCACTGCCTGCTGCGGCTGCCGGACCTGGTCAGCTCGCGCAACCACATGGGTGGGCCACACGCGGGGGCGATCTTTACTCTCGGCGAGACCGCGGCCGCGACGCTGACGGTGCAGAACTTCTCCAGCTGGTTCGACCGCGTGGTCCCGCTCGCGGTGAACGCCGAGATCAGCTGGTCCAAGCTGGCCAGGAGCGCAGTCACGGCCGAGGCCCGGATGCTGCGACCGGCCGCCGAGATCGAGGCTGACCTCGTCGCCGGGACCCGGCCCGAGTGGTCCAGCCACCTGGTGTTCCGGCGCGAGCAGGACGGTCAGGTCTGCGGGGAGATGACCGTCGTGCTGACGCTTGCGGAACGACGGGACTAGGGTCCGCGCATGGGTGACGAGGTCGCAGCCACGGTCTTCACCCGCGAGGACCGGCAGCGCTACCGCGAGAAGGTGCACCGCTGCCTAGACGCGCTGGCGCTGATGCTGTCGGCCGAGATGTTCGAGCTCGACCACCCGCTGACAGGGATGGAGATCGAGCTCAACCTCGTCGACGGCCACGGTGACCCGTCGATGCGCAGCGCCGAGGTGCTGGCGCGCATCGACGACCCGGCCTTCCAGACCGAGCTGGGCCGGTTCAACCTCGAGATCAACGTCCAGCCGCGGTCACTGGCCGGCACCGCGTTCGTCGCCTTGGAGGAGGACGTCCGCGGTCAGCTCAACGCCGCGCAGCGCAAGGCCGAGGCCGAGGGCGCTGGCCTGGTGATGGTCGGGATCCTGCCGACCTTGCTGCCCGAGCATGTGACCCACGAGGCGATCACGCACAACCCCAGGTACGCGCTGCTGGACGAGCAGATCCTGGCGGCTCGCGGCGAGGACCTGCACATCGAGATCCACGGGGTGGAGGACCTTGAGACCTACGCTGACACGATCGCGCCCGAGGCAGCGTGTACGAGCGTCCAGCTGCACGTGCAGGTCAGCCCGGACACCTTCGCCAACAGCTGGAACGCTGCCCAGTGCCTGGCCGGGGTACAGGTCGCGCTGGCCGCCAACTCGCCGTACTTCATGGGTCTGGAGCTGTGGCGGGAGAGCCGGATCGCGGTCTTCACCCAGGCCACGGACACGCGTTCGGTCGAGCTGAAGGCCCAGGGGGTGCGCCCGCGAGTCTGGTTCGGGGAACGCTTCGTCACCAACGTCTTCGACCTGTTCGAGGAGAACCTGCGCTACTTCCCGGCGCTGCTCCCGGTGGTCGAGGTCGAGGAACCTGAGGAGGTGCTGGCCGCCGGGGGCACCCCCGCGCTCCAGGAGCTGCGGCTGCACAACGGCACCGTCTACCGCTGGAACCGGCCGGTGTACGACGTCGTGGACGGTCGCCCGCACCTGCGCGTGGAGAACCGGGTGCTGCCGGCGGGGCCGACGGTCGTCGACATCATGGCCAACGCGGCGTTTTACTACGGCGCCCTGCGCGTGCTGTCGGAGGGGGACCGGCCGGTGTGGACGCAGATGTCCTTCCAGGCCGCCTCCGACAACTTCACCGCCGGCGCCACCCAGGGCATCGACGCGCAGGTCTTCTGGCCGGGGTCCGGCGAGGTCCCTGTCACCGAGCTCGTGCTGCGCCGGCTGCTGCCGCTCGCGTACGAGGGCCTCGACCGCTGGGGCGTCGACCCGGTGGCCCGCGACCGGTTGCTCGGAATCGTCGAGCAGCGCTGCACCAGCGGCCGCAACGGGGCGGTCTGGCAGACCGAGCAGGTCCGCAGGCGCGAGGCGGCTGGGGAGTCCCGGGTCGCGGCGCTCCGGCAGATGACCCACGCGTACGCCGAGCTGATGCACAGCAACCAGCCCGTGCACACGTGGCCGGCCGGCTAGAAGGGACTAGAGCACTCGCGATGCGCTTTCGTACGACCTTGCTGCTGGCCGGCAAGACCGCGAATCGCAGCACCGTGGCCGTGATGGGCGGGGTGTTCATGGTCGGGGTGAGCGCCGAGAACCGCGCCGCCGCTGGCGTGACGGCCGGTGATGAGATCGATGTGGATCTGGCGCTCGACACCGCACCGAGGGAGTTGGCGGTACCCGCGGACCTAGCCGCCGCGATCGCCGGCGACGAGGCTGCGCCACGGTTCTGGGACGGGTTGTCGTACAGCAGGAAGTCCAGGTTCGTGCACTCGGTCGAAAGGGCCAAGACTCCCGAGACGCGGCAGCGGAAGATCGACAAGTCGGTGACCGACCTGCGCGACGGGAAGGCCTAGGCCGACAGAGCCGGACCACCTCCGCTGACGACATGCCGGCTACGCAACCAGAAGTTCCCGACAGAACGCGGAGAGTGACGATCACCGACCCGGCGGGCCGAATCTGGCCAGGACCAGCAGTGCGGCCGCGGTCTTCGTGCTCCTCTTGCTAGGACATCTCGAACACTCCGACGGGGAGAGCATGAAGCAGCTCGGTGCATGGCTCGGCGTCGGCGCGCTCGCGCTCGGCATGGCGCTGGTGCTGCCCGGAACGGCCGGCGCGGCCCCGGTCGCGGTCGCGGCGGACAAGATGTGGCAGACGGACGGCCGGGTCGACTCGGTCACGTACTCCGCTGACGGCAAGACGCTGTACCTGGCCGGAATCTTCACCCACCTGTGCCCCGCCGGCCAGCCGGTCTGCGCAGGCACCGGCCCCTCGGACGTCGCGATCAGCTACCTCGCCGCGCTCGACGCGACCACGGGGGCGCCGATCATGACCTGGCGGCCGCAGCCGGACCGGGAGGTCGAGTCGCTCGCGCTCGGGCCGAACGGCACGCTCTACGCCGGCGGCATGTTCGACCATGTCGGCGGGCAGGTGCACCACAAGATCGCCGTCCTGACCGCGGCGACCGGCGCCGTGAACGCGACCTGGAAGCCCGACTTCAGCGCCGACGTGAAGTCGCTCGCCCTCTCGCCGGACAGCAGCATCCTGTATCTGGGCGGCAACTTCGTGACTGTCAACGGCGTCGCAAGGGCGCGGCTCGCCGCCGTCACGACGTACTCGGCTGCGACACCGGCGGCGACGCTGCTGCCCTGGGACCCGGAGCCCACCGGGTCGACCACGATCGACAAGGGCGTCCTGATCCCGACGACGATCAACAGCGTGGTAATACGTCCGACGGACGGCCAGGTCTACGCGGGTGGCATCTTCACCACCGTCGGCGGCCAGACCCGCAACAACGTCGCCGCCCTCGGCCCGGCGAGCGGCAACGGGACGGGAGCGGCCGTCGCCGGGTTCAGCCTGAGCCCGGCGCTGACGTTCGTGACCCTCAACGTCACGATGACGCGTGACGGGAGCACGCTGTTCGCCAACGGGCGCGGCCCCGGCGGCTTCGTCCGCGCCTACGAGAGCAGTACCGGCAAGCAGCTCTGGGCCAGGCGTTTCGACGGTGACGTCCAGGCGGCGGTCGCCACCGACACCCTGATCTATGTCGGTGGGCACTTCGACAACATCGCGATCGCGGGTACGTCGCTGCTGGACCTGCGGCACCACATCGCCGCGCTCGACACGTCCACCGGACGCACCGACCTGTGGAACCCCACCGCCAACAGCGCCTTCGGCGTGTACGGCATGGCCTGGTCGCCCGGACACGTCGCGGCCGGCGGCGACTTCACCAAGATCCAGAACCTCGCGCACGAGGGGATCGCGCAGTTCTCCGGTACCGACGCGATCGCGCCCGCCGCCGTCACCAGCCTCACCGCGACCAGCACGGCCAAGGGCCGGGTCGACCTGCGCTGGAGCGCGGCCCCGGACGCGGACACGAGCACGCTGACCTACCGCATCTACCGGCGCACGGTCGGCGGGACCTTCGCGCTGGTCGACAGCGTGAGCGGACCGAACGCCACGACCGCGACGGGGCCACTGACGTACGCGGACACGACCGGCAAGGTCGGCACGGCGTACGAGTACGCGACCCGCGTCGGCGACCCGGTGTTCCTCAGCGCCTTCGGCAACACGGCCGGGCCGGTGACGGTCGCGGGCGACCGGTCCGCTCCGGGCGTACCGACCGCGGTGACGGCCACCTCGCCGAGTCCCGGCAACGTCATCGTGGGCTGGACCGGGGGAGGGGACGGCGATGACGCCACCCTCACCTACACGGTGTCGCGCAAGAGCGGCGCCACGTCCACCGACGTCGGTTCGGTCGTCGCCGCCGCGACGGGGGCGCAGACCTTCCACGACACGTCGACGGCGGGCGGCACGTTCACGTACACGGTGCGTGCGTCGGACGGGACCTTCACCAGCGCACCGAGCGCACCCTCGGTGAGCGTGGTCATCAAGGCCGACCCCGGAAGGCCGACCGTGCCAGGGGGAGTGGCCGTGACCAGCCCCGCCGCGAACACGGTCATCCTGACGTGGCACCCGAGCACCGACGCAGAGCAGACCGCGGCGCAGCTCAGCTACGTGGTGTCGCGCAAGCTCAAGACGGCGTCCGGCAGCGGGGTGGGCATCGCGACGACGTCGCCCGGAGCCACCAGTTTCACCGACTCGTCGAGCAGCACGCTGCCTGCCCTACCGGGGAAGGCATACACCTACTACGTCGCGGCCACCGACGGTCCGAACACGAGCGCGAAGAGCACTGGCGTCACGGTTACGGTCGCCAGCTCGCTGTTCACCGACCCGATGACCAGCCTCGCCGCGTGGACGTTGCCGGTGACCTCGGGCGGTGTGAGCCTCGACCCCTCGAAGGGGCACGCGGCGGCACCCAGCGCGCGGATCACCGGCCAGGTCACGGCTCGTACGTACGGGTACGCGACCCGAGCGCTCGGCGGCTCCTACCGGACCGTCTGCGTCCAGGAGTGGGTGTCCTTCACCGCGTACGACACGACGAGCGGCAACTCCAAGACGACGCTGATGCGGGTCTTCAGCAGCGCAGGCAACGACATCGCGCGCCTCTATGTCGACAACAAGGGGCTCCTGTGGATCCGCGGTGACTGGGGGAGCTCGCCGAACATCACCAAGACCACGGTGCCCACCGACGGCAGCTGGCACTCGGCCCAGCTCTGCGTGACGTCGACCCTGGCCGGCAGCGATGGCAGCCTGTCGGCGCTGTGGGACGGCAACAGCCTCGGCACAGTCACCGGTGTCGACAACTCGACCGACCCGCTGGCGTCCATCGACATCGGCGAACGGGACCCGTCGAGCTTCGGCTTCGCAGTCGACGACGTCAGCGTGGGCACCAGCCAGCGCTAGCCGGGCCGTCCGGGCGTCGGGCATAGTGATGCGCATGCGCCCCGAGGAGCTCGAGTCCGCGTACATCACCTTCGTACGTGAGCTCCGGGACGGGGACTTCGACCGCGCTGGCAACGGCTGGTCGGCCGAGCACGTTGCCGCGCACGTGGCGCTGAACAACGACCTCTTCACGTCGGCGGTCCGCGACGTCCTGGCCAGCGGCCCTGCCGGCTACGACAACCGCAGCGCCGTCGACCTCGACCTGCTGACCGCGTACGCGTCCAAGTTCGAGAACCTGGGCGACCTCGCCGACGACGTCGCGCGGTCGGCAACCGACCTGTCCGTCGCGTACGGGGACCTGCTGGCCGCGGAGGCGGACACCGAGATCCCGATCGTCATCCACCACGACGGGCACGTGGTGCGCGACGGCCCGGGGTCTCTGGCCGAGCTGATCGTGGGCAACGCGACGTACCACCTGTCCATGCAGCTGGACCATCTCCTCGCGCTGCGCCCCTCGCGTTGAGCACCCGGCTCGCCGAGAGCAACCGCGTCGAGGCCTTCAGCGACGGCGTCTTCGCGATCGCCCTCACGTTGCTGGTACTGGACCTGCACGCACCTCAGGGGGAGTCCGGGCACTTCGCGCGGGCGCTGCTCGACCAGTGGCAGTCGTACGCCGCCTTCCTGGCCGCCTTCTTGAACATCAGTGCCATCTGGCTCAGCCACCACGACCTGTTCACCCGGGTCCGCCGGGTCGACACCAAGCTGATGTGCGCGAACCTGACGCTGCTGCTGATCACCTCGCTGTTCCCGTTCCCGGCCGCGGTGATCTCGGCGTCGATGCGCGAGGGGGACCGTTCCGACCAGATCAGCGCAGCGCTGCTCTACGCACTCGTCGGGTTCCTGCTGCCGCTTGCCTGGATCTGGGTGTACGTATACCTGGCGCGCTCGCCGCAGCTGCTCACCGATCCCGGCGAGGTCGAGTACATGCGCCGTGGTGCGCGGCGGTCGTGCGTCAGCCTCGTCGTGTACCCGCTGGCTGCTGCCTTGGCGTTCGTCGAGCCCGTGCTCGCACTCGTCGCCTACGTCCTGGTGCCGTTCTACTTCATCCTGTCGCTGGCCTGGCTCCCGGCTGCCCAGGGGGAGACTGCAGAGCATGAGGAGAACCAGGCGAATTGACATAATGTAACTTATCGGCACTTACTTGAGAGGGGCTCAGGGACGGGGTGGAGGCGGTGATCAGGGTCCAGCGCCTGGGTGCGGACCAGTGGGAGTCCTACCGGCAGGTCCGGCTGGCCGCGCTGACCGACTCTCCCGAGGCGTACGCGTCGACGCTGGAGCGCGAACAGGTGTTCGACGAGTGGACCTGGCGGTCGCGGCTGAGCGAGAACGGCACGTTCCTGGCGACCCGGCACGGGGTCGTCGCGGGTACGGCGACCGGCTTGTTTCCCGGCGAGCAGAGCTCCCCCGGCGAGCAGGGCGGCGCGACGACGCGCGATCGGATGCTCGTGGCGATGTGGGTGCTCCCCGACCACCGTGGGACCGGGGTGGCGCAGGCTTTGGTGGAGGCGGTGGTGGGCTGGGCCCGCGAGGACGGCGCCGAGCGCGTGCTGCTGTCGGTGGTCGACACCAACGAGGTCGGGAGAAGGCTGTACGAGCGGATGGGTTTCGCTCTCACCGGGCGCGCGGAGCCATTGGCCCGTGACCTGAGCAGGTCCGAGCTGGAGTTGCAGCTGCGGCTATGAGCCGGAGCAGTCACGGGTACGGCAGAGTAGGCACGTGCAGGCCGCGCGACACCCGTTCCTCGACCACGACGGGCCGCTGCCCATCGTCCATCGCGGGGGCGCCGGCGAGGCGCACGAGAACTCGATGGCCGCCTTCCAGAGGGCGGTCGACCTCGGGTACTCCTACGTCGAGACCGACGTCCAGGCCACCGCCGACGGGGTCCTGCTGGCCTTCCACGACGGGAGCCTCTCCCGCGTCACCGACCGTACGGGGCGGATCTGCGAGCTGACGTACGCCGAGGTAGCCAAGGCCAGGATCGGTGGCGAGGAGCCGATCCCGCTCCTGATCGACCTGCTCACCACGTTTCCGGGCGTGCGCTTCAACATCGACTCCAAGCACCCGGCCACCCTGCGCCCACTGGTCGACGTCCTGACGCGTACACGAGCGCTCGACCGCGTCTGCCTGGCGTCGTTCAGCGACCGTCGGCTGGACTTCCTGCGCACCGCGCTCGGTCCCGGCATGTGCTCCTCGCTGGGGCCGCGCGAGGTGGCCCGGCTGACCGCCGCCTCGCTGCCCGGACCCCTCGGTCGATGGCGGCGGCCGCAGTTCGCGTCGACTGCGCTGTGCGTGCAGGTGCCGCCCGGCGCCGGGCCGCTCCCCCTCGTCACCCGGCGTTTCGTTGAGACCAGCCATCGCCTCGGGCTGGTCGTCCACGTCTGGACGCTGGACGACGCGAACCAGATCGACCACGTGCTCGACCTCGGCGTCGACGGCGTCATGACGGACCGGCCGGAGGTGCTCCGCGACGTGCTGCTCCGGCGGGGCCAGTGGCACAGTGAGTGAGGCGCACGTGAGCCGGAGCAGCGACGAGCAGCGGGGCTGGTACTTCTACGACTGGGCCAGCTCGACCTTCTCGACCACGGTCGTGTCGGTCTTCCTCGGCCCATACCTAACCGACATCACGAAGGCGGCGGCCGACCCCGACGGCTTCGTGCACGTGCTCGGCATCCCGATCAGGGCCACGGCGTGGTTCACCGCGCTCGTCTTCGTCTCCGTGGCGCTGCAGGTCATGGTGCTCCCGCTCGTCGGCGCCCTCGCGGACCGGACCAGGAGCAAGCGACGGATGCTGGCCGCCTTCGCGTACATCGGCGCGCTGGCCACGATGCTGCTGGTCTTCTTGCGGGACGAGCGGTTCCTGCTCGGCGGGCTGCTCTTCGTGGTCGCCAACGTGGCCCTCGGCGCCTCGGTCGTGGTCTACAACTCGTTCCTGCCCGACATCGCCGCGCCCGACGAGCGGGACGCGGTCTCCTCGCGCGGCTGGGCGCTCGGCTACCTGGGCGGGGCGATCCTGCTGACCGGCAACCTCGTCGTCTACGGCGCCCGTCACTCGCTCGGGCTCTCGGACGGTGCGGCCGTACGCATCTGCCTGGTCTCCGCCGGGGTGTGGTGGGCGGTGTTCACGATCGTCCCGTTGCGCGCCCTGCGCGACCGCCCGCCCCGGCACGTGGTGGTGGCCGGCGGGTCAGGGCCGCTCGCAGCTGGCCTCCGCCAGCTCGCCGAGACCTTGCGCGAGCTGCGCGGCTTCCGGGAGTCCTTGCTGTTCCTGATCGCCTTCCTGCTGTACAACGACGGAATCCAGGCGGCGATCTCGTTCGCGGCGACGTACGGGCACGAGGAGCTCGGGCTCGAGCAGGGCACCCTCGCGAGCGCGATCCTGCTCGTGCAGTTCGTGGCCTTCGGCGGTGGGCTGGCCCTCGGCCGGCTCGCCGCGCGGCGGGGGGCGAAGCGGACGATCATGGCCTCGCTGGTGGTATGGACGCTGGTGGTGGCCGTCGCGGCGGTCCTGCCGGCCGGCCGCCCGGTGCTGTTCTACCTGCTGGCCGTGGTGATCGGCCTGGTCCTGGGCGGCAGCCAGGCGCTGTCCCGGTCGCTGTTCTCCCAGCTGATCCCGGCCGGCCGTGAGGCGGAGTACTACGGCCTGTACGAGATCAGCAACAGCGCCACGTCGGCGATCGGCGCCCTGCTGATCTTTGTCACCTTGCAGGTCACCGGCTCCTACCGGCTGGCCATCGCCGCGCTCGTCGTCTTCTTCGTCGTCGGCTACGCGCTGCTGGCCAAGGTCGACGTCGAGCGCGGGATCCGGGCCGTGGGCAACGAGGTCCCCCACCTGCTCTGAGCGGATTCTTCGTCCGCTCTGGGCTTGCTCTCAGGCCGCTCTCAGGTCCCGACGCGAAGGTGCTCGCAGCGAGAGTGAACCTGAACGGCCCTTCATGCGTCTGTGTAGGTGTGGGACGGCTTCCAACGGGGAATCCTTCCCATCTCTCGTTCGTTGAGCGGGTACGAGCCGCAGTGTCCGTTGGGGCTCGCGGCTGAAGGGTGGACATGATGGCTGAATCTCTGCGCGGGACCCGGCTCGGGACCGTTAGCTATGAGAACGAGGGCGGCGTCGAGTTCGCACCGCGCCAGCTGATCCCCTTCGACTGCCCCAATGGTCACGCGTTCGCGGTGCCGTTCTCGGTGGAGGCCGACCTTCCGGCAGCCTGGGAGTGCCGCGTCTGCGGAGCCGCTGCCCTGCGTCGCGACGGTGAGCCCGCCGAGTTCAAGGCCGGCCGCAAGATCCGTACTCCCTGGGACATGCTGCTCGAACGCCGCACCATCGACGACCTCGAAGCGCTGCTCAAGGAGCGGCTGGCGCTGCTGCGCACCAAGGGGGGGCCGGCCCAGGCCGCGCACCCCGACCACCGCAAGACTGCCTAGCCCGACGACGCACGGCCCAGCTCGATCACCCGGGAAGCTGGGGCGCGTCTGGTGGATCTTGGGCGTCCCGGACGACGTTGCCCTTGATCACGTCGCCGGCGGTGTCGCGAGTCCAGATGCGTACGCCTCCGGGGCCCTCGACCGAGCTGAACCGCCGGACGAACCATGCGGCCGTGCCGGCCTGGAGCAGGGCCCGGACTGGCGGCAGCAGGAGCAGCAGCCCGATCGCGTCGGAGATGAAGCCGGGCAGGAACAGCAGCAGCCCGGCCAGGAACAGCAGTGCCGCATGGGCGGCCGCGCGGCCGTCGGGACGCTGGCCCGAGACCACCGCACCTTCGGTGGTCTCGACCCGGCCGCGCAGCGCCCG
>JANMWN010000338.1:0-4240 GCA_031394045.1 Sporichthyaceae bacterium
CGGCGTGTAGTCGACCTCGATGCCCTCGAGCGCGTCAGCGGCGCGGTAGCGCGAGTCGGCCACCACGGCCGCGACCGCGTCGCCGGCGAAGCGGACCTCGTCGACGGCCAGCGCGGGGAACGTCGGCGCGACCATGTCGTCGGTGACCGGCCAGACGCACGGGATGCCCAGGCCGGCGAGGTCGGCGCCGGTGTAGACGGCGACCACGCCCGGCATCGCGAGTGCTCCCGCCGTGTTGATCCGGTCGATCCTCGCGTGCGCCATCGGGCTGCGCAGGATGGCGAGGTAGAGCATGCCCGGGAGCTGGATGTTGTCGGTCCAGCTGGTCTCGCCGGTGACGAGGCGGGCGTCCTCCTTGCGCTTCAGCGACTTGCCGACGACCTTGCTGCTCGTGTCGGTCACTGTGTCCGTCACTGTTTCGGTCACTGTGCCGCTCCCTGCTTCTGGGCCCGAAGGACGGTGGCGGCCGACTGCACGGCCTTGATGATGTTCTGGTACCCGGTGCAGCGGCACAGGTTGCCCTCGAGGCCCGCGCGGATCTCGGCCTCCGTCGGGTCGGGGTTCTCGTTCAGCAGGTCGACGGCGGCGAGCATCATCCCCGGCGTGCAGTAGCCGCACTGGAGGCCGTGCTGCTCGTGGAAGGCCTGTTGCACCGGGTGCCAGGCGCCGTTGGCCAGCCCCTGGGTCGTCGTGATCGTGCGGCCGTCGGCCTGGACGGCCAGCATCGAGCAGCTCTTCACCGACCTGCCGTCGAGGAGCACCGTGCAGGCGCCGCAGCTCGAGGTGTCGCAGCCGATCGGCGTACCCACCCGCCCGAGGCCGTCGCGCAGGTGGTGGACGAGGAGCTGTCGAGGCTCGACGTCGCTCTCGTACGTGTGGCCGTCGACCGTGACGCTGACGTGGACCGTGCTCACGAGCACCCCCAGCAATGGGTGACACCACGCCGTCGTGGTGCGATGTTCGTCACACTAGGGCGCCGGACGGAGGAGCACCACAGGAACGTCAGCGCTTGGGCCGGGCCCGGAGGTACACAGCCCGTACCGCTCCTCGAGGCGCGTGCCTGGCCAGCGCCGACAAGACCTTGTAGCGCGCCATCGGGACGCTCACCGAACGTCCCCGCCGCAGGTCGGCCAACCCGCCGTCGACGACCTGGTCGACCGAGAGCCAGAGCCAGTCCGGGATCGCCTCGACGTCCATGCCGGCCCGCTCGTGGAACTCGGTACGGGTGAACCCGGGACAGACGGCCAGGACGCGTACGCCGGTACCCGCCAGCTCGGCCGAGATGCCCTCGCTGAACGAGGTGACCCACGCCTTGGCCGCCGAGTAGCTACCGCCGGGGATCCAGCCGGACACCGACGAGACGTTGACCACGGCACCGGACCCGCGCGCGACCATCCCGCCGACGGCTGCGTGCGTGAGCCGGAGCACCGCGCGGACCAGGACGTCAAGCTGGCGCTCCTCCTCGTCGACGTCGCCGACGCTGAAGCGGGTGTTCGTTCCGAAGCCGGCGTTGTTGACCAGCAGGGCGATCGGCCGGCTGCGGTCGGCGAGCCGCTCCTCGACCTGGCGGCACTGGGCGGGGTCGGCCAGGTCGGCGCCCAGGATCTCGACGCTGCCGCCGTACCGGTGGACCAGGTCCTGCGCCCGGCGCTCCAGCCGGTCGGTGGACCGTGCCACGACGACGAGGTCCCAGCCTGAGGCCGCCAGCCGTTCGGCGAACGCGGCGCCGATGCCGGCGGTCGCTCCGGTGACCAGTGCAGTAGCCATGCCGCCACCGTGCCAGGTCCAGCAGGTACAGGTCCTACGGTGTCGGGGTGAACCTGGACATCGGGGACGGGACGAGAGGTGGCCGGACGTCGGGTACGCCCGACCGACCGGCGGCGGGTACGCGACTGGTGCCGCACCTGGCCAGCCTCGGCACCACGATCTTCGCCGAGATGTCGGCGCTGGCCCTTCTCACCGGGTCGATCAACATCGGGCAGGGCTTCCCGGACACCGACGGGCCGCGGGCGATCGCCGAGGCTGCCGCGCGGGCCGTGCTCGACGGCCGCGGCAACCAGTACCCGCCCGGGCTCGGGGTGCCCGAGCTGCGCCGCGCGATCGCCGCTCACCAACGGGACCGCTATGGCATCGAGCTCGACCCGGACACCCAGGTTCTCGTCACGGCCGGGGCCACCGAGGCCATCGCCGCGGCGATGCTGGCACTCGTGGACCAGGGGGACGAGGTGGTCGCCCTCGAGCCGTACTACGACTCGTACGCGGCCACGATCGCGATGGCGCGCGGGGTACGCGTGCCGGTCACCCTGCGGGCGCCGGACTTTGCGCTCGACGTGACGGCCCTGCGGGCAGCCATCACGCCGCTTACCAAGGTGATCCTGCTGAACTCTCCGCACAACCCGACCGGCGCGGTCCTCTCGGCCGCGGACCTCGCCGCGATCGCGGCGGTTGCGGTCGAGCACGACCTCGTCGTGGTGAGCGACGAGGTCTACGAGCATCTGGTGTTCGACGGCGGCCAGCACGTGCCGATCTGCACGCTGCCCGGGATGGCGGACCGTACGGTGACGATCGGGTCGGCGGGCAAGACGTTCTCGTTCACCGGCTGGAAGGTCGGCTGGGTGACGGGGTCGGCCGAGCTCGTCACCGCGGTACGTACGACCAAGCAGTTCCTGACGTACGTGTCCGCCGGGCCGTTCCAGTACGCGGTCGCCGAGGCGCTCGGCTCACCGCAGCAGGTATACGACGAACTGCGCGATGACCTGCAGGCCAAGCGCGACCTGCTCTGCGAAGGGCTCGAAGGGCTTGGCCTTCGGGTCTACCGGCCGAGCGGAACGTACTTCGTCACGACGGACGTGCGCCCGCTGGGCTGGGACGACGGGATGGCGTTCTGCCGCGAGCTGCCGGCCAGGTGCGGCGTGGTGGCGATCCCGCACCAGGTGTTCTACGACGACGTCGAGGCCGGGCGGCCGCTGGTGCGCTGGGCTTTCTGCAAGCGGCCGGAGGTGCTGCGCGAGGCGGTCGGCCGCCTGAGCGACGGCCGCCTCGCGCGCTGAACTGGCGCGCTGAACTGGCGATTGGCTGAAACCGGGCCGAGCTGGCCGGCGTACCAGCCAACCGGCGTCGGTTTCAGCCAAGTGGGTACGCCAAGCCGGGCGCGGCCGAGCGGCCGAGCTAGTTCAGCGGGCGTACTGCGAACGAATGATCGCGTCGAGCTCGGCGACCTCCTCGGCGGTGTGCCGCTGCATGATCGCCTCGATCTCGGCCCGGCCCGTCGGGGTCGAGTACATCGAGCTGATCTCCTCGACGAGGCGGCGGTGCGCACGCCGGGCGGTACGACGGATCTCCAGGTTGTGCCTAGCAGTGGAAAGGATCTGGCTCATGGTGTTCATGCCTGCTTCAACGCATCGGCCCCGACGTCGAGTCCCGGTACGCGCGTGACGGTCGACACACGCAGCCGGGCTCGGGTCGGGTCAGGCCGGGTCAGGTCAGGTGCGGCGCTGCTGAGCAACCAGCCGGAACGCGCCGAAGGCGCCGATGGCGAGGAACAACCAACCTACGCCGCCGACGGACTGGGTGATGAAGGTCCCCCAGCCGATCTGGCTGCTGACGAAGTCGACAGCGTCGAAGAACCCACCACCGAGATCGTGCGCGCCCTGGACGAGGCTGCCGAGGACGAAGCCGGCCAGGATGCCGATCGCGGCCAGCACCGCGGCGACGGCCGCGAGGTTGACCGAGGCGGGCCCCCCGAAACGATGGACCGCGTACCCGACCCCCCATCCGACGACGACCGCGATGAGGCCGATCTCGTAGTGCGTGACCGCGACGACCAGCGCCCACAGGGCCGCGCCGACGACGGCGGCGATCACCCCGGCCAGGACGCCGCCGAGCAGGTCGCCCGACCTGGCCGGGGCCTCCGGCGCGCTGGCCGGAGCCGCGCCGGGAGCGACGTACGCTCCGTACGCGGCCGGCTCGGCGGGGTCCGTCGGGGGAGCTGTCGGGGCAGCTGTCGGGGGAGCTGTCGGGGGAGCTGTCGGCTGGGCCGCGGTGGGCAAGGCTGCCTCCGCCGGGTGCTCAGCCGGCTCTGGAACGCCGGGTGTCGTGCCGTCGGTCGGCTCGCTCATCTGCTGCCCCCTGGCCATGACGGCGCACCGTCGTCGGACGATCAACGGCTGACGGTAGCCCGCAGTGGCCCGCAGCGGTGGGAGGCTCAGGCGGCCGATCCGAGCGAGAGCGTCGTGCCGTC
>JANMWN010000349.1:0-1711 GCA_031394045.1 Sporichthyaceae bacterium
CAACATGCTGCTGGTCGACCAGCGGGGGACCGGCCAGACCGCGCCCATCAACTGCCCGTCGCTGGAGTTCCTCACCAGCCCGTGCGCCCCGGCCGCCGCGATCTGTGCGCGCAGGCTCGGGAACCGCGCCGACCTGTACGGCAGCGCCTCGGCCGCGGACGACCTCGCCGGGGTCATGAGTGCGCTCGGCCTCGGCCCGGTCGACCTCTACGGGGACTCATCCGGCACGTTCTTCGCCCAGGTCTTCGCCGGGCGGCGCAGCGACCAGCTGCGCGGCGTCGTGCTCGATAGCGCGTACCCGACCACCGGCGAGACGGCGTGGTACCCGACCCAGACTGCGGCCATGAACTCGTCGTTCGAGAAGGTCTGCGCGCGTACGCCGGCCTGCGCCGCGCTGGGCGGCCCCACCACTCCTGACCTGCTCTCGCAGGTGCTCGACCAGGTGCGTCGCAAGCCCTACGAGGGCACCGGCTTCGACGCCGAGGGCGTACGCCGCCACGTCGTCGTCGACGGCATGGCTCTGGTGTCGGTGGCGTTCGGGGCGACCTACGGTCCCGCCTGGTACCGCGAGCTTGGCGGCGCGCTGCGTTCGGCGCGGCGACCAGCTGCCACGACTACCCGCAGCTGTACGACTTGACCGCGCCCCCTGCGCAGCGCAAGGTCGAGTACGCCGCAGCTGTCCGCGCAGAGAAGCGGACCAACCGGGAGCTGTACGCCCCCTTCACCATCGACGAGTACCTCAACTCGTTCTGGGAGGAGCAGGACTGGTGCCTGTCGTGGCCGGTCGCCTCGGCGGCCCACCCGGCGGGTCCTCCAGCGCCGCCGTCCGGGCACTACTCCGACGTACCCGTGCTGGTGCTGTCCGGCGAGCTCGACTCGATCACGACGCCCGCCGAGGGCGACCTCGTGGTCGGGCAGTTCCCGAACGCCCGGCACGTCACCATCGCGAACAGCTTCCATGTCACGGCCGATGGCGCCGCGGACGGTTGCGGGGTGTCGATCCTGCGGGCCTTCGTCGCCGACCCGGTCGCAGGGTTGACGCCGGCGGTGCTCGCGTGCGCGCCGCTCGTACCGCCGGTCCGGGTCGCTGCCACGCTGCCGCGACCGCCGCCGACCTGATCGACCGGTCGTCCAACAACTACGGGGGCACCGGCGTCGGCCTCTACGGCGGCACGTGGGGGTACACCGGTGACCAGGTCACCCGGTTCACGTTGCACGACGTACGCCTGACGCGTGACCTCGCCGTCAGCGGAACGGTCATCTGGTCGTGGTACACCCACGTCATCACGGTGAACCTCACGATCAAGGAGGTCACCGCCGCGGAACCCTGGGCGGCAAGCCCCTCGCAGCCCAGATCCTCGCCCCCTAGATGTGCTCGGCCGTCAGGTTGGTGACACGACGCGACTGATCGGGGGACGCCCTCCGAGGGCGGTGTGCGCGTTGATCATGGACTTGTTGAGGTATTCGATCAAGGAAGAGCTGCAACAGCTCCTTGGTCAACTCGGGTAGGTCGGTGCCGGCAAACTTCTTTGGTTCTCGTCAGGTTGGCGTCAGGATTTCGGGGCCTGGTAACAGGGTTGTGTCAGTGGTCTCTCGTACGATCTTGGTATGTCGATCACCTGCGAGCCCGAGGACGCTGTCGCGTTGCTCGCGCAGGTCGATGGGTTGCTGGACCGGTTGCATGCGGCGCCGTTGTGGAAGCTCCCGAACG
>JANMWN010000016.1:0-6425 GCA_031394045.1 Sporichthyaceae bacterium
GGCGGCGGCTCCGGCGTGGTGCCGCTGATGTCGATGCTTCGGCACCATCGCGCCGCCGGGCTGACGGTGCCCTTGCACCTCGTCGTCTCGGTGCGTACGCCCGACGACCTGCCCTTCGCCGACGAGTACGGCCCCGAGACCACGCTCGTCTACAGCCGGCGTGCCCCCGACGGCTGGCCTCGACCTGCCGGACGGATCGACGCCGCGACGCTAGAACCGTTGGTAGCGCCCATGCTCTCGGTGGGCGCGACCGCGTACGTCTGCGGGTCGGCCGGGTTCGCCGAGGCCACCTCGCAGCTGCTGGTCGACCTCGGCGCGCCGGCCGGGTCGATAAGGGTCGAGCGCTACGGCCCCACCTCCTGACCGGGTGGGTCAGGCGGTCGTCTCAGCTCGGGTAGCCGGCGGCGTGTAGAGCCGCGAAGGCCGCCAGGTCCGGCACCGGCTCGTCGACCGTGTACACGGACTGCAGCCCGAGCAGCTCGAGGACCTCGCGCGAGCGGGCCCGGTCCTCGGCGTCGACGCGGGTGGTCCAGGACGAGACGCGGTCGGCCCCGGTCTTGACCGCGGAGTCGGCGCGCGACAGGTGCGACGGGCGGTCGAGAGCAGTGTCGAGGGCAGCATCGGGCTCCTGGCCGACATGGCGGAGAACCCGCTCGGCCTGCGCGCGAGGCTGGAGGATCAGACCTTCGTACGTGACCGCGAGCACCTCTTCGGGCGAGGACATGCGCAGCGCGACCAGCATCTCGATCCCGGCCTGCGCGACCGCGCGGGCAAAGGGGTCGGTCAGGCCGGCCAGGTAGGTCGCCTGGTCAGGAGTCAGGTGGTCGCGCACCAGGTTGGGCTGGACCAGGGCGTCGGCCAGGTGGTCCGACCAGCCGAGCTCGCGACGGGACGAGGCGACGCCGAGCGGGTGCCGGACCAGCAGGACGACGGGCATCCCGGGGAACCGGTCGACCAGCCAGGGCACGAGCAGGTTGGCCCTGATCTCCTTGACCAGCCGCCTTCGTGCCACTACGACGTGGTTCAGGTGGTCGGCCCACGGGTTGCGCATCCGCCCCGTGAGGATTCGCGTCATGGGCTCGACGTAGCGAGGGTCGTCGTCGTCTCGGCGCAGGTACTGACCGTTGCCGAACACGCGGGCAGCAGGTACGCGATCGCCGCGCAGCGGTTCGAAGATCACCCGGTGGTCGTGGTTGCGGTCGATGACCTCGCCGACCCAGGTGGTTCCAGACCGAGCGCTGCCGAGCAGGAGCACCGTGTCGCGATGACTGGGCGCGAGATCCACGTACGCCAACGACTTCAGCCGCCAGCGCGCGTCGATCCCGAACCGCCGGGCGCGACCTGTGAGTGAGCTGCTCACGCGATCTGCGTCCTCCGGAATCTGCGACCGTGTCTGCGCGTGCCTACGCGTGCCTGCGCGTGCCGCTGGACGCGACTACCGCGCCAAAGTACCAGTCAGGGTGCAGGGCTGAACTGTGCGTAGCCCTGCTGCGACCTGGTCGCCTGGCTGAGCGTGTTCGGGTTGCCGATCTTGGTGAAGTCACCGCCAGCCTGGAGGTGCCCGTCGTCGCTGGCAAGGGCGAACACACCGAGCGGGGAGTTGACGCCAGGGTTCCACGGGTCGAGGGCGCCGGTACCGGCATCGATCGCCACGAGCTTGTGCCGGGTGGCGAGGTTGGTCGGGCACTTGAAGCCGCTGGTCGCACCGTCGACCGCCCCGTCGCAGACGTTGTCGAAGTGACCCCCGCCATAGATCACGCCGTCCATGATCGTGATCGCCTGCACACCACCATCAGTCTGCTGGGTCCACTCACGGGTACCGTCGGCCAGCACGAATGCGCCGATGTGACCGCCCGAACCGTCACCGGCTGCGAACAGCTCCGAGCCGAGGAAGGCGATGGCGTGCACCGGGGATCCCGGGTGGAACTTCCACGGCAGGGGTGACCCGTCGTCCGTGGTCAGGCGGACGAGGCTCTTCTGCACAGTGGCGCCGTTGATGGACAGGAAGTCCCCGCCGACGAAGAGCGAGAGCCCGTCCGGGGCCGGGGTGATGATCCGCACCCGGTCGTCGGCCTGCCGCTGCCAGGGGGTCGAGCACGCCGGCATAGTCGACGGCAGCCAGCCGCGTACGCAGCTGCCCGTTGACCGCGTCGAAGGTCCCGCCGAAGTAGATCAGCCCGGGGGTCAGCGCGATCGTGTTCACCTGCTGGTCGGTGGTGGGCGCCCATGGCAGTACCGCACCGGTCGCGGCATCCACCTGTGCGAGGCGGTGCCGGACGATGCCGCTGATCCGGTCGAAGGCCGCCAGGTGCTGCCAGGTCACCAGGCGGTGTTCGCCGGGGCGCCTGCCGGGCGTACCGCGGTGAACTGCCCGCCGACGTACACCATGTCGCCGATCGTCACGATCGCGTTCACCCGACCGTTGGCCTGGTACGTGGGGTCGACCCCCAGCGGGAGGTTCGAAGCGGCGAACGCCGGGTTCGTCGAAAGGAGCAGCGCTCGGACAGCGAGTGCACTCACCGTCACCGTCCGAAGCGCCCGAACAGCGCCGCGACCCACGTGGTGCATTCCTATGATGGCCCTCCCGAGGTCCCCGTTCGGGCGCACGGTACCCATCCGATCCCCCGGCCACCATGGCTTGACGTACCCATGTTCGGAGCGAGTTCAGCCGCTGACTCCCTGTGGTCGGAGCGGTCCAGGGCGCGGCGATCGCCTACGCGCGCTGATACCGCCCGCTTGGCCCATATCGGTGCCAGTTGGCCGGCCTCCGGGCCAACCGGCACCGGTTTCGGCCAACCCCGACGGCTGCCGCTAGGGCAGCGCGACGGGACCGGCGACCAGCCACTTCCCCCCGCGGGTACGCATGATCATGCCGACGCCGCGGACCACCATGAACCCGGCGAGACCGGCCCACACGCCGCCGATGCCCCAGCCGAAGTGCAGTGCGGCCAGGTTGAGCGGCGCGTAGGCACCCAGGCCGGCGATCAGCGTGATCGTCCGCAGGAAGCCCACGTCGCCCGCGCCGATGAGTACGCCGTCGAGGGCGAACACCACCCCCGACAGCGGCAGCATCGCGACGAACCAGGGCCACAGGATGCGGGCCTGGTGCCGTACCTCCTCCGACGAGGTGAAGGCGGCCGGGATCACGTTCCACCCGGCCGCGAAGACCACGGCGAAGGCGATCCCGGCCCAGAGCCCGTACCGGGCGACCCGCCAGGCGGTGGCCTGCGCGAACGCCAGGTCGGCCCCGCCGAGCGCCGCACCGACCAGCGACTGCGCCGCGATGGCGAACGAGTCGAGCAGCAGCGCGACGAACACCCACAGCTCCATACCGATCTGGTGGGCGCCGAGCTGGGCTGAACCCATCCGCGACGCGACACCCGCCGCAGTGAGGAACGCGACCTGGAACGCGGCCGACCGCAGGAACAGGTCTCGGCCGACCCCGAGCTGCTGTCGCATCACGGTGCGCTCGGGTCGCAGGCCCTTGGTCGCCTCGCGGCGCAGCGCCCGCAGGAAGAGCACGGAACCGATCGCCTGCGCGCTGACGTTGGCGATCGCGGAGCCGTTCAGGCCGAGCCCGGCCGGATAGACCAGCAAAGGTGACACGACGGCCGACAACCCGTTGGCCACCAAAACGATCCGCACCGGGGACCGGGTCTCCTGGACCCCGCGCATCCACCCGTTCCCGGCCAGGACCAGCAAGATGCCCGGCACCCCGAGGACGGCGATGCGGAACCAGGACTCACCGGCCCGCTGGGCCTCGACGTTGCCACCAGCAAGCAGGCTGGTCATCGGGTGCGCGAGCACCTCGGACGCGACCACGACCGCGACGCCGAGCAGTGCCGCCAGCCACGAGGCCTGCACGCCCTCGTTGACAGCGGCGGCCCGGTCGCCGGCGCCGTACCAACGCGCGGCCCGGCCGGTGGTCCCGTACTCGACGAAGGTGCCGACGATGACGACCAGGGTGAGCAGCGAGGCACCGATCCCGAGCCCGGCCAGGGGCACCGAGCCCAGGTGCCCGACCACGGCCGTGTCGACGAGGACGTAGAGCGGTTCGGCGGCCAGGACGACGAACGCTGATGCGGCGAGGGAGAGCAGGCGCCGCGTGGAGGCATCGTCGGACGTCGGGGCGGGCACGAGACACATCTTGGCCCGTGTCGATCGTCGTCGCCCCAACAGCATGGATCGACACGTGCTGATCCGCCCGACCCAAAGCCGTCAGCGCAGCAGGTTGAGGGCCGCGAGGAAGGTGAAGCCCAGCACCAGCTTCTCGAACAGCTCACGGTCGATGCGATCGATCACCAGCCGCCCGACGTACGTACCGAGCAGGACCAGCGGGGCCATCACGACGAGGATGACCTGCGACGAGCCGCTCACCAGACCCAGTGCCACCGTGAACGGGAGCTTGAACAGGTTGACGGCGAAGAAGAACCACGCGCCGGTACCGAGAAAGGCACGCATCTCGAGCCTGGCACCGAGCAGGTACACCGCCATCACCGAACCGCCGGCGTTGGCCACCATGCTGGTGAAACCGGCCAGTGCGCCCGCACCGGTGGTCACCACCCGGCCCGGGGTCGAGGGTGCATCGTCCTTGGCTCGGCGCTGTCGCCACAAGTGCACCGCGAGGAGCACGAGGATCACCACGCCGATGGTCCGCCGCAGGAGCTGGTCCGTGGCCAGGAGCACGAACGCCACGCCGGCCAGGACACCGACGACGACCGAGGGCGCCAGCCGCGCGAGGGTCCGCCACTCGACTTCCCTGCGATAGGCGGACACCGCCACCACATCCCCGACCAGGAGCAGGAGAAGCAACGTCCCCGTCGACTCGCGGGTCGGGAGCACAGCAGCGAACAGCGCGACCGTGATCATCCCGACCCCGCTGATCGCGGTCTTGGCGAACCCGGCCAGCAGCGCCCCGACGCCCAGGGCCACCCAGGCCAGCACCGACAGGCTCGCGAGCTGCACGTCTCTCCCTCGCTTCGCGAAGCTCGCGCTCCGTCCACAGGCTGCCGGTCGCACCGACCTGTCCACAGGGCCCTAGGACATCTTGTCCGACCTAGCCATGTCCACCTGACACTCGTGTCCCGACCCGCAGGAGGACACATGTGCTGGATGTGCGACAACCCCGGCATGACCGTCGAGGACTCCCTGGACAGGATGGCCCAGCTTGTCCGCGCGTACGGCTGGGCGATCCAGTACGTCGAGGGCAGCAAGCACCACGCACCGTGGGCCTACACCCTCGGGCTCACCGCGTGCGGCCTGCCCGAGCTGCTGGTCACCGGCCTGCTCCAGGGCGGGGTCGACACCTATCTCAACGGGTACGGGGCTCACCTGATGCACGCCGAGCCACCGTTGCCGGGCGAGCGGTTCGCGCTGCGCGGCACCCCCTTGCTCGAGGTCGTCCAGGTGGCCGAGCCTGACGTGCACATGCCCACAGCCATCGCGCTGTTCGGACCGGACGTACGCGCGCTCCAGCTGGTCCGCAGCGACGATCGCGGGAAGTGGCCTTGGGACCCCGGCTTCCGCTCCAGCCGATGGCCGCAGCCGGTGCTCGGCCCCCGCGCCCTGTGCGTCCTCGGACAGCGTCCCACCGCCGAGGGGACCTAGGTCAAGTGCCGCCCGATCTCGACCGCGAGCTGGGCGACCTCAAGCTCGCCCACGGCGACTGAGCGCACGAGAAGCTCTGCCGTCTCGACCCCGCACACGATGTCGTGCCCGGCGAGGAGGAGAAAGACCCGGGTGGCCGCCCATGCCAGCCGCTTGTTGCCGTCGACGAGCGGATGGTTGCGCGCCAGCGAGTGCATCAGGGCCGCCGCTTGAGCCGGCATGGTGGCGTACGCGTACCTGCCCATCACGGTCGTCTGGGGCCGTGCGGCCGCCGAGGCCAGCAGGCCAAGATCTCTGACGCCCACTCCGTCGATCACGCCTTCGGCGATACTCAGCAGATCATCGACGGTGAGGTAGTCGAGGCCCTCAACTGCGTCGGTCACTGGGCCAGACGGCGAAGCAGCTCCGCATCCTCGGCGCGAACCCGCTCGATCGCCGCTGCGAGTCTGGCCGGTCGATCGGAGACGTACTCGTGAATCGCAGCCCGGGCCACTTCTTGCATCGAGCGGCCTTCTTGCGCTGCCTTGCGACGCAGCGCAGCTGTCTCGGAGTCGGTCAGCCGCAGGTTCATCGCCATGAGTGTATGGTACCGCACCGGTACCAGATCGCAGAGGCTATCCGGCGTCGTCCGGCGCCACGAGGGCGTCGGCCTCGTCGGGCTGCTGCCGTCGCCAGATGAACACGCTGCCGAGGCCGAGGAGCAGAGGTACCAGCAGCAGCCCGACCCGCCAGATCACCAGCGCCGCCACGATGGCCGAGGGGTCGGCGACGTTCTCGTTTGACAAGATCGTGACGATCGCGGCGTCGAGCACGCCGAG
>JANMWN010000022.1:0-3020 GCA_031394045.1 Sporichthyaceae bacterium
CGACGCCACCTTCGCCGCGACCACGGTCGCGGCTTTCACCAGCTCCAGGGTCTGGGCGTTCCCCAACCGCCACAACGGTGCGGTGTGCAGCTTGTCGAGCAACCCGTCGACCTGGGCGAGCAACGCCAACGCGTCCTCGCCCGGCCCGGTGGTGATCGACATGACCCGACCCTACGACACTGAACCGACAACGACAGACCAAAAGAGTCGTTATCCACAAACAACTTTTGGCCGACTTACGCCATGGCAGGAAGCGGACAGGCATGATGGTGCCATGGAGCTTCCGATCCTCTCGTTCGCGACACCAAACGACCTCGCCACGTGGATAGGGCAGCAGCCGGCCGACACGGCCGGGGCGTGGTTGAAGCTCGCGAAGAAGGGCTCCACCCGGCCGGGCATCAGCTATGACGAGGCGCTCACCGTGGCGCTCTGCCTCGGCTGGATCGACGGCCAGCGCAAGGGGTTCGACGACGACTGCTGGCTGCAGCGATTCACGCCGCGCAGAGTCCGCAGCCGATGGTCGGAGATCAACCGCACCAGGGCCATCGCCCTCATCGATGCGGGCGAGATGCGCCCACAGGGACAGCTCGAAGTTGACCGCGCGAAGGCCGACGGTCGATGGGAGGCGGCATACGCGGGCGCGAGGACGATGACTGTCCCCGACGACCTCCAGGCCGCCCTGGACGCCAACCCCGCAGCGCAGTCGTTCTTCGACACCCTCGACGGCACCAACCGCTATGCCGTCCTCTACCGCGTGCACGACGCGAAGCGGGCCGCCACTCGATCCCAGCGGATCGAGAAGTTCGTCAGCATGCTCGCCGATGGCCAGAAGCTCCATCCCTGAGCGCCAGCAGCCAGTCGCACCAGGCGTCGACGCCGACACCCGACCGCGCGCTGATCTCGATGACTTCCGTCGTCGGGTTCACCTTTGCGAGGTTGTGATAGAAGAACTCGAGGTCGAAGTCGAGGTATGGCAACAGGTCCACCTCGTTGACGAGCACAACGTCCGCCTACCGGAACATGACGGGGTACTTCAGCGGCTGCTCCTCCCCGTCGGTCACCGCATAGACCGTCGCCCGCGCGTCCTCGCCGACGGAGAACTCGTCCGGCCACAACAGGTTTCCTGGGCTATCGATCAGCAGCAGGTCGAGCACAGTGAGCGGAAGGCGAAGCAATGCCGAAGGCACCATCGCCGCATCGAGGTGGCGCTCGCCCCTCAACCCGTTGCTGGCATTGACGAGAACGACGCTGGCGCCGAGCCCCTCCAGACGATCGGCGTCGCGGCTGGTCTCGATGTCTCCTTCGACGATGCCGATCCGGCCCCGCGTACCGATCCGCAGCAGCGTCTCGCGCAGCAACGCGGTCTTGCCGGCGCCCGGGGACGACATCAGGTTGACCGCGCGCAGCCCGGCCGAAGCGAAGTCCATGCGGTTGGCCTCGGCCAACAGGTCGTTCTCGTCCCGCTCTACCAGGGCCATCGATCTCACTCTCCCTCACGTCCGTCGAAGTGTTGAGGAACACCGCAGGGAGAGCAACTACCGAGGACCTGCCGACCATCGGGCCGAAGGGGCCAGTGCTCAGGTCTTGTCGCCTCGAGTCTCCTCGCCTAGGGCCTCGTCGGTCGCTGCGAGCGAGGGCCACTGCTCGAACGAAGACGCAAGGATCGTGTTCAGGGTGTCGCGCATCGCCGCGAGCTCGGTGAGGAGCGTGACCCGCTGCTCGCCCAGGTCGGCGACCTCGGCGCGAGCTGCAGCCCCGAGCTCCTCGGCCTCGCGGCGCGCGTCGGAGCGGATGTCGGCCGCCTCGCGACCGGCCGCGTGCCGCAGGGCTGCGGTGTCCTGCTCCGCGTCGGCCCTCAGCTGGGCAGCCTCGCTCTCGGCCAGGCTGAGCATCTGTGCGACGCGCTCGCCGAGCGCGTCGAAGCTGGGCCGGCCACGGTCGAGATCGCCGCGCATCCGTTCCAGCTCGCCGCTCGCGCTGCTCTCGCGATGCGTCACGTCGGCCAGCTCGGCGCGCAGCTGGTCGACCAGCCCCGTCAGCTCGCGCAGGTGCCCGTCCACCTGGTGCCGCTCGTACCCCCGCAGCACCACGTCGAAGTGGCTGACCGTCGGGGCGGTGGCAGCGTGGACCGGGGCGGCCGACAGGTCGACGACCACCTCGGGTCGGGTCTCCTCGACGACGGTGACCATCCCTGGGATCAAGTCACCGCTCGGTACGGGGAGGTGCACGGTGTCCTGCTGCTCGTCGCTCATCGCTGAGTCCTCTCAGGTGGCCCCGGTCGCAGGCACACCTGCCCACATCTGCCTCCCGGCAAACCCCGCCCAGGCGGATCAGGGGGTGAGAGGGTTTCCCCGTGCTGCCGCCGCAGTCCTGCCGCTGCCCTTCGGGGCTCGCGGCGACTGGAACGCAAGCTCGCCGGCGGTGGCCTGGTCCAGGAGGTGGGTGACGAACAGCCTGGTGGTCGCCGTCGGGGCCCGCCCGGTAACGGCATGCCAGGGGCGGGCGAGCGGCGTACCAGGCACGGAGACCACGACCAGCTCGCGCGAGTCCAGCTGCCGGCGTACGGCGTCCTGCGAGACCAGCGCGAGGCCGAGCCCGAGCGATGCCGCCGCGACGACCGCACCGTGCGAGCCCACGGCCAGCGTCGGAGGGGTGATCTCGAGGGTGTCGAGCAGGGCGAGCGTCGTGGCCCGGGTTCCCGAACCCTGCTCGCGCAGGAGCCACGCGGTCGAGGGAAGGTCCGCCGGCAGCCCGGGCGCAGCCACCACCACGAGCGAGTTCCGACGCATCGCCCTGGTGACCAACCCGGAGCCGCGGGGCGGGCGCCCGGCGATGACGAGGTCGAGGTGGTGCGACGCGAGCAGCTCGTGCACCCGGTCGCGGACCCCCACCTCCAGAGTCACGATGATGTCCGGGTGATCGGCGAGGAACGTGGCCAGGAGGCCGGGGACGAGGTACTCCCCCGCGGTCGTCACTGCGCCGAGCCGCAACGACCCGCGCTCAGGGTCGGCTCCCTGGAC
>JANMWN010000099.1:0-17116 GCA_031394045.1 Sporichthyaceae bacterium
TGGGACCACCGAGCGGGCTGCTGTGTCCAGCAATCGTTGATGGACTGTACACGTGAGGCATCCTTCCATCTGCACGGGGGCGCCAGCAAAACGAGGGCTCCCGGGAGCCGTTCCAGACCACCGTCCTGACCTGTTGATCAACGCTTTCAGGACGGTACGGGGGTGGCGCGGGCCCGGCGCCGGGGCCAGCCGACCAGCACCACCAGCGCGATGATGCCGACAGCGACGACGGTCACCGCCACGGGCATCGGCAGCCGGGCGAACCCGACCGCCCCGTACGCGATCAGCCCGGTCCAGCCGTACATGATCAGGACCGCTCGCCGGTGCGAGTGCCCGATCTCGAGCAGCCGGTGGTGCAGGTGCTGCTTGTCCGGCGAGAAGGGCGACCGGCGGGCCCGGGTACGCCGGACGATGGCCAGCAGCAGGTCGGCGAACGGCACCGCGAGCACCGCGAACGGCAGCAGCAGCGGCAGGAGCAGCGGCAGCTTGTCGCCGGGGTCCAGGCCGCCGTAGCTGACCCGGCCGGTGAGGGTGATCGTCGACGAGGCCAGCAGCAGCCCGATCAGCATCGAGCCCGAGTCCCCCATGAAGATGCGGGCCGGGTTGAAGTTGTGCACCAGGAACCCCGCGCACATGCCCACCAGGACGGCCGAGATCAGGCTCGGGGTGGCGGCCCGGTCGATCGACTGCTGGACCGACAGGATGTACGAGAAGACGAAGAACGCGCTCGCCGCGATACCCACCAGGCCCGCCGAGAGCCCGTCGAGCCCGTCGACGAAGTTGACCGCGTTGACGGTGACGACGACGGCCAGGACGGTGATCAGCGTCCCGGACGTGGAGTCGAGGACGATGGTCGTGCCCGCCCACGGCAGCCAGAGCAGCTGGACTCCCTGCAGCGCCATCAACCCAGCGGCGAGGGTCTGGCCGGCGAGCTTGGTGATGGCGTCCAGGCCCCAGATGTCGTCGATCGCCCCGAGCAGGCAGATCACCGACGCGCCGGTGAGGATCCCCCGGATCTCGGCCCCGGACTCGAACACCCGGCGCAGCAACGGGAGCTGGGCGGCGACCAGGAACGCGGCGAACAGCCCGAGCAGCATGCCGACCCCGCCCAGCCGCGGGATCGGGGTGTCATGGACGTCGCGGTCCCTGATCTCGGCCATGATCCCGAACCGGATCGCGACCGACCGCACGACACCGACCGCGAGATACGTGACCGTCGCAGCGATCAGCATCGTCAGCAGGTACTCGCGCACGCGTGGTCAGCTCCCGGGCTCGTACCGTGTCGACGGAGCCGGGCCGGTCAGGGACGCGGGTAGGCCGGGTGCGCGCCGACGAGGGCACCCACTCCGGCTGCGACCTCGGCGGCGGCCGTTCCGTCGGCGTCCCGCACCGCTCGACCGATCAGCCCCGCGATGTCCTTCATGTCGGTCTCGCTCATGCCCTGCGTGGTCACCGCAGGCGTACCGACGCGGATGCCCGAGCCGATCGAAGGCGGCTGCGGGTCGTACGGGATGGAGTTCTTGTTGAGGGTGATCTTGGCCGCGTCGCAGCGGACCTCGGCATCCGCCCCCGTGACCCCGATGCCCTGCAGGTCGATCAGTGCGAGGTGGGTGTCGGTGCCGCCGGAGACCGGGCGCATGCCCTCGGCCGCGAGCCCCTCGGCCAGCGCCTGCGCGTTGGCGATCACCTGGCGGGCGTACGCCTGGTAGGCCGGGGTGGCCGCCTCCTTCAGCGCCACCGCCTTGGCCGCGACCGCGTGCATCAGGGGACCGCCCTGCATCATCGGGAAGACCGCCTTGTCGATGGCCGCCGCGTGCTCGGCCTTGCACACGATCATGCCGCCGCGCGGCCCGCGCAGGACCTTGTGGGTGGTGAAGCAGACGACGTCCGCGTGGGGTACGGGGCTGGGGATGGCCTTGCCGGCGACCAGCCCGATGAAGTGCGCGGCGTCGACCATCATGATCGCGCCGGCCTCGTCGGCGATGCTGCGGAAGGCGGCGAAGTCGATCAGCCGCGGGTAGGCGGTCGCACCGCAGATGATCATCTTGGGCCGGTGCTCGAGGGCGAGCGAGCGCACCTCGTCGTAGTCGATGAGCTCGGTCTCCTTGTTCACCCCGTAGGAGACGATGTTGAACCACTTGCCGGAGAAGTTGACCTTGGACCCGTGGGTCAGGTGGCCGCCGTGCGGGAGGCTCATCGCAAGGACGGTCTCGCCCGGCTTCACGAACGCGCCGTAGGCCGCGATGTTGGCGCTGGCACCGGAGTGCGGCTGCAGGTTGGCGTGCTCGGCCCCGAACAGCTCCTTGGCCCGCTCGATCCCGATCAGCTCGGCCTTGTCGACCTCGGCGCAGCCGCCGTAGTAGCGCTTGCCCGGGTACCCCTCGGCGTACTTGTTCGACAGGGTCGAGCCCAGAGCCGCGAGGACGGCCGGCGAGGTGAAGTTCTCGCTGGCGATCAGCTGCAGCCCGCCGCGCAGGCGCTCGAGCTCGCCGAGGATCACCGCGGCGATCTCCGGGTCCTCGCTCTGGAGCGCGGCGAAGTCGGGACCCCAGAACGGGGTCGCTGCACTGTCGGGCATGGCGGATCTCCAGTCTGCTTCGAGGGCAGGAGCGTGCAGCGGAGTCTACGACCCGATCAGACCGGCCGGAGCAACCCGCGCACAGCCGTCGTGATGTCGTCGGCGGTCTCGCGGAACTCCTCGATCGGCCCACCGAACGGGTCGCCGATGTCGTCGGCCGTACGCGGGTGCGCGGGGTGCAGGGCCCTCAGCCCGGACGCCAGCGCAACCAGGGCGCGCAGCCGGACCGCGGGTCCGCCGGGAGGCAGCTGGTCGGGAGTGACCTCGGCGGCCAGCCGGGCCAGCTCCTTGAGGGTGTACGTACGCCGCAGCGCCGTCGGGTCGAGACCGAGGACAGCGCTTCGGTGCTCGGCCGTCGCGGTGAGCACGAGGTCGGCCCAGGCCACCTGCTCCTCGCGCAGCCAGGTGGCGCTGAACCCGTCGGGGTCGATCCCGCGCTCGCGCAGGACACGGGCGGCCGGCGGGTTCATCGAGTCGCCCCGATGACCGCCGTAGGTCCCCGCGCCGCGTACGTCGACCGCACCGGCCGGCACGCCGAACCGGGTCTCCAGCTCGGCCCGCATGATCCGCTCGGCCATGGGCGACCGGCAGATGTTGCCCGTGCACACGTGCAGCACCCGGAACCGATCCTGGGTCTGGCCGGCCGGGTCCGTCACGTCGCGGCCTCGATGTCCGGGCAGACCTCGCGCAGCGCATCCAGACCGAGCGCACCGAGCCGGAGCACCCGGGGAACGTCGTGGCTGAGGTCGACGATCGTCGAGGGGACCGCCGCACCGCTGGTGCCGCCGTCGAGGTAGACCGACACCGAGTCGCCGAGCTGGGCCATCGCCTCGTCGACCGTCGTCGCCGGCGGCTCTCCGGACCGGTTGGCCGAGCTGACCGCCATCGGCCCGACCCGGCCGAGCAGCTCGATCGCGACCGGGTGCAGCGGCATCCGCACGGCAACGGTTCCCGCTGTGTCGCCGAGGTCCCAGGCGAGGGACGGTGCCTGCTTGACCACGATCGTGAGGGCACCCGGCCAGAAAGCCTCGATCAGCTCCTCGGCGGCGAGGGGCAGGAAGGCGGCCAGGCCGGCGATGGTCCGCGTCGATCCGACGAGGACCGGGAGCGGCATGTCCCGGCCACGGCCCTTGGCCTGCAGCAGGTCGCGTACGCCGGTGGACGAGAACGCGTCGCAGCCCAGGCCGTAGACCGTGTCGGTGGGCAGCACGACCAGCTCGTCGCGGCGCGCGACCTCGGCTGCCTGCGTCAGCCCCGCCTCACGCTCGGCCGGGTCATCGCAGCTGAAACGACGGCTCATCTCGCTCCTGTGCTCCCTTGCTCCTGCTGCCCGTACGGGTCGACCATCGACTTCCGGGCCACCGCGAACCGGTCGCGTCCCGCGAGGTCGACGTGGTCGGCAACGTCGGTCCATCCTCCCTGCTCGTGGAGGGAAGCGAGCACCGCCGCGCCCTGGAGGTCGGCGTGCTCGACGACGAACCAGCCGCCGGGTCGCAGCAGCGCCTGCGCCCGTCGGGCGACGGCGCGGACCACGTCGAGCCCATCCGCCCCGCTCCCCCACAGCGCGAGCCCGGGGTCGTGGACAAGGACCTCGGGGTCACGGATCAGCCCGTCCGCAGGGACGTACGGCGGGTTGCTCACGACGACGTCGACCGTGCCCTCAAGCTCGGGCAGCGCCGTCGCCGCGTCGCCGGCGTGCAGCACCACCCCCGTGCCCTCGATGTTGCGGCCGGCCCACACCAGAGCGCTCTCGCCGAGCTCGACCGCATGGACGCTGGCGGTCGGGACCTCGCCGGCCACCGCGACCGCGATGGCCCCGGAGCCGGTGCACAGGTCCACGACCAGAGGGGTGCGTCCCTGCGCGACGACGGCCGCAGCGAGCTCGATCGCCCGGCCGGCGACGACCTCGGTCTCGGGCCGGGGCACGAAGACACCGGGACCTACGGCGAGCTCGACGTACCGGAAGGCAGCCGTCCCGGTGATGTGCTGCAAGGGTTCCCGGCTCTCGCGCCTGCGCGCCGCAGCGCGGAAGCGGGACACGGCGTCGTCGTCGAGGCGGTCCACGGTGCGCAGTGCCGAACGCCGGGTGCCGACGGCCCAGGCCATCAGCTCCTCGGCGTCGAAGCGCGGTGAGGGCACGCCGGCGGCCTCGAAGGCGAGCGCGGCGTCACCGACGAGCACCCAGAGCACCGACTGCACCGACTGCACCGAGGCGGTCGAATCAGCCATCGCCGCTGAGCTTCGCCGCGAGGTCGGCCTCCATGGCCGACTCGACCACGGGGTCGAGATCGCCGTCGAGGACCTGGTCGAGGTTGTAGGCCTTGTAGCCGGTCCGGTGGTCGGCGATCCGGTTCTCCGGGTAGTTGTACGTCCGGATCCGCTCGGACCGGTCGACGGTGCGTACCTGGCTGCGGCGGGCGTCCGAGGCGGCGGCGTCGGCCGCCTCCTGGGCTGCGGCGAGGATCCGGGCGCGCAGGATGCGCATCGCGGACTCCTTGTTCTGCAGCTGCGACTTCTCGTTCTGGCAGGACACCACGATGCCGGTCGGTACGTGCGTGAGCCGGACCGCCGAGTCGGTCGTGTTGACGCTCTGCCCACCCGGCCCGCTGGAGCGGTAGACGTCGATCCGGATGTCGTTGGGGTCGATGGTCACGTCGACGTCCTCGGCCTCGGCCAGGACGAGAACGCCGGCCGCGGAGGTGTGGATGCGGCCCTGCGACTCGGTCGCCGGGACCCGCTGGACGCGGTGCACGCCGCCCTCGTACTTCAGCCGGGCCCACGGTGCCTCGCCGGGTTGCGGCGTCCCCTTGGCCTTGACCGCGACCGAAACCCCTTTGTAGCCACCGAGATCGGCGTCCTGGGCGTCAAGCACCTCGACCTTCCAGCCACGGCGCTCGGCGTAGCGAAGGTACATCCGCAGCAGGTCACCGGCGAACAGGGCCGACTCGTCGCCGCCCTCGCCCGCCTTGACCTCGAGGATCACGTCGCGGTCGTCGTCGGGGTCCCTGGGGACCAGGAGCAGCCGCAGCTTCGCGTCGAGCTCGGCCCGGCGTTCGGTCAGCGTGACGACCTCGGCGGCGAAGGAGCCGTCCTCGGCGGCCAGCTCGGCCGCGGCCCCGATGTCGTCGCCGGTCTGCCGCCACTCTCGGTAGGCGGCCACGATCGGGCCGAGCTCGGCATAGCGCCGCCCCAGCCTCCTGGCCGCTCCGGCGTCGGCGTGGATCGCCGGGTCGGCGAGCTGATGCTCCAGGTCGGCGTACTCGGCCACAAGATCTTCGACGTTGTCGAACATCGGCGTGCCTCTCGGCTGGTTGTTGCGATCACAGGGCGAAGCGGGTCGGACAAGACGAACGGCGCCGTCCCGGGGAGTCCCGGGACGGCGCCGTCAGCGAAGCTACTTGGCTGCGTCGGCCTTCTTGCCGAAGCGCTGCTCGAACTTGGCGACGCGGCCGCCGGTGTCGAGGATCTTCTGCTTGCCCGTGTAGAACGGGTGGCAGGCCGAGCACACGTCAGCGTGGATCTGACCACTGGTGGCGGTGCTGCGCGTCACGAACGTGCTGCCACAGGTGCACGTCACCTGGGTCTCGACGTACGTGGGGTGGATGTCGGGCTTCATCGTGCTCTCCTGTCGTCGTGGCCCGGGTCGACCCGACGAGTCTTCGTCGAGGCCGTGAACCGGACCGAGTGCCCAGTGTGACAGCACCGGGCGATGCCTGCGAAACGCCGGCCGTTGGCCGGGCATTCCGTCAGTCGTCGGAGCCGCCGGACATCGGCGTGGTCTTGGCGACCTCGAGCAGGAACTCGTAGTTGCTCTTGGTCTGCTTGAGCTTGTTGATCAGCAGCTCGATCGCCTGCTGGGAGTCGAGCGCGTGGAGCACCCGGCGCAGCTTCCAGACGATCTTGAGCTCCTCCGGCGAGAGCAGGATCTCTTCCTTGCGGGTACCGGACGGGTCGACGTCCACGGCCGGGAAGATCCGCTTGTCCGCGAGTCGCCGGTCGAGCTTGAGCTCCATGTTGCCGGTGCCCTTGAACTCCTCGAAGATCACGTCGTCCATCTTCGAGCCGGTCTCGACCAGCGCCGTCGCGAGAACCGTGAGCGAGCCACCGTTCTCGATGTTGCGGGCTGCGCCGAAGAAACGCTTGGGCGGGTACAGCGCGCTGGAGTCGACACCACCGGACAGGATGCGACCGGACGCCGGGGCCGCCAGGTTGTACGCACGGCCGAGCCGGGTCATCGAGTCGAGCAGGACCACGACGTCGTGCCCGAGCTCGACCAGCCGCTTGGCCCGCTCGATCGCCAGCTCGGCGATGACGGTGTGGTCCTCGGCCGGACGGTCGAAGGTCGAGGCGATGACCTCGCCCTTGACCGACCGCTGCATGTCGGTGACCTCTTCAGGACGCTCGTCGACCAGGACGACCATGAGGTGGACCTCAGGGTTGTTCAGGCTGATCGCGTTGGCGATGGCTTGCAGCACCATCGTCTTGCCCGCCTTGGGCGGCGAGACGATCAGGCCACGCTGGCCCTTGCCGATCGGGGCGACGATGTCGATGACCCGGGCGGTCAGGTTGGTCGGGTCGCTCTCGAGCCGGAGCCGGTCCTGCGGGTACAGCGGAGTCAGCTTGTTGAAGTCGGGCCGGTTCAGCGCGGCCGACGGCTCGAGGCCGTTGACCGTGTCGAGGCGGACGAGCGCGTTGAACTTGTCGCGGCGCTCGCCGTCCTTGGTCTGCCGGACGGCACCGGTGACGGCGTCGCCCTTGCGCAGGCCGTACTTACGGACCTGGGCGAGGGTGATGTACACGTCGTTGGGACCGGGCAGGTAGCCGGTCGTCCGGACGAAGGCGTAGTTGTCGAGGACGTCGACGATGCCGCCGACGGAGACCAGGACGTCGTCGTCGTTGATCACCGGCTCGGCCTCGCCGCCGAAACGTTCCGGACGCTCACGGACCCCGGGGCGTCGGTCGCGACCGCGACCGCGACGCCGGCGACGTCCGCTGCCGTCCTCGTCGTCGTAGTACGGCGGCCGGTTCTGGCCGCCGCCGCCTTGACCACTCTGCTGGTTGCCGCCTTGCTGGCCACTCTGCTGGTTGCCGCCTTGCTGGCCGCCCTGCTGGTTGCCGCCCTGAGCGGTCTGGCCGGCTTGCTGGTTCTGGTTCTGGTTGCCCTGGTTCCGGTCGCGCTGCTCCCGAGGGGGCCGCTGGTCACGGTTGCGGGTGGGCCGGTCGCCCTGCTGGCCGGTCTGCTGGCCAGTCTGGTTGGCGGACTGGTTGGCCGAGCCGTTGCTCGAGGACGCCGCGGACGCCGGCTCGGTCTGTTCCGCCGAGGGGGTCGACTCGGAGGTCGAGGACGGCTTCGCAGTCTCGACGTGAGCCTGAGGCGGAGGGGTGGCGGTCCGCGTGCGTCCAGCCCGCGGTGCCGTACTCGTGGCAGCACTGGTGGCTGCCTTCGGGGTGCTTTCGCCCTGCGCTGCGGTGATCGCGGCGACCAGCTCGCCCTTGCGGAGACGGGTCGTCCCGGCGATCCCCAGCGTGGAGGCGACTTGCTGGAGCTCGGCGAGCACCATGCCGTTGAGCCCGGCCGGCTTGCGGCGCGGTTTGCTCTCGGCACTGCTGGCCGTGCTGGTGGTAGTGATGGAGTCGGACGCGGAGTCGGAGCTTGCCGGTCGCGCGTCGACGACGTCTGTGGTTGTGTCGCTCACTTAAAAGTGTCCTTCGAGAGCGGGATGGAGTAGCGACCAGGCTCTTGGAGGCGGGCTCCGTTAACTTCGTGTGCCACCCGACGGAGGCCAGAGGTTCGACCTTCGAAGCAATTGCCAGCATCGGTGTACGACCGTGGGAGCTGGGGTGGCAGTGGAGCACCGGCCCGATGGGCGTCTGGTGCGTGCACACAGTAACACCATCCGGGCCGGAACCCTTCCCCCCGGACTCACAGAGGCATCAGCCGGGCACCCTCGCGCTCGACGTCGAGCCGGTGCACCAACCAGCCGCGCGGTGCCAGCGCCTCGACTCGGCCGGCCGAGCCGGTGTCGGCAAGGGCGAGCACCGCAGGCCCGGCGCCGGAGATGACCGCAGCGACACCCTCGGACCTGAGCCGGTCGACGAGGGCGGCCGACCTCGGCATCGCGGCGGCGCGGTAGGGCTGGTGGAGGCAGTCGTCCGTCGCGGCGAACAGCAGGTCTGGGCGGCTGCTGATGGCGGCGGTCAGCAGCGCGGCCCGACCGACCGACCGGGCCGCGTCCGCGAACGGGACCTGCTCGGGCAGCAGCCGGCGGGCCTTGGAGGTGGGTACCGAGGTGGAGGGTACGAACACCACGGGCGCGATCGACGCCGCCACCGGCTGGGCGAGCGCGCGTACGCCGTCCTCGCCGGTCCAGGCGATCGCGAAACCGCCGAGCAGGCAGGCCGCGACGTTGTCCGGGTGACCCTCGATCGAGGCGGCCAGGCGGAGCACGGCGAGGTCGTCGAGCCGCTCGCTGCCGCCCACGACCAGGGCGCGCGCCGCCAGCACGCCGGCAACGATCGCCCCAGCGCTCGACCCGAGCCCGCGACCGTGGGGGATCCGGTTGGGGCGGCGCAGCGCCAAAACGCGCGGCTGGCCCCCGAGGACCGCGAACGCCGCGCGCAGGGCCTTGACGACGAGGTTGCGCTCGCCGGCGGGCACCCTGTTGGCGCCCTCCCCCGCGACCTCGCAGTCCACGCCCGACTCGGTCACCTGGACCACGAGGTCGTCGTACAGCGCGAGGGCGAGACCGCAGGCGTCGAAGCCAGGACCCACGTTCGCACTGGTCGCCGGGACTCGGACGCGAACCGGTGCGGCCCGGAAGGTTGCCGTACGAGGTGCCGCCATCAGCCGTCCAGGCCGAGGAGGACGGCAGCCGCATGCGCGTCCACGCCCACCGTGCGAGGGGCGGGGGCGCCGTCGATCGCCCACTGCGGGTCCTTCAGACCGTGCCCCGTCACCGTGCACACGACGGTCTGGCCAGGGTCGAGCAGGCCGTCCGCCGCCGACTGGAGCAGACCGGCGACCGACGCAGCGGAGGCCGGCTCGACGAAGACGCCCTCACGCGAGGCGAGGTGGCGGTAGGCCCGCAGGATCTGCCGGTCGGTGACCGCGTGGATAAGCCCGCCGGACTCGTCGCGGGCGGCCAGCGCGAAGTCCCACGACGCCGGGTTCCCGATCCTGATCGCGGTCGCGATGGTCGAGGGCTTGGCGACCGGGGCACCGTTGACGATCGGCGCCGCACCCGCGGCCTGGAACCCCCACATCCGCGGCCGCTTCGAGGCGATCCCGTCGGCGGCGTACTCGCCGAAGCCTTTCCAGTACGCGGTGATGTTGCCTGCGTTGCCCACGGGGAGGCAGTGGATGTCGGGGGCGTCGCCGAGCGCGTCGACGATCTCGAACGCCGCCGACTTCTGTCCCTCGATCCGGTAGGGGTTGACGCTGTTGACCAGGGCGACCGGGTAGTGCTCCGCGAGGTCGCGCGCCAACGTCAGGCAGTCGTCGAAGTTGCCGTCCACCTGCAGCAGGGTGGCTCCGTGGGCCAGCGCCTGGGACAGCTTGCCGAGAGCGATCTTGCCCTGGGGTACGAGGACGGCGCAGACCATCCCGCCGCGTACGGCATACGCGGCCGCCGAGGCACTGGTGTTGCCGGTGGACGCGCAGATCACCGCGCGGGCGCCGTCTTCGGCCGCCTTGGAGATCGCGACGGTCATGCCGCGGTCCTTGAAGGAGCCGGTCGGGTTGGCGCCCTCGACCTTGAGATAGACGTCGCACCCGGTCTCGGCCGACAGGGTCGGCGCCGGGACGAGCGGGGTGCCGCCCTCGCGCAGCGACACGATGGGGGTCGTCGAGCTGACCGGCATCCGGTCGCGGTACTCCTCGATCACGCCGCGCCACAGGTGGGTGCGCGCGCCGAGTTCGGACGTCAGCTGAGGGGCCATGATCAGTCGCCTTCCACCCGCATCACGGACGCGACCGCGCGGACGACGTCCAGAGCCCGGAGGTTCTCGACCACTGCGGCCAGCGCGGACTCCGAGGCCTTGTGCGTGACGACGAGCAGGGCTGCCTCGTCGCCCCTGCCGTCCTGGCGCAGCGTCTCGATCGAGACGTCGTGCGCGGCGAAAGTCTGTGCGACGGCCGCGAGCACGCCCGCCTTGTCCGCCACGTCCAGGCCGATGTAGTAACGCGTCAGCGCCTCGCCGAGCGGGCGTACCTCGAGATCGGCGTACGCGCTCTCGCGCGGCCCGCGACCACCGGACAACCGGTTGCGCCCCACCGCGACCAGGTCGCCGAGGACCGCGGACGCGGTGGGAGAGCCACCGGCGCCACGGCCGTAGAACATCAGCTGACCGGCCGCCTCGGACTCGACGAACACCGCGTTGTACGCCTCGCGCACGCCGGCCAGCGGATGGGTCAGCGGGATCATCGCGGGGTGCACGCGCACGGATACGCCCCGGCCGTCCCGGGATCGCTCGCAGATCGCCAGCAGCTTGATGACGTGGCCCATGGCCTGCGCCGTGGCCACGTCGCCGGCGCTGACACCGGTGATGCCCTCGCGGTAGACGTCGGCCAGCGTGACCCGGGTATGGAACGCGAGCCCGGCCAGGATCGCCGCCTTGGCAGCTGCGTCGTAGCCCTCGACGTCGGCGGTGGGGTCGGCCTCGGCATACCCGAGGGCCTGCGCCTCCCCCAGTGCGTCGGCGAAGCTGGCGCCGGTCTCGTCCATCTTGGTCAGGATGTAGTTGGTGGTGCCGTTGACGATCCCGAGCACCCGGTTGACGTTGTCGCCAGCGAGGCTCTCGCGGAGCGGGCGCAGCAACGGGATCGCGCCGGCCACGGAGGCCTCGTAGTAGAGGTCGACCCCGGCCTCGTCGGCGGCCTCGTACAGCTCGGCGCCGTGCTCGGCCAGCAGGGCCTTGTTGGCGGTGACGACGCTGGCGCCGCGACGGATGGCCTGGATCAGCAGGGTCCTGGCCGGCTCGATGCCACCCATCAGCTCGACGACGACATCGACGTCGACGCGGGCGACCAGGCCAGGAAGGTCGTCGGTGAGCAGCTCGCGCGGCACGGGTACCCGTCGCTCGGCGGCCGCGTCGCGTACGCCGATGGCCACCAGCTCGAGGGGGGCACCGATGCGGGCGGCCAGGTCGTCTGCCTGGGACGTGAGCAGCCGGACCACCTCGCTCCCGACCACCCCGCAGCCAAGCAGCGCGATTCGGAGCGGCTGCGCGCCCATGACCCGGTCTCCTCAGCACTTGTTCTCGCTCGCGCCTGCCCGCCTGGCAGACGACACGACCCTACCGTGCGGGTGATCAGCCGATCAGGCGTCCACGTCGAGGGCGAGCAGGTCGTCGACCGTCTCGCGCCGCAGGATCACGCGGGCAGCACCGGTGGCGCCACCGGTGACGGCCACCACCGGGGGGCGACCCACCGCGTTGTAGTTGGAGGCCATCGCCCGGCAGTACGCGCCGGTGGCCGCGACGGCGAGCAGGTCGCCGGGCGCGAGGTCCCCAGGCAGCCACGCGTCCTTGACCACGACGTCGCCGCTCTCGCAGTGCCGGCCGACGACGCGGGACAGCCTCGGCTCGGCGGCGCTGGCGCGGGACGCGAGCACGACGGTGTACTCGGCGTCGTACAGCGCAGTCCTGATGTTGTCGCTCATCCCACCGTCGACGCTGACGTACGAACGGTGCAGGTCGGTGGCGTACTCGACGTCCTTGACCGTGCCAACCTCGTACAGCGTGAAGGTCGTCGGCCCGACGATCGCGCGGCCCGGCTCGACCGCCAGCCTGGGCACCGTCAGCCCGTACGCCGCCGACTCGCGTTCCAGGATCGCCCGCAGCGAGGCGGCCACCGCTACGAGGTGGGCCGGGTCGTCGCCCGCGACGTACGCGATGCCGAGCCCGCCGCCGAGGTTCAGCTCCGGCAGCTCAAGGCCATGCTCGTCGCGTACCTGAGCCGCCAGGCTGACGACCCGGTGCGCGGCCACCTCGAAGCCTGCAGTGTCGAAGATCTGCGAGCCGATGTGGGAGTGCAGGCCCACCAGCTCGAGCTGCGGCAGCGCGACGACGCGACGGACCGCCTCCGCGGCGTCGCCACCTGTGAGCGAGAAGCCGAACTTCTGGTCCTCGTGGGCGGTCGCGATGTACTCGTGGGTGTGCGCCTCGACCCCGACCGTGACGCGGACCAGGACCCGGGGACGCAGGCCGCGCTCGTCGGCGAGGAAGCCCAGCCGGGCGATCTCCTCGTACGAGTCGAGGACGATCCGTCCCACCCCGACGTCGAGCGCGGCAGCGAGCTCGACGGTCGACTTGTTGTTGCCGTGCATCAGGATCCGGTCGGGCGGAAAGCCCGCGCGCAGGGCCAGCGCCAGCTCTCCCCCGGTGGCCACGTCGAGTCCAAGGCCCTCGGCCTCGATCCACCGGGCGACCGCCGTGGTGAGGAAGGCCTTGGACGCGTAGTAGACGTCCGCCCCGGCGAAGGCCGCCGCGAAATCCTGGCAGCGGGCCCGGAAGTCGGCCTCGTCGAGGAAGAACGCGGGCGTGCCGAACTCTGCGGCTAGGTCGCGTACGTCGTGGCCGGCCAGCCGCAGGACGCCGTCTGCGTCGCGGTCGACCCCGCTCGACCAGACCGCAGGGTCGAGCCGGGCCAGGTCGACGGGTGGTGCCCCGAGCAGGGCGTCGTGCAGCTGGTCGCCGTGCCGGGGGCCGGCCGGGTGCGCGCGCACGGCTACATCCGCTCGGGGGCGGAGACACCGAGCAGGTCGAGCCCGTTGGCCAGCACCTGCCGGCTGGCCGCGCAGAGCAGCAGCCGGGCCTGGTTGAGCGGGCTCGGCTCCTCGTTCCCCATGGGCAGCACCCGGCAGGCGTCGTAGAACCGGTGGTAGGTGCCGGCCAGCTCCTCGAGGTAGCGAGCGACCCGGTGCGGCTCGCGCAGCTCGGCGGCCGTGGCGACCACCCGGGGGAACTGGGCGAGCTGGCCGAGCAGGTCGCCCTCGCGGTCTTGCTCGAGCAGCCCGGGGTCGAAGCCGTCCAGGTCGGGCGCGAGGCCGAGGTCGCTGCCAGCCCTCAGCACCGACGAGATCCGCGCGTGGGCGTACTGCACGTAGTGCACCGGGTTGTCGTTGGTGGTCGCCGTCATGACCTCGATATCGAGGGTGAGCGGCGAGTCGACCGGGTACCGGCACAGCGTGTAGCGCGCGGCGTCGACACCGACCTCCTCGACGAACTCCTCGAGGGTCACGATGTCGCCGGCCCGCTTGGAGAGCTTGACCTCCTCGCCCGCCCTGAGGATCTTGACCAGCTGCCCGATCAGGACCTCGATGTTCTGGTCGGGGTCGTCGCCAGCACAGGCCGCGACGGTGCGCAGCCGGTTGACGTACCCATGGTGGTCGGCCCCGAGCAGGTAGATGCAGACGTCGAAGCCGCGGGCCCTCTTGTCCAGGTAGTAGGCCGTGTCGGACGCGAAGTAGGTCAGCTCGCCGTTGGCCTTGACCAGGACCCGGTCCTTGTCGTCGCCGAAGTCGGTCGTGCGCAGCCAGACCGCGCCGTCGAGGTCGAAGACGTGCCCCTGGGTGCGCAGCCTGGCCAGCCCGCTGTCGACCGAGCCCGACTCGTGCAGTGCCCGCTCGGACGACCACACGTCGAAGTGGGTACGGAACGTGTCGAGCACCCGCTGCTGGTCGGCGAGCTGGAGCCGGTAGCCCGCCTCACGGAACGCCACGACCCGCTCGCCCTCGGGCAGGTCGACGATGCCCGCGTCCGCTGCCACGATCTGGGCCGCAAGGTCGGGGATGTACGCGCCGTGGTAGCCGTTCTCGGGCGTCGGCCGACCCAGCGCCGCAGCTTCCAGCGAGGCACCGAACAGGTCCATCTGGATACCGCGATCGTTGATGTAGAACTCGCGCTCGACCTGCGCGCCGGCCGCCTCGATCACCCGGGCCATCGCGTCGCCGACCGCCGCCCACCGCGTGTGGCCCAGGTGGAGGGGGCCAGTGGGGTTGGCCGAGATGAACTCGAGGTTGACCCGCTGGCCGGCCAGGGTGTCCGAGCGGCCGTACTGCGCACCCGCTCGTACGACGATCGCGGCGACCTCGCCCTGCTCGGCGGCATCGAGGGTGATGTTGAGGAAGCCGGGGCCGGCGATGTCGACCTTGACGACGCCGGGGGTCGCCGCCAGGTGCCTGGCCACCGCCTCGGCCACCTCGCGCGGTGGCCGACCGGCGGGCTTGGCCAGCTGCAGCGCGATGTTCGTGGCGTAGTCGCCGTGCTCGCGGTTCTTCGGACGCTCCACCTTGATCTCTGCGGGCACGGCGGAGTCGTCGACGACGAGGTCACCGGAGGCCTGGGCCGCACGGACGGCGGCGAGCACGGAGTCAGCGAGTTGAGCGGGGGTCATGCGGCAAGGCTATCGGCGCTCGTCGATCAGCTTTCGTACGGTCTCGACCAGCTCGCTGGGCTCGAACGGCTTGGTGAGGTAGGCATCCACCCCCGCAGCCCGGCCCTTGACGCGGTCGGTCGTCTGGGCTCGGGCGGTGACCATGACGATCGGGATCGCGGCCGTGGCCGGGTCCGCCTTGAGCCGGGTCGCCGTCGCCAGCCCGTCGAGCTTCGGCATGACGACGTCCATGGTGATCAGGTCTGGGGTCAGCTCCGCCGCGAGCTCGAGGGCCTCCTGGCCGTCGACCGCGACATGCACCTCGAAGCCCTCCAGTGCGAGGTTGATCCGGATCAGCTCGCGGACGCTGGCGGTGTCGTCGACGACGAGCACGCGAGGGGGCTGGTGCATGAGGCGACGCCCTCTCCCCTGGTAGCCTTTGCGTCCTCCGAGCCCCCGTAGCTCAGGGGATAGAGCATCGCCCTCCGGAGGCGGGAGCGTAGGTTCGAATCCTACCGGGGGCACTCGAAAAACCCCAGGTCAAACGGGGTGCGCGGCGAGTCCAAGATCACCGAAAATGATCTTACCCACACTTTTCCCACACTTCCGTGGTTTCCGAGGCCTCCCCGCGATGCCAATTACCCCTGTGGCGCGGCGTCTCCCGGGGGTCGGTCCAGGAGCCTGAGCAGGGGTGCGGTGGGGATCTTGATGAGCTTGCCGACCCGTACCACCGAGGTGGGCCAGGCACCTGTGCGGACGAGTTCGTAGGCCAGGGATCGGCCGATGCCAAGGACTCGGCCGGCGGTGGGGACGTCGAGGACTGGCGGGAGCGCAAGTAGCTCGTCGCGGGTCATGAGTGCCTCCTGATTGGTGCTGTGCCGTCGCGGTTGCGATCAGGTCCTACTAGGAGGTGTCCAGAAACCCTGGGGAACATCCGGTGTCGGCTTCAGGCCTTTCGCGGACTCACCCTCGGCGCGGTGGTCTACATCGACCGGACCGGCCCTGAAGGCTTGGGGGTATTGCGGTACGGCTCGCGTTCTCTCTCTCGACGGCGCATCGCAGCCGGCGCAGCTGGGTCGTCGGGAGCAATCACCGGGTTGGGGTCGACGTAGGTCCGATCGCTCCGCGCGAGCCAAGCTTGCTGTCGGCGTTCGCGGTCGCCCGCGTGGGTGTCGAGGAGTTGCTGGGTCTGGGTGTCGACGACCTTGGTCAGGGCGTCTACGTCGCGGCTGGCTTGGTGGAGCTGGTCGGTGGCGCCCGGCAGAACCATCTCGGCGGTGAATGTGAGGGTTCGGGTGAGCGCAGCCCGCCTGCTGCGCGCCCACCTAGGCGCATCGTCGAGCTGGTCCCGCAGGTCACGGACCTGGGCGTCCAGCCGGTCGACGTGGTCGCGTGCTTGCTCCCATCGGGCTTGGGCTCTGTCGAGGTCACGCTGGTTCCGTACGTGCTTTGCGGGGACCGGCTGCGGCGGGCGTTGGTTGTCGCGCCGCTCCCAGTCCCGTTCTCGAGCTTGGGCGATCGGTGGGTCGAGGAGGGAGTGTGCGGCGCGCTCGCGCCCGCTGGTCGAAAGCGCGGTGGCCAGTTGGGTGATCGCAGCATCCAGGTCCGGCAGCGCCAACTGACCCGTGGCTTCGGCCCGCTGTCGGGACGCGGCTGGGTGCTCACCACGGCCAGGGGGTTGCACTACGGCTTGCGCGGGCGGGGCGGGGGGTTGCGCTCGGGCTTGCGTGGGGCGGTGGGGGCCGGCGTCGCCGGTGTTCAGCTCGGGAGTGGTGTGGACATGGTTAGCGAGTCTTCCTCGGCTCATCGCCACATAGAGGTGTTCGCGGTCCAGGCCGGATCGGGCCAAGACGATCCCGATGTCGGCGGTGGCTCCTTGCGCACCGTCGATGGTGGCGGCCCACCCGTACTCGGAGTGCCGGGCCAGGTAGGCGGTCGGCAGGGTGGTGGTCCCCCGTCAGCGCAGGTCCTCCACCACCAGCCCACCGGCGGCCTCGCCGGGTTCGGCGGCGATGACGCGGTACCGGTCTCCATTGCGGACGGTGTCGGTGCCGATTCGGATGCGGGTGGTGTTCTTCTTCGCGATCAGTACATCCCCCGCGCGCCACGACCGTTGCTCGACGTGTCCGCGGGTGGACGCGGTCTTGGAGGTGACGGTGGCCAGG
>JANMWN010000107.1:0-2961 GCA_031394045.1 Sporichthyaceae bacterium
CGAACGACAGCCCCCAGATGACCGCCATCCCGCCGTAGTCGAGCAGCTGACGCCGATGCACCCTCAGAGGCTAGGGCCAAGGTAATCTGACCTTCACCATCACCGGACAGGTCGTGCATGTGGACGCCGGCTGGTTGGCCCCTGACTGACCCCTGAGCAGAGTGACGGTGTCACAAGCTGTGCGAGGTGCCTGACAGGCGCGGGTCGGGAGGACGAGTGGCTGTGACCATGGCCGGCGGCGACGCGCAGCTGACTTCTCACTCGCACTACGACGTGGTCGTGGTCGGCGCTCGAGTTGCCGGTGCACTGACGGCGGCATTGTTCGCCCAGCGTGGCCTCAGCGTCCTCGTACTGGATCGCGCGCGGCTACCAGCCACGACCCTGTCCACGCACTTCTTCCGTGGGGACTGGTTGATCAGGGTGATCCGCCAATCTGGTGCCTTGCCCGATGTGGAGGCGCTCGGCGCCCCGCATCTGGTCTGTGAGTACAACTACGAGAACGGGGCGACGGAGGCAGTTGCCGGGCCGCCTCAGGACCCCGGCGACGTGGGGTGGTGCTGGTCGGTGCGCCGCCTGCCGTTGGACGAGGTGTTGCTGGAGTCGGCCCGCCGGGCTGGTGCGCATGTTTTGACCTCGATGGCTGTGGCCGCGATCAACAAGCGGGCTGGGCGGGTAACCGGGGTGGTGCTTGCGGACGGGTCGAGCGTGACAGCGGGACTTGTAGTCGGAGCAGACGGTCGCCGCTCGACGATCGCGCAGCTGGTCCGCGCCTAGGACCGCGAACGGTTCGTCGGTCGGCGCGCCCTGTACTACCGCTATGTACGTGGGTTTCCAGGGGCGCACGACGGCGAGCCGGACGGCCCGGAGTTCTCACTGCTCGGCGACCAGCTCGCCTACGTGTTCCCCAGCGACGCCTGGCTGACATGTCTTGCGTTGAGCATCAACCTCAGTGAGTACCAGCGCCTCCGGCGTGATCCGAGCCAACGATTCGACGATCTTGTGCGCCGCCACAGTGGGCTCTGGGACCGCTATGCCGGCGCCGAACGGGTCGAGCGGCTGTCCGGGTCCAGGCCCCAAGACGACTGGATCCGTTGCGCGGCAGGGCCTGGGTGGGCTCTGGTCGGAGACAGCGGCCTGCACCAAGACCCGTGGTCCGGCGCTGGCATGGACTGCGCCGGAGTGTCCGCTGCCCTGCTCGTCGAGTCGTACTGCGCGGCTGGCGGCACCGACACCTGGATCCACGCCTACGAGCAGCGTCGAGATGAACAGATGCTGGATGTCTTCCACGACACCGTCTCCGGCGCCGCTGACCTGTCCACGGCGCCCCCATAGTCGTTCCGGCCGCAGAACCAGGCCCTAGTTGGTCTCCACCTTGATGACGCTGCCGCCAGCGAGTTGCCCGCCGTCCTGGTCAATCGTCGTCATGAGGTTGTAGTACCCCGCTGGGGTGTCCTTGGGGATGACGATGACGGACACTGGCGCAGCGCCGACCTGGTTGGTGGTGACGATGACCGGAGCCGTCAAGGTTGCGGGGCTGTCGGCAGCCTTCAGCGCCGAGACGGACACGAATGGGCCGGACAACCCGGCTCCGAGTCGGACGGTGCTCGCCGCACTGTTCGCCGAAGGGCCGAGCGGGGTGGTGATCCAGTGCAGCTTCACCGTCTCGCCCGGATGGCGCACAGCGAGGATGTCACCCGACAGGCAGCAGGAGTACCTCTGGAGGGCTGGACCGCTGGTAACCACGCCACTCGTCGACGTGCACGCAGCCAGGGCCAGACCAAGGGCGGCGGCCGCAGCGGCATGGGATAGGCGAGGGATCGGGCGCACCTTTACCCCCTTCGTCCGACGTCAGCAGCAGCAGCAGCAGCAGCAGAGTAGCCGCCCAGGTCTGTGACTCCCGGTGAACCCAGCGATCGCTAGCCTGCCTCAGGCGGACTCAGCGCAGCAGCACTCGCTGATCGGCAACCAGACCGGCGGCCGGGTGTCGTTCTTATTGCGGGTCCCAGACTTCGACCGACGTCTGTCCGTGATGCGCGCTGCGGGCGTCCGGTTCGAGGGCGAGCCGCGGGCCGAGCCCTACGGTCCAGTGGTGGTCTTCATCGATCCGTTCGGGAACCGGTGGGACCTGCTCGGTCAGCCCACCCGGGGGTGAGCTCCCTGAGCGCGCCGCTGCGCTGCCCGGGGTCTACGCCAGGGGTCGGAACGCGTCGCGGCGGTGGTCGATGCGAAGGACCACCACCTCGCGGGGTTCGTCGCGGACTCGGTACAGCACCCGGTAAGTACCGCGGCGGGCTGACCAGACTCCTTTGAGGTCGTCACGTAGTGGCTTGCCGACGCGCATCGGGTTGTCTACCAAAGCAGTTGTCAGGAAGGCGATCACCGCAACGGCCACAGGCTCAGGCAGCCCGTCGGTGAGTGCCCGTCGTGCGGGTGGGGTGAGGACGAGCTCGGAGGGGACTCGGCTCACGGGCGGAGTCGACGAACGTTGTCCACGCCCCGTACGACGTCTCCTGCTGCGTATGCGGCGTCCGCCTCACGAATGTCAGCCAGGGCCTGCGGGTCGCTCAGCACGTCGATGGTCTCTTCCATCTGCGCGAGGTCGTCGGGGCTGAGGATTACTGCGGCCTCCTTGCCATTGCGAGTCACGATGACGCGTTCGTGCTGGTGCTCGACGCGGTCGATGACCTCGGAGAGGTGGTCGCGCACGTCACGGAGAGACTGGGTGCTCATGGACACAATTGTGGCGCTTTTCATCAGACCTGTCCAGTGCCTCCAGGAACGCACCGCGGCATGGCGGTGGACGCCTCCGGCTTGTGGTTTCCGGGGGCGGGTGCGGGGTACGACAGCTCGTCCGGGTGTGGGCCGGTCGGGGTGTCGTCAGGGTTGTCGGGCCCAGGGGGGTGGGTGGAACGCTGGTGGGGCGCCGGGGACTGGGGTCAGGGTCCAGCCGTCGTTGTGGAT
>JANMWN010000173.1:0-22477 GCA_031394045.1 Sporichthyaceae bacterium
ACGTGCATGCCGGCATGGTCGGGCTGGACGGCGAGAAGATGTCGAAGTCGCGCGGGAACCTGGTCTTCGTCTCGAAGCTGCGCGAGTCCGGCGTCGACCCGATGGCGATCCGGCTGGCGCTGCTCGGGCACCACTACCGCACCGACTGGGAGTGGACCGACGCGGATCTTGTCGGCGCGCAGTCGCGGCTTTCAGCCTGGCGTTCGGCCGTCGTTGCTGCTGCTGCCGGGCCGCGGGCCGCTGAGACGGTGGCTGCTCTTCGGCTGGCCCTGGCCGACGACCTGGACGCGCCGCGGGCGCTGGCTGCTGTCGACCGCTGGGCGCAGGAGCAGCGGCTGCGCGGCGGTACCGATGCGGACGCGCCGGCCCTGATCCGTACCGCCGTCGACGCACTGCTCGGGGTGGCTCTTTCCTAGTCGAGTCAGGGCTTGTCGTCGGAGCGGCGGCGGAGGTAGCGCTCGAACTCCTGAGCGATCGCCTCGCCGCTGGCCTCGGGCAGGTCGGCGGTGTCCCGCGCCTCCTCAAGGGTCTGGACGTACTCGGCGATCTCCTCGTCCTCGGCCGCCAGCTCGTCCACCCCGCGTTCCCACGCCCGGGCGTCCTCGGGCAGGTCGCCGAGGGGTACGGGCAGGTCCAGCAGGTCCTCGACCTTGCGCAGCAACGCCAGCGAGGCCTTCGGGCAGGGCGGCTGGGCAACGTAGTGGGGGACCGCCGCCCAGATCGAGACGGCCGGCAGCCCGACCCGGCCGCAGGCCTCCTGGAACACCCCGACGATGCCGGTGGGTCCTTCGTACCGTGAGATCTCAAGGTCAAGCTTTGCCGCGAGGGCCGGGTCGGAGACGGTGCCGGTCACCGGGATCGGCCGGGTGTGCGGGGTGTCGGCCAGGAGCGCGCCGAGGGTGACGACCATCTCGACACCGAGGTCGGCCGCGAGGACGAGCAGCTCGTTGCAATAGGCCCGCCACCGCATGCTCGGCTCGACGCCGCGTACGAGCACGATGTCGCGGCCGACGTCGTCGAGCCGGGCGAGCGAGACCCGGGTACCCGGCCAGGTGATCTGCCGGGTGCCGTCGTCGTTCACCTCGACGTGCGGACGGTTGACCTGGAAGTCGTAGAACTCCTCAGGGTCGAGCTCGCCGATCGGCTTGGCCTTCCAGACCTCCTCGAGGTAGTCGACCGCCTCGGTCGCCGAGTCGCCCGCGTCGTTCCAGCCCTCGAACGCAGCGATGATGACCGGGTCGCGCAGCTCGGGTATCCCATCGAGCTCGATCACGCAGTTCCTCCGCTCCGGTCGTCGGCCGCCGCGAGGACCAGCCCGGTGACCAGCGGCGGCCACTGCAAGGGTACGTCGTGGACGGCACCCGCCCAGCGCAACAGCCGAGGCTGGGCCAGCAGCCGCCCTGCGCGCTCCAACCCTTCGGCCCGGGCCCGGGCCCAGGCGTCGTCGTGGTACGCCGCATCGGTCGCGCCGCCGGAGCCGTCAGCCCTGGTCGGCGCCGGCTCGCAGACGACCACCCAGGCAGGGCACGTCACGCCGGCGAGGACGGCCTCGACATCGACGTCGAGCAGCCCGTCCAGCACGGCCATGTGCAGGTCGAACCGCAGCCGCGCCCGGGCCAGCCCGTCCGGGTCGACGGCGAACGCCGGCAGCACGGCCTCGGCGTGCGCGTCGGTCCAGCCACCAGCCAGCGGGCCGCGCGCGACCATCGCCGCGAACTCCTCGGGGCGTACCGCCAGCCGCGGTGGCTCCAGCCTGCGGCGTACGTCCGCCCGGTCGCCCAGGCCGGCCGGGCTGGTGATCCCGCCGTCGATCGCGACCACGGCGCGTACCCGGTCGGCCTCGGTCGCAGCGACCGCAAGGGCCACCGCGGCACCCCACGAGTGACCGACGACGACGGCGCCGGTCTGCGCGGTCACCCCGAGGTCGGTCAGGACGGCGAGCACGTCGGCGGCGCAGGTCGCCACGTCGTACGGTCCGTCCGGCCGGGCCGAGTCCCCGTGCCCTCGCTGGTCTAGCGCGATGACGCGGAGCCCCGCAGCGGCGACGCCCGGGGCGACCAGGTTCCAGAACCGCCGCTGCGATGCCAGGCCGTGCAGCAGCACCACAGTCGGTCGCGCCTGCCCGCCTTCGCCAGCATCCCCAGCCCCCTCGGCGACAGGGGCGCCGGACCAGACAGTGGCCCGCAGCGTCACTCCGTACCCGGCGACGTCACGGTCGACGCCCCCCGCGACAGCGACCCCGGAGCCGAGCGGTACGCCTTCACCGGCGAGAGCAGTCATGGGCGGCAAACTACCGGCCGCTACCCTGGGGGGATGACCTTCTCGCCTGCTCGGACCGGCCCGGCGACGCTACGGGCCGCGATGGCCGAGCGGGTCGTGGTCGCCGACGGGGCGATGGGGACGATGCTCCAGAGCCACAACCTGGTCCTCGACGACTTCATCGGGCTCGAGGGCTGCAACGAGATCCTCAACGTCACCAGGCCCGACGTGGTCGCCTCGGTCCACGACGCCTACTACGCCGTCGGCGTCGACTGCGTCGAGACGAACACCTTCGGCTCCAACTGGGCCAACCTCGCCGAGTACGACATCGCCGACCGCATCTACGAGCTGTCCGAGGCCGGCGCCCGGATCGCCCGCGAGGTGGCTGACGGCTGGTCGACGCCGGAGCGGCCGCGCTGGGTGATCGGCTCGGTCGGCCCCGGCACCAAGCTGCCGACCCTCGGGCACGTGAGGTTCGTCAAGCTCCGGGACGCGTACGAGGAGCAGGTCGCCGGGATGCTGGCCGGCGGCGTCGACTCGGTCCTCGTCGAGACAGCTCAGGACCTGCTGCAGGCCAAGGCCGCGATCATCGGCGCCAAGCGCGCCATCAAGGCGGCCGGCATCGACGTACCCGTGTGGGTCCAGGTCACGGTCGAGACGACCGGCACGATGCTCCTCGGCAGCGAGATCGGTGCGGCGCTGACGGCGCTGGAGCCGCTCGGCGTCGAGGCGATCGGCCTGAACTGCGCCACCGGCCCGGCCGAGATGAGCGAGCACCTGCGCCAGCTCGCCAAGCAGGCCCGGATCCCGCTGACCTGCATGCCCAACGCCGGCCTGCCCGTCCTCGGAGCGAACGGCGCGCACTACCCGCTGACCCCCGTCGAGCTGGCCGACGCCCACGACACCTTCACCCGCGAGTACGGCCTGTCGCTGGTCGGCGGCTGCTGCGGCACCACGCCGGAGCACCTGCGCCAGCTGGTCGACCGGGTCCGCGGTCGCGACATCACCGCGCGCAAGGTGCGGCCGGAGCCCGGCGTCGCCTCGCTCTACCAGGCCGTCACGTTCCGCCAGGACACCGCGTACATGTCGATCGGCGAGCGCACCAACGCCAACGGCTCGCGCGCCTTCCGGGACGCGATGCTCGCCGAGAACTGGGAGGAGTGCGTCGAGATCGCCCGCGAGCAGAACCGGGACGGCGCGCACCTGCTCGACCTGTGCATCGACTACGTCGGCCGGGACGGCGTGGCCGACATGCGTACCCTCGCCGGCCGGTTCGCCACCGCCTCGACGCTGCCCCTGGTGCTCGACTCGACCGAGCCGCCGGTGATCGAGGCGGGCCTGGAGATGCTCGGCGGGCGCTCGGTCGTCAACTCGGTCAACTACGAGGACGGCGACGGGCCCAAGTCGCGGATGCACCAGGTGATGCCCATCGTGATGGAGCACGGAGCCGCCGTCGTGGCGCTCACCATCGACGAGCAGGGCCAGGCGCGTACGGCGGAGTGGAAGGTCGCGGTGGCCGAGCGGCTGATCCTCGACCTCACCCAGAACTGGGGGATGCGGGTCGAGGACATCATCGTCGACGCGCTCACCTTCCCGATCGCCACGGGGCAGGAGGAGACGCGGCGCGACGGGCTCGAGACGATCGAGGCGATCCGCGAGATCAAGCGCCGGTTCCCCGACGTGCAGACCACGCTCGGGCTCTCGAACATCTCGTTCGGCCTCAACCCGGCCGCGCGGATCGTGCTGAACTCGGTGTTCCTGGCCGAGTGCGTCAAGGCCGGCCTGGACTCGGCGATCGTGCACGCGTCCAAGATCCTGCCCACGGCGCGGATCCCCGACGAGCAACGCCAGGTCGCGCTCGACATGATCTACGACCGTCGGGTGCCGGCCACCGCCGACGCACCCGGCTACGACCCGCTGTCCCGCTTCCTCGACCTGTTCGAGGGGGTCGACCCTGCGGCGGCACGGCAGACGAAGGCGGACGAGCTGGCCGCGCTACCGCTGTTCGAGCGGCTCGAGCGCCGCATCGTCGACGGCGAGCGCAAGGGCCTGGACGCCGACCTCGACGAGGCGCTGACCACCCGGCCGGCGCTCGAGATCGTCAACGACACCCTGCTGTCCGGCATGCGTACGGTCGGCGAGCTCTTCGGGTCCGGCCAGATGCAGCTGCCGTTCGTGCTCCAGTCGGCTGAGGTGATGAAGGCCGCGGTCGCCTACCTCGAGCCGCACATGGAGCGCAGCGACGACGACGGCAAGGGCACGATCGTGCTGGCGACCGTACGCGGCGACGTCCACGACATCGGCAAGAACCTGGTCGACATCATCCTGACCAACAACGGGTACTCGGTGGTGAACCTCGGCATCAAGCAGCCGATCAACTCGATCATCGAGGCCGCGCAGGAGCACGGCGCCGACGTGATCGGGATGTCCGGCCTGCTGGTCAAGTCCACCATGATCATGAAGGAGAACCTCGAGGAGATGAACCAGCGCGGCATCGCCGCGCGCTGGCCGGTCATCCTCGGCGGCGCTGCTCTGACCCGTGCGTACGTGGAGCAGGACCTCGCGGCGGTCTACGAGGGCGAGGTCCGCTACGCCCGGGACGCGTTCGAGGGGCTGCGGCTGATGGACGCCGTCGTCGCGCACAAGTCGTCGGCTGCAGGCGGCGCCGGCCAGTCGCTCGCCGATGCGCTGCCGGCCCGGCGCGAGCGACGCGTACGCGCGGTCGCCATCCGCCCCGACGAGACCCCGGCCGACCAGATGCCGGCCCGGTCCGACGTGGCCGTCGACAACGAGGTCCCGGCGCCGCCGTTCTGGGGCGACCGGGTGGTCAAGGGCGTCGCGCTGGCCGACTACTCGGCGTACCTCGACGAGCGTGCGCTCTTCCTCGGCCAGTGGGGCCTGAAGCCCACCCGTGGTGACGGTGGCGTCTCGTACGAGGAGCTGGTCGAGACCGAGGGACGGCCGCGGCTGCGGATGTGGCTGGACCGGATCAAGACCGAGAACCTGCTCGAGGCCGGGGTCAGCTACGGGTACTTCCCCTGCGTCAGCGAGGGCGACGACCTGGTCGTGCTGACGGACCCCGACGACATCGACTCGCCGGAGCGGGCCCGGTTCACCTTCCCGCGGCAGCGGCGCGACCGGCACCTGTGCCTGTCGGACTTCTTCCGGCCGCGCTCGTCCGGGCAGGTCGACGTCGTCTCGTTCACAGTCGTGACGATGGGCAACCGGGTCTCCGAGGCCACCGCCAAGCTGTTCGCCGAGGACGCCTACCGCGACTACCTCGAGCTGCACGGGCTGTCGGTCCAGCTGACCGAGGCGCTGGCGGAGTACTGGCACGCCCGCATCCGCGGCGAGATCGGCTTCTCCGGCGAGGACGACCCTGCGCTGGACGCGGTGTTCCGGCAGGGCTACCGCGGGTCGCGCTACTCGTTCGGCTACCCGGCCTGCCCCGACCTGGAGGACCAGGTCAAGATCCTCCCGCTGCTGCGCCCCGAGCGGATCGGGGTCGAGCTGTCGGAGGAGTTCCAGCTGCACCCCGAGCAGTCCACGTCGGCGATCATCGTCCACCACCCCGAGGCGAAGTACTTCAATGCCGGCTAATCCTCAGCCGGCTAATCCTCAGCTGGCTAACCTTCAGCCGGCTGATCTGACGCTGGCCGCGGTGCTGTTCGACATGGACGGTCTGCTGGTCGACACCGAGCACGCCTGGGGTGACGTCGAGATCGCGGTGATGGCCTGGCTCGAGCACCCGCACTGGTCCGAGCAGGAGCAGGGCGACATGGTGGGCGGGCCGCTGTCCCGGGTCGCCGCGTACATGAAGCAGGTCAGCGGCAGCACCCGCTCGGCCGACGAGATCGAGGCCAGGCTGGTCGACACGATGGCCGACCTGCTCGCCCACGGCGCCGACCACCGGCCTGGGGCGGAGGCGCTGCTGGCCGACCTGCAGGAGCACGGCGTCCCGTGCGCCCTCGTCTCCTCGTCGCCGCGTGTCCTGGTCGACGCGGTCCTGGCCTCGGTCGGCGGCGCCCATTTCGTGACGACGATCGCGGGGGACGAGGTCGCGCGTACGAAGCCGTACCCGGACCCGTACCTGCTCGCATGCTCACGGCTCGGGGTCGAGCCGGGCCGCACGGTGGTGCTCGAGGACAGCCCGGTCGGCGTGGCCGCGGCCGAGGCCGCCGGGTGCCTGGTCGTGGCAGTGCCGTTCGTGGTCCCGATCGAGCCCGCGCCGCGCCGGCACGTCGTCGGCTCGCTCGCCGACCTCGACGCCGCCCGCCTGCGCCGACTGGTCGCCGAGGACCTGGGGAGCCCCGCTACTCGGTGGTGATCGCCGTGAGCACGTCCAGGCGGGCCGCCCGCCGGGCCGGCCACAGCGCGGCGAACACCCCGACGACGGCCGCGAGGACCAGGACGATCCCGAGCAGCACCCATGGCACGCCGAGCGTGCCGATGCCCTGGTCGGCCAGCGAGCGTTGCAACGCCACGCCCAGCCCGAGCCCCAGCAGGACGCCGAGAACCGCGCCGTAGACCGAGATCGCGACGGACTCCAGGCGCACGGTCTGCCGGAGCTGGGCGCGGGTCATCCCGAGCGCACGCAGCAGCCCGATCTCGCGGGTGCGCTCGACGACTGACAGCGCGAGGGTGTTGATGATGCCGAGGATGGCGATGATCACGGCTAGCCCGAGCAGCGCGTACACGACGTACAGCAGCTGGTTGATCTGATCGCGGATCTGCTGCTTGAACTCGGTCTGGTCGAGCAGCTTGACGTTCGGGTAGCCCTTCAGCGTCGTGTCGACGGCGGTACGGGCAGCCACCGGATCGACGCCGTCGGCCACGCGTACGTAGACCGCGCGGTCGAGGTCGCGTGCCCCCGCGGCCCGTGCCGTGGCGATCGAGACGACGCCACCGGAGAACGCGCCGCTGGACGCGTACACGCCGCTGACGGTGAGGACGTGCGGACCGGACAGGAACGTGACCGGCACCTTGGTCCCGACCTTCCAGCCCTCGGACACGGCCGTCTTGTCATCGATCAGGATGCCGTCCTGCTGCAGGTCGTCGAGCGACCCGGAGACCATGGTGAACGAGAGCATCCTGGCGATGGTCGAGGGGTCGACGACCGACAGCAGCGTCTCGGAGCTGCCGACCTTGGCCGGCAGGCTCTGGATCCGCGAGACGGCGGCCACGCCCGTCGTCGCGGCGAGCGACTTGGCCACCTCGGGCGAGAGGGTGAGGAACGACGCGTCGGTCGCGATGAAGTCGGCCTTGATGACGTCGTCGATGACTGCGTCGGTGGACGCCGTGGTCGAGGTCCCGAGGACGCCGATGGCGGCCACCAGGGCCAGCCCGATCATCAGGGCCGACGCCGTGGACGCGGTCCGTCGCGGGTTGCGCCTGGCGTTGTCGATGGCGATCCGCCCGGTGGCGCTGGAGCGCCGGATCGGCAGCCCCACGACCCCGATCACCCGACGGCTGATCGACGGGCTGAGCACGATGACGCCGACGAACGCCACCAGCCCCCCGAGGCCGACGAAGGTGGCCTGGTTGTCCTTGGCCGCCAGGCCGGCGGCGACACCGGCCAGACCCGCCACCAGGAGCACGACCCCGGCGACCAGCCGCAGGCGGAGCGATCGCGCCGGGGTGCTGACGTCGACCCGCAGCGCGGCCACGGGCGGGATCCGCGACGCCCGACGAGCCGGCAGGTACGCGGCGACCAGGGTGACCACGATCCCCACTAGGTACGCGGCGATCACGGTGCCGCCGCTGATGACGAGCGCCCCACCGGGCAGGTCGATGCCGATCGCCGCGAACAGGGACCGCAGGCCCAGGGAGAGCAGCACCCCGAGCCCCAGCCCAAGGGTTGCTCCGAGCAGCCCGACCAGGAACGCCTCGCCGAGCACCGAGCTCGTGACCTGACGGCGGCTGGCTCCGAGGGCCCGGAGCAGGGCCAGCTCACGGGTGCGCTGGGCTACCAGCATCGAGAACGTGTTGAGGATGATGAACGAGCCGACCACCAGGGCGATCCCCGCGAAGATCAGCAGGAAGGCGCTGAAGAACTTCAGCCCGTCGGTGATCTGGGCGGCCTGCTGGTCGGCGGACTCCTTGCCGGTCTGGACCTTGAGCTGGGCGGCCTGGCCGGCCGTCGCGGCACGTACCCGGCCCGCGAGCTCGCTCTGGCTGATCCCGGGCGCTGCCTTGACGTCGATCGAGGTGTACGCGTCCGCCCCGCCGAGCAGCACCTGCTGAGCCGTCCGCAGGTCGAACGTCACGATGGATGCCCCGGCCAGGTTGCCGGACGTGCCGTACCGGAAGATGCCGACGACGGTGTCCTTGCGGGTCGCTCCGGGGGTGGTCAGCGTGACGGTGCCGCCAACCTTCAGGCCGGCCTTGTCGGCGCTCTGCGAGTCGACCGCCACCTCACCCGCGCGCTCCGGCCCGCGACCGTCGAAGATGCGGAAGGGCGAGAGGTCCGGGTCGCCGGACCAGTTGCTGCCGAACGCCGGCGCCCCTTGCGTCGTGACGACCTTGCCGTCCTTGCCGATGATCTGGACGCCGCTCTGGAACACCGCACCCTCTGCGCGGGCAACCCCGTCGACGGCGCTCACCTTGGCCAGGGTGGCCGCGTCGATCGTCGCCGCGCTGCTGCTGTCGTTGTCGGAGGACAGGGCCAGCGCGGGGGTGACGACCACGTCGGGAGTCGTCTGGGTGAACAGGTCGTTGAAGGTCTGCTTCAGGGTGTCGGTGAACACCAGCGAGCCGGCCACGAAGGCCACGCCGAGGACCACGGACACCGCGGTGAGCAGGAGCCTGAGCTTGTGCGCGCCCAGGCTGCGCAGGGTGGCGCGCAGCATGTCAGGCCACCCGGCTGGCTGCGTCGAGCTTCTTCATCCGCTCGAAGACCAGCTCGGCGGTCGGTGCCGCCATGTCGTCGACGATGCGACCGTCGGCGAGGAAGACCACCCGGTCCGCGTACGACGCGGCGTTCGGGTCGTGCGTCACCATCACGACGCTCTGACCGAGGTCGCGCACGGAACCGCGCAGGAATCCGAGCACCTGGGAGCCGGAGCGCGAGTCGAGGTTGCCGGTCGGCTCGTCGGCGAAGATCACCTGTGGCTTGGAGGCCAGCGCCCGCGCGCAGGCGACCCGTTGCTGCTGCCCGCCGGACAGCTCGCTCGGCCGGTGGCCGAGGCGGTCGCGCAGGCCGATGGTGTCGATGACCGTGTCCAGCCACTCGGCGTCGGGCTTACGTCCGGCGATGTCCATGGGCAGGGTGATGTTCTCCAGTGCGGTCATCGTGGGCAGCAGGTTGAAGGCCTGGAAGATGAAACCGACCTGGTCGCGGCGCAACCGGGTCAGGTCCTTGTCCTTGAGGCCGGTCAGCTCGGTGTCCCCGACGTAGACCTCGCCCGAGGTCGCGTTGTCGAGGCCGGCCAGGCAATGCATCAGGGTCGACTTGCCCGAGCCCGACGGGCCCATGATCGCGGTGAAAGCGCCACGACCCAGCGAGACGCTCACATCGTCCAGGGCAACGACACGGGTGTCGCCGTCCCCGTAGATCTTGGTCAGGTGGTCAGCTCGTGCAGCAGAATCGGGCATGACCAGACGTTAGCCAATCGGGGTGTCGAAATCCCTCAGGGTTTCCCCGGGACGGACCCTGGCTCGACCCCGACCCCGACCTCCACCGAGGGGAGCGGCTGCACCGCGGGCAACGGGGGCAACGGGGGCGGGGTGCCACCCCAGGCGGGGCAGCGGCTCTGGTGGTCGCACCAGTCGCAAAGCTTGGACGGGTTGGGCCGCCAGTCTCCGCTCTCGGTGGCCCTGGCGATCGCCTCCCACAGCGCCTGCACCTTGACTTCGGTGGCGCGCAGGTCGGCCTCGTCCGGCTCGTACCGGAGCACCTCACCGCTGCCGAGGTAGAGCAGCTGCAGCAGCCGTGGGACGCGGCCGTAGGCCCGCCACAGCACCAGCGCGTAGAACCGCATCTGGAACATCGCCTTGGCCTCGAAGCCGACGCCGGGGGCGCGACCGGTCTTGTAGTCGACGACGCGCATGTCGCCCGAGGGTGCGACGTCGAGCCGGTCGACGAAGCCGCGCAGCACCAGGCCGGACGCCAGCGCGACCTCGACCCGCAGCTCGCGCTCGGCGGGCTCCAGCCGCTGGGGGTCCTCCAGCCCGAAGTACTGCTCCAGCAGGCTTTCGGCCGAGTCCAGAAAGCTCGGCAGCGACGAGGCAGCGGGCGCCTCGGACGCGATGTCGGCGGCGAGCTCCGGGTCGAGCAGGGCGACCAGCTCGGGCTCCTCCTCGAGCAGCCGCTCCCACTCGGGCCGCACCAGGCCGGCGGCCCGCTCCAACGTACGTTCGGCGGCGGGCAGGTCGAAGAGCCGCTCGAGCACCGCGTGCACCACGGTGCCCCTGGTCGCCGCAGGGCTGGGCGTCTCGGGCAGGTGGTCGATGACCCGGAAGCGGTAGAGCAGGGGGCAGCTCATGAAGTCGGAGGCCCTCGAGGGGGACAGCGAGGGGGCCACCGAGGGCGCAGCGGTGTACTCGTCCTCGACCACGTCGGGATCGCTCACCACGGGCATCGGCAGCTCGGTAGCACTCATGGGCGCGACTGTAGGCCAGCCCCCCGACGGTGCCGCGCAGGCGGGCAGCGCGCGCCGGGGAAGTAGTCTCATCCGATGGCGGACGCGCGGGGATCGGGCATCCGGGTGGGCCGGTTCCTCGGGATCCCCATCTATGCCGACGTGTCCCTGTTCATCACCGGCGCGCTCGTTGCGATCGGCTTCCTGCCGCGGCTGGAGGACAGCGACCCGACGATCGGCGGCCGCAAGTACCTCGTCGCGATCGGCTTCGCGATCCTGCTCTACCTCTCGATCCTGGTGCACGAGCTGGCGCACGCAGCGGTCGCCCGCGCCTTCGCCCTGCCGGTCCGCTCGGTCTCGCTGTCGATGCTCGGCGGGGCCACGAGGCTGGACCGCAAGCCCGACACGCCTGGCCGTGACTTCGCGATCTCAGGCGCAGGTCCGGGTGCGACGCTGCTGATCGCGGCGGTCGGCTGGGCGCTGCTCCAGGTGGGGCCGCCGGACGGTCTGGTGCATCTGGTCCTGGTCCAGCTGACGCTGTCCAACGTGATCGTGGGCATCTACAACCTGCTGCCAGGCCTGCCCCTGGACGGCGGCAGCATGCTGGCCGCGGTGGTCTGGAAGGTGACCGGCGTCGAGCTCACCGGGCAGCTGGTCGCGGGCTGGGCCGGGCGCGTGGTGGCGGGGCTCACCGCGGCCCTGCCGTTCCTGGTCGGGTGGCGTACGGGCAGCCCGCCGAGCTCGATCTTCGTGGTGTGGGCCGCGGTGATCGCGTTCTTCCTGTGGAACGGCTCGACCCAGTCGCTGCGGGCTGCCAGGGTGCGGGCCCGGCTGCCGCAGCTGGCCCTGCGTGGGCTGGTGCGCCCCGCGCTGCTGGTCAACGCGACGACGCCGCTGGCCGAGGCGCTGCGCCAGCTGACCGAGGCCGGCGCCGGAGCCATGGTGACCACCGACAGCGACGGGCAGGCGACCGGGCTGGTCAGCGAGGCGGCCGTCGCGGCCACGCCGCCGGAGCGACGGCCGTGGATCCCGGTCAACGACGTGGCCCGACCGATCGTCCCCGAGCTGGTGCTGCGCCTCGACCTGTCCGGCGAGCAGCTGCTGATGGCGGTCGGTCGGCTCCCGGCCACCGAGTACCTCGCCGTCGACGAGTCCGGCCAGGTGGCCGGAGTCCTCGCGGCCGCGGACCTCGAGCGGCACTTCTCCGACGTCTGACCTGCGCCGGTAGCCTTGCGCCCCATGACCGAACCGACCGGGGCCACCCACCGTCGCGGCCCCCTACGGGTCGGCGACCGCGTGCAGCTGACCGACCCCAAGGGCCGGCTGCACACGGTCACCCTGGCCGAGGGCAAGGAGTTCCACACCCACAAGGGCGCGATCGCGCACGACGAGCTGATCGGGTCGGACGAGGGGATCGTCGTACGCAGCACCGGGGGAGTGGCGTACCTCGCGCTGCGTCCCCTGTATGCGGACTTCGTCCTGTCGATGCCGCGCGGTGCCGCCGTGGTCTACCCCAAGGACGCCGGCCAGATCGTGACGATGGCCGACATCTACCCGGGCGCTCGCGTGGTCGAGGCCGGCGTCGGATCGGGCGCCCTCACCTGCGCCCTCCTGCGCGCCGTCGGGGACTCCGGCTCGGTCCGGTCGTACGAGCGGCGCGAGGACTTCGCCGCGATCGCGACCACCAACGTGGAGACGTTCTTCGGTGGACCGCACCCGGCCTGGCAGCTCTCGGTGGGCGACCTCCAGGACGAGCTGCCGACGCTCGGGGCCGCGACAATGGACCGCGTCGTCCTCGACATGCTCGCCCCGTGGGAGTGCCTGGACGCCGTGGCCGGTGCGCTGCTGCCCGGGGGAGTGGTGATCGCGTACGTAGCCACCACGACCCAGCTGTCCCGGACCGTCGAGGACCTGCGCGCCCACGGGAACTTCACCGAGCCGGAGGCATGGGAGTCGATGGTGCGCGGCTGGCACGTCGAGGGACTGGCGGTCCGGCCCGACCACCGGATGATCGGGCACACCGGGTTCCTGGTCCGGTCCCGCCGGCTGGCTGATGGCGTGACCCCGCCGGTCCGTCGTCGCCGACCGGCCAAGGCAGCCAGCGACACGCCCGAGGTTGCCGACACGCCCTGAGGTCCCGCTGACCCGGCAGGCCGGGGTTACGCTCCGCGTGTCCGTTCCGCCCGTTACGTCCCCTTGGGTCACCGTGCGCTCATTCCCCCGTCTCGCGCTGGCTCTGCTCTGCTCCTTCGCGACCGTCGGGACGGCTGCCTGCGCCGGCTCGTCCGCCGGCTCGTCCTCCCATCCGAGACCCTCCGCTCCGGACGCCAGCTCCCCGGCGCTGGTCCCCGGCGAGCTGCTGCACGAACCGCTCGGCTGCCCCTCGGCCACCGCCGTCCTGGTGCTCCAGCGCGTTGTCGTCGACCTCGGCACTGACTCTGGCACCGTGGTGGTCGCGCGGTGCGACTCCGGGGCGGGCAGCCCACCCTCGGGCGTGTATCTGGTGGCCGGTGACGCTTCGGCCGCACGGGTGACCGCCACCTTGGTCAGCCCCTCCGACGCCGTCCAGGTCTCCGGCCTCTCGACCAGTGGTGGCGTCCTCACGGTCACCGGTCGCGGCTACTCGACCCCCGACGTACCTCGGTGCTGCCCAGACATGGAGGTGTCGCTGCGATGGCACGTGGTCTCGGGACATCTGGTACGCGCGGGCTGAGGTAAACACTTCGGTAACGGTCCGCTCGTGCCGATGCACGTGATTGTCAGTGGGTCGTCCCGCTCCCGGAGTCGCGATCCGTCGTCACCCGGGTAGGGTCGAACCAGACCGCAACCGGCGGGAGGTGGGCACCATGGCGCCGTACGACGACGACACCAGGCAGGCGCGGCTGCGCGCCCTCGAAGAGCGACTGGCCGTCAAGGAGGCCGAGCTCGCGGCCTCCGCTGCCAAGAACGATCGCCTCGCAGGCACGTTGCGCGAGGCCCGCGACCAGATCCTGGCCCTGAAGGAAGAGATCGACCGGCTGGCGCAACCGCCGTCCGGCTTCGGCGTCTTCCTCGCGCGCCACGACGACGACACGGTCGACATCTTCACCGGTGGCCGCAAGCTGCGCGTGGCCATCAGCCCGGAGATCGCGGTCGAGGACCTGCGCCGCGGCCAGGAGGTCATGCTCAACGAGGCGACCAACGTCATCCGCGCGATGGAGTTCGAGCGCGTCGGCGAGGTCGTCATGCTCAAGGAGATCCTCGAGGACGGCGAGCGCGCCCTGGTCCTCGGGCACACCGACGAGGAGCGCATCGTCCGCCTCGCGGCCACCCTCGACGACGCCCCGCTGCGGGCCGGCGACTCGCTGCTGCTGGAGCCAAGGTCCGGCTACGTCTACGAGCGGATCCCCAAGTCCGAGGTCGAGGAGCTCGTCCTCGAAGAGGTCCCCGACATCGACTACGAGGACATCGGTGGCCTGGGCCCCCAGATCGAGACGATCCGCGACGCCGTCGAGCTGCCGTACCTGCACCCCGAGCTGTTCAAGGAGCACGAGCTCAAGGCGCCCAAGGGGATCCTGCTGTACGGCCCGCCAGGGTGCGGCAAGACGTTGATCGCCAAGGCGGTGGCCAACTCCCTAGCCAAGAAGGTCGCCGAGCGCACCGGACGCCCCGAGGGGCGTTCGTACTTCCTGAACATCAAGGGTCCCGAGCTGCTGAACAAGTACGTCGGCGAGACCGAGCGGCACATCCGGCTGGTCTTCCAGCGGGCACGTGAGAAGGCGTCCGAGGGCACCCCGGTCATCATCTTCTTCGACGAGATGGACTCGCTGTTCCGTACCCGTGGCTCGGGGGTGTCCTCCGACGTCGAGAACACGATCGTGCCGCAGCTGCTCAGCGAGATCGACGGCGTCGAGAGCCTGGAGAACGTGCTGGTCATCGGTGCCTCGAACCGCGAGGACATGATCGACCCCGCGATCCTGCGTCCCGGCCGGCTCGACGTGAAGATCAAGATCGAGCGGCCCGACGCCGAGGCTGCCCGCGACATCTTCCAGAAGTACCTGCACGCCGGCCTGCCGTTGCACGCCGACGACGTCGCGGAGAACGGCGGGTCCAAGGAGGCGGCCTGCGTCGCGATGATCCAGCGCACCGTCGAGGCGATGTACACCGAGACCGAGGACAACCAGTTCCTCGAGGTGACCTACGCCGGCGGTGACAAGGAGGTCCTCTACTTCAAGGACTTCAACTCCGGTGCGATGATCGAGAACATCGTGGCCAGGGCCAAGAAGATGGCGATCAAGGACTTCCTCGAGCACGGGCAGAAGGGCATCCGCGTCGGCCACCTGCTCGATGCCTGCCTCGACGAGTTCAAGGAGAACGAGGATCTCCCGAACACGACGAACCCGGACGACTGGGCCCGGATCTCGGGCAAGAAGGGCGAGCGCATCGTGTTCATCCGCACCCTCGTGCAGGGCAAGAAGGGCACCGAGGCCGGCCGCTCGATCGACACCGTCGCCAACACCGGCCAGTACCTCTGAGTCGCAGCGTCCTCAACGCCGGGCCACGTCGCGACCGGCGTGCACGGCCAAAGCGGCCGCGACGACACTGACCCAGGTCCAGCGGACTTGTTCGTCCGGCCAGCCAAGACCACCCGGCTCGGCGGCCAGCAGGGAGAGCTGGGCGGGCAGCCGGGTCAGCAGGACCAGGAGCCCGAGGAGCACCGGCACCGGCAGCGCGGCCACCCGTTCACTCTCCCGGCCGCAGGCGAGCGCTGCGACCACGGCCGACACGAGCAGCGCGAGTCCGGCCGTCTGCAGGCTGATCGCCGCGTAGGCGACGCCGTCCCCCGATGCTGTGGCGCCAGCGAGGAGCCAGGCGACGAGCAGGAGCCCAAGGACCAGCGCGCCGCGACCGAGCCTGACCGCGGGAGTCCCGATGGGGGTGGACGCCGAGACGACGGCGCAGCGGTCGTCCCACACCATGGCTGCGACACAGGCCAAGGCCAGGCCGGCGACGCGCAGCCGAGTGGTCACGTCCCATGGGCCGGCATCCCAGGCGACGAACGTCGGTGCCACGGCGACAAGGAGCGTCGCTGACCGGACGGCGGGGTGCACGAGTGCGACCCGCCACGGTGGGCGCAGTGCCGCAGTCACGGCAGCTCGGTCCTCACGGCATCGCGAGTGCGCCGGCGGCGACGGTGCCTGCGAGGATCGTGGACCCGACGACGATCAGCGCAGCCCGTCGGCCCGCCTCGCGAAGGAGTGCGGTGACCAGGCCGAGTCCGCAGAGCCCGAGCAGGTAGACGTTGTGCCAGGCAAGGCTGCCCGGCTCCACGGTGACCGAACCGCCCTCGCTGTACTGGATCCACTCGACGACGGGCGCCAGCATCGTGGTCGAGCCGCTGTCGCCAGCTGATAGCACCAGTACCCAGCCGGTCCCGAGCACGACAGACACTGGCGTTGCGACCCAAGCGGGCACGAGCCGGGCCAGCAGTAGACCGAGCATGCCCCCACCCAGGATCAGCAGCGGCCCTTGAGCGAGCTCCCATGCGTTGGGCAGCAGGTCCGCGTAGCCCGTCGGCGTCCCGCGGTATCGAAGGACGAGCAGGAAGGTGTAGACCGCAACGGCCAGGATCGTGAGCAGGAACGTCCAGCCGACGATGATCGTCCGCGGCCCTCTCGGCAGCGCGGCCAGCAGGTCCTGCCCACGATCCCGCGCGGCGGTAGCGGCCACGATGGCCATCGTGGCCAGCCCGAGAAAGGCCAGCGAGAGACCGACCAGCCGGTTGACGGTCTCGTACGCCGAGTAGGCCGGGTCGGTCAGGAAGATGCGGTACAGCGCGTACACCGCCAGGGCTGTGGCCAGCCGGGGCAGGAGCCGCCGGATGTCGACCCCGGCCAGAGCGACCGGCGCTGGCACCCGGAGGCTCGAGGCAGGCCGCGGAAGCGGCAGCCGAGCCGAGAGCCGACGCAGGACCAGGTCGGGACGTGCACGCTCGATGAACACCACCAGGACGAGGAATGCGACTTCCATGGCTCAGACCCCCGCTGGCGCCAGGGCCCTGGCCCCGACGAGCACCAGGTAGGCGTCCTCAACCGTCGGCTCGACGAGCTGGGCCCCCGAGGGTGGGTCGCCGATCTGCCGCGTGCTCCCGTCACCGGTGACCCAGGCCAGCGAGGCGCCCGGGTCGCGCCCGCTGCCGACCCACACCCGACCGGCCGCCGACGCGGCGAGCTCGGCCGGGGTCCCACGAAACAGTGCCCGGCCGGCGTCGACGACCACGACCTGCCGGCACAGGGCCGCGATGTCCTCGGTCTGGTGGGTCGACAGCACCACGCACCGGTGCGGGTCCGCGGAGACCAGCTCGCGAAAGCGCATGCGCTGCCGCGGGTCGAGCCCGGCTGCCGGCTCGTCGAGCACGAGCAGCTCGGGGTCGCCGAGGAGCGCGGTCGCCAGCCCCAGCCTGCGACGCATCCCACCGGAGAGTGCTCGGGTCTTGACGTACGCCTTGTCGGTGAGGTCGACCAGCTCGAGCACCCGGTCGACCTCCCTGCGGCGCGCCCCCCGGTCGGTGTGCTCCTTGAGCACGGCGACATAGTCGACGAACTCACGGACCGAGAACGACGGGTAGGCGCCGACCTCCTGGGGTAGGTATCCCAGCTGGCGCCGGATCTGTACGCGTTGGGTCGCGACCGAGGGGTCGAGCCCCAGGAGTCGCACGCTCCCGCTCCCCGGGGCCAGCACGGTCGCAAGGATCCGGAGCAGCGTGGTCTTGCCCGCGCCATTGGGCCCGAGCAGGCCCGTCACACCCGGCCCGAGCTCGAGGCTCAGTCCGTCGAGGGCGGTGGTACGGCCAAAGCGGCGTACGAGGTCGTGCACGCTCATGGTCATCGGCGGGCTCCTTCGTCGAGGTGACGCTGGTGGCTGGCTACGACCGCGAGGGCCACCGCGGCGAGCAGGGCGCTGAGCAGCTGACCGTCGCGGTGGAACGCGACGAGCGGGTCGGCGCCGCGGTGCTCGAGCAGACCCACGGCCAGAACCCAACCGCCGCCGACCGTCCCCGCGGCCAGGCCAGTCCCCAGCCACGGCGAGAGGGCGAGCACCATCGAGGTCAGGGCGAGCGCGGGCAGCAACCACAGGACCATGGTGGTCCTCTGGCCCGGCAGCCCCAGGCCGGCCAGGCTGGCCCCCGCCGCCGCGGTCGCGCCGACGGCAAGGCTCCGTGCGAGCAAGAGCCGCGACGTGCGGTACGGCGTCGCCATCACGATCGGCAGGGCCGGGTCCAGGCCCGGGGCGTACGCGGCAGCCGTGCTGATGACCGGGAGCAGGGGCGCGAGGAGGAGGAACAACATGCGCGGGCTCTCCTGCGCCTCGACCAGGAACGCGAGCAAGCAGGCCAGGCCCACGGCGCCCCACCAGGCGATGCGCACGCTCGGCGCCGCGAGCAGGGCCCGGGCGTCGGGCTCGTCCATCCCGAGCCGTCGCACCACGCGCTCCACCCGAGGGCGCTCCCTCGCGTCGAGCCGGTCCTCCACGGTGCTCAGCATCGCGTCGAGCCGGGCTGTCGGTACGTGGGCGCGAACCAGCGAACGGCAGGGACCGCAGGTGAGGAGGTGCGCCTCGACCGAGGAGGCCGAGACCCGGTCCAGCTGCCCGGTGACGTACTCCCGGATCCCGTCCTGGCTTGGGTGCCACCTCGCCCCTGCCGTCATGCGAACTCCTCTCTCAGGGCAGCGCGTGCCCGCATCATGCGCGTCTTGACGGTGCCGGTCGGGATGCCGAGCAGCTGGCCGGCCTCGCGACTGGTGAGACCGTCGAGGACGGTGGCCGAGATCACCGCCCGGAGCTCGGGGGAGAGCCGACCGAGAGCTCCCGCGAGGTCGCCGTGCTCGACACCGAGCAGGACCTGATCCTCGGCCGAGCCGGTCACCCCGGCGTACTCCTCGCGCAGCATCGCCGTCGCTGCTGGCCGCCCGCGCAGCCCGCTGACCAGCCGCCGGATCCCGATGCCCCAGATCCAGGCAGCCACCGGTCCGCGCCCCTCCCAGCGACCCGCCCCTCGCCAGACCGCGACGAAGGTGTCCTGTACCACCTCTTCGACCAGGCCTGGGTCGTTGCACCGGCGCGACAGTCGTGTCATCAGCCAGGGCGCGTGCTCGGCGTACAGGGCTCCGAGGGCACGCCGATCACCAGCTGCGATGGCTCGCAGCAGGTCGGCGTCCGGGTCCGGTGCCATGTCGATCCTTCTTCTTCTCGACGACGCGAGGGTACGACCTCTTGTCGCAAGTGGAGCCTGGATCGGTTCACCGCCGTACCCTCATGGCATGAGCGCCCGCCGTGTGATGGGGATCGAGACCGAGTACGGCATCTCGTTACCCGGTCAGCCTGGCGCCAACGCGATGCTGCTGTGCTCGCAGATCGTCAACGCGTACGCCGCCGATGCCAGCCGGGCCCGCCGCGCGCGCTGGGACTTCGAGGAGGAGTCGCCGCTGCGCGACGCGCGGGGCTTCGACCTCGACCGGGCCGGCGCCGACCCGAGCCAGCTCACCGACGAGGACCTCGGGCTGGCCAACGTCATCCTCACCAACGGCGCCCGGCTCTACGTCGACCACGCGCACCCCGAGTACTCGTCACCGGAGGTGACCGGGCCGCTGGACGCGGTGCTGTGGGACAAGGCGGGCGAGCTGATCATGGCCCGTGGCGCCCAGCTGGCGGCGCAGATCCCGCAGTCCGCGCCGATCACGCTGTACAAGAACAACGGCGACAACAAGGGCGCCTCGTACGGCACCCACGAGAACTACCTGATGCGCCGCGACACCCCGTTCGCCTCGATCGTGCGGCACCTGACGCCGTTCTTCGTCTCGCGGCAGGTGGTCTGCGGGTCCGGGCGGGTCGGCATCGGCCAGGACGGCCGCGAGCACGGGTTCCAGATCAGCCAACGCGCCGACTTCTTCGAGGTCGAGGTCGGTCTTGAGACGACCCTCAAGCGCCCGATCATCAACACTCGCGACGAACCGCACGCCGACGCCGAGAAGTACCGCCGCCTGCACGTGATCATCGGCGACGCCAACCTGGCCGAGGTCTCCACGTACCTCAAGGTCGGCACCACCGCGCTGGTCCTGGCGATGATCGAGGACGGCTGGCTGGCCGACGAGCTGTCGGTGCTGCGGCCGGTGACGGCGCTGCACGCGGTCTCGCACGACCCGACGCTGCGGCACCAGGTGGAGCTGCGCGACGGCCGGCGCCTGACCGCGATCGAGCTGCAGATGGAGTACCTCGACCAGGCCCGCAAGTACGTCGAGGACCGGCTCGGCGGCGACGCCGACGCGGAGACCACGGACGTGCTCGAACGCTGGGAGTCCGTGCTCGGCCGCCTGGCCACCGACCCGATGAGCCTGTCCCGCGAGCTCGACTGGGTGGCCAAGCTCGAGCTGCTGCAGGCCTACCGCGACCGCGACGGGCTCGGCTGGGACAACGCCCGGCTCCAAGCGGTCGACATCCAGTACTCCGACGTACGCCCGGACAAGGGGCTCTACCACCGGCTCGTCGCGCGCGGCCGGATCGAGCGGATCGTCGACGACGCGGCCGTGGCCAGGGCGGTCGGGTCGCCGCCCGAGGACACCCGGGCGTACTTCCGCGGCGAGTGCCTGCGCCGCTATGCCGCGGACATCGCCGCCGCTTCCTGGGACTCGGTCATCTTCGACGTACCCGGGCAAGAGACGTTGCAGCGGGTGCCCACGCTCGAACCCCTGCGCGGCACCAAGGCGCACGTCGGCGACCTGCTGGACCGCTGCCCCAAGGCCGCGGACCTGCTCACCGCCCTGGGCTCCCGCTCCTAGCCTTCAGCCAGCCGGGTCTCGTGTCCGGGTCAGTGAGCGCCCCGGCGCGCGGTCACCCGGACACGACTTGCAGGGCCAGCGAGGGGCAGGCCGCGCGGGCCCGCTCGGCCAGCCGGGACAGCTCGGGCGGCACCGGGCCCTTGACCATCGGGAAGCCCCAGTCGTCCAGCTCGACGAGCTCGGGCAGCAGCTCGGCGCACACCCCGCTGCCCTCGCAGCGCACCCAGTCGACGACCAGCCTGGTACGCGTACCTGCCGCCGTACCGGTGCTGGTGCTTGCGTCCGTCACCGCCATGACCCGTCCCCCCTGCCAGGGAGCACGATCGCCGGCTGGGCGTCGGCGCAGGCTCGGCCGGCGGCGTGCCGGGCGACCTCGCCGGGGAACGCGAGGAGCAGCGAGCGGACCAGGCGTACGACACCGTCGGGGTGGTGGCAGGCCCCGCGGCCCTCGACCATGCCGGCCCAGCGACGGAGCTGGTCGGGCGCGCTCATCGACGTGGCATCGCCCCCGCCGTACGCCAGGGCGCGCGAGGCCTGGGCGAGAGCAGGCAGCCCGTTCAGGCACGGCCCGCACTGGCCGACCCGCTCGTCGGCCAGCCACGCGGCCAGGCGGGCGGTCTCGTGCACCGGGCAGGCCCCCGCCGGCAGCACGACGAGCATGCCCACGCCTGGGTCGGCACCGGCTGGAAGCAGCCCGGCCCGGGAGTACGCGAGGTCGAGACGGTCCGCCGGCAGCCAGGAGCCTGCATAGCCACCCACGAGCAGGGCCGTGGGCGTACCCGCGAAGCCACCTGAGGCCGTCACGAGGTCCCCGAGGGCAGTCCCGACGGGTGCCTCGACCACACCGGGTACGGCCACGGCACCGACCACCGTGACCAGCATCGTCCCGGGCTCGGCCTGGGTGCCCGCGGAGCGGAACCACGGCGTACCCCGGCGTACGAGAAGCGCGAAGTGCGCGAACGTCTCGGCGTTGGAGAGCAGGGTGGGCTTGCCGCCGACGCCCTTCCTGGCGATCAGCGGGGGAGCGGTGATCGGCCGGGCGTCGCGGCCGGACAGGTGCGCGACGACCGCGGTCGACTCGCCGCCGACGTAGCGGGGGGGACCCTCGACCACCCGGAACGACGGCCCGGGCAGCCCTGCCGCGCGGCGTTCGGCCAGCGCGGCCTCGACGGCGCGAAGCACGGCCGGGCGCCCCCGGTGCAGCCAGACCACCGCCTCCTTGGCACCGACAGCGTGGGCCGCCAGCACCGCGCCGTCCAGGACCAGGTGCGGTGCGCGGGTGATCAGGACGGCATCCTTGCGCGAGGCCGGCTCGCTCTCGGCGGCGTTGACCACCAGGACCGGTCGGCGCAGGGCCGAGCCGGCGTCGCGTACCGTCCGCAGCTTGGTCCCGAGCGGGAAGCCCGCGCCCCCGCGACCGAGCAGCCCGGAGGCCTCGACCACCTCGACGAGGTCGGCGCCGCCGAGCGGCAGGGCACCGTGCAGCGCGACGTGCTCGGCCAAGGTCAGGGCCACGCCGTCCGCACGTAGGCCGCGGAGCAGCCGCGCGGCGCCCTCGGCCGGCTGGGTCTGGTCGCGTCGCTCGACCTCGCGGGCACCGGCCTCGGCCTGCGGCACGTCGGCGGTACCGAGCTCGGCCTGCGTCAGCTCACCGGCGGTCACGGTGCGCCGCCCTGGGCGGCGGCCGGCGCGTTCGTGGAGGACGACGGCGGGGGAGGAGTGCCGGCCTTCTTGGCCCAGCCGGCGGCCATCGGCCCGTTCCAGGCCCACACGACGACCAGGAGCGAGGCGACGGGCAGTGCGGCCAGGCCGACCAACCGGCCC
>JANMWN010000210.1:0-2132 GCA_031394045.1 Sporichthyaceae bacterium
GCGCCAGGGCCGCGTACCTCGCGTCGAGCGCGGCCCGCCCCTCCCCCGCCGGCAGCACCGACGACTGACGGCTCGCCCAGGCACCCAGCTGCGACGCACGAGGCCGCGAGTGGAAGTAGGCCTCGGTCTCGGCGCGGTCCACCCGGTGCGTACGCCCGATGACCACGACCTGGCGCTGGAGGTCGTACCAGGGAAAGACCAGGCTGACTGCGGGGTTGCCCGCCAGCTCGGTGCCCTTGCGCGAGGTGTAGCTGGTGAAGAAGACGAGCCCGTCGGGGCCGGCGCCCTTGAGCAGGACGGTGCGCGCGCTCGGCACTGCCGCTGAGCCGTCAGCGCCGACGCCGACTGTGCCCAGCACCATCGCGTTCGGCTCGGTGAGCCCGGCCGCGACCGCCTCGGTCAGCCACCGGTCGAGCTGGTCGTAAGGGTCGGCAGCGAGGTCGTCCTCGGCCAGCCCTCTGTCGGAGTAGCTCAGCCTGAGGTCGGCCAGCGCGGCGGGGTCCATCAGATGGTTGTAGCACCCACGCGGCTGACGCGGGGAGGGCAGGTTAGATTGAGCCCGCGACCCGCACCAGGACCGAGGCGCCACAAGCGCAGAACAAGCACGGAGGCAGCCAGATGTCGGACTTCAAGCCCGGTCTCGAGGGCGTCATCGCCTTCGAGTCGGAGATCGCCGAGCCCGACAAGGACGGCAGCGCGCTGCGCTACCGCGGGGTCGACATCGAGGACCTCGTCGGCCGCGTCTCGTACGGCCACGTCTGGGGCCTACTGGTCGACAACGAGTTCAACCCGGGCCTGCCGCCGGCGGAGCCGTTCCCGCTGCCGGTGCACTCCGGCGACGTGCGCGTCGACGTCCAGTCCGCGCTCGCGATGCTCGCCCCCGCCTGGGGGCTGGAGCCGCTGCTCGACATCGACGACGACACCGCCCGCGACGAGCTGGCCCGGGCCTCGGTGATGGCCATGTCGTTCGTGGCGCAGTCGGCCCGCGGGATCGGCCACCCGATGGTTCCGCAGGCCCAGATCGACAAGGCCCACACCGTCGTCGAGCGGTTCATGATCCGCTGGCGCGGCGAGCCCGACCCGGCGCACGTCCAGGCGGTCGATGCCTACTTCGTCTCGGCGGCCGAGCACGGCATGAACGCGTCCACCTTCACGGCGCGGGTGATCGCCTCCACCGGCGCGGACGTGGCTGCCGCGCTCTCCGGTGCGGTGGGCGCGCTCTCCGGCCCCCTGCACGGCGGTGCGCCTTCGCGCGTCCTCGGCATGATCGAGGAGGTCGAGAAGTCCGGCGACGCGGACGGGTACGTCAAGAGCATCCTCGACAAGGGTGAGCGGCTGATGGGCTTCGGGCACCGCGTCTATCGCGCCGAGGACCCCCGGGCCCGGGTGCTGCGGCGTACGGCGCGCGAGCTCGACGCCCCGCGCTACGAGGTCGCCGAGCAGCTCGAGCGCGCGGCCCTGGCGCAGCTCAAGGAGCGCAGCCCCGACCGGGTCCTCGAGACCAACGTCGAGTTCTGGGCCGCGATCGTGCTCGACTTCGCGCAGGTGCCGGCCCACATGTTCACCTCGATGTTCACTTGTGCCCGGCTCGCCGGGTGGAGCGCGCACATCCTGGAGCAGAAGCAGACCGGGCGACTGATCCGCCCGTCGGCGCGCTACGTCGGCCCGGCACCGCGCAAGCCCGAACAGGTTCCCGGCTGGGACCCGGTCATGGTCGCGCCGACGGGCTACACCCCCGTCTCGTAGGGCGGACCCGGCGTACACCGTCAGCAACGCCCACCTAGGCTTGTCCGCATGCCTGACGCCGCGAACATCGTGATCCCTGCTGACCTCAAGCCCCTCGACGGGCGGTTCGGCTCGGGACCGTCCAAGGTGCGGCAGGAGCAGGTCGACGCGCTCAGCGCGGTCGCGACCACGTACCTCGGCACCTCGCACCGGCAGAAGACGGTCAAGTCCCAGGTCGGCCGCCTGCGTGCCGGTGTCGCCGAGCTCTTCTCGCTGCCCGAGGGCTACGAGGTGGTGCTGTCCAACGGTGGCTCGACCTCGTTCTGGGACTCGGCGACGTTCGGGCTGATCCGCGCGAAGAGCCAGCACCTGTCCTTCGGCGAGTTCGGCTCCAAGTTCGCCAAGGC
>JANMWN010000217.1:0-4384 GCA_031394045.1 Sporichthyaceae bacterium
TCCACGTCGGACCCGCTCAAGGTCGGTCTGGTGGCGGCGATCGCCTCGAGATAGTCCGTCGTTCCGGCGCGGACCCGCTGACCGCTGGCTAGTGTCGCCTCGAAGGTGGCGGCGGCGACCTGCTGGCTGGCGTGTCCAACATCGGCGGGCGTGAACCGGTCGCTGGCGTCCGCCAGCCGGCCTAAGTCCACGTCGCGGGCGCCGGTGTCGGAGACGGACTTGCGCCACATGGCCCTCCTCGCGTCCCGGTCCGGTGGTCCAATGGGTAGGACGTAGTCGAACCGTCCGTGGCGCAGGAATGCGCTGTCTAGGGCGCTGACGCTGTTGGTCGCGCACACCAGCAGCCGTTGGGAGCGTTCCCTGAAGCTGACGATGGACTTCAACAGCTCGTTGACGGCCCCGGTGTCGGACCTGGCGTCGTCGCGGTGGCCGGCGATCTCCTCCACCTCGTCGATAAACACCACCACGTGCTCCATTGAGGCGAGCGTCGTGAAGGCGTCGGACAGCCCACCGGCCATGCCCCCCTGCCCGCCGGCGAGCCGGGAGGGGAACAGCTCGACGAACGGCCAGCCCAGGCGGCTAGCGATGGCCCGCGCGAACGTGGTCTTGCCGGTGCCGGGAGGGCCGAACAGCATCACCGCGCGAGGGTCCTGGACGCCGTGCTCCTCGGCCAGCGACGGCTCGGCGAGGGGCAGGACGATGCGGCGCTCGATGAGGGCCTTCTCCGCCGCCATACCCTGGACGCGGCTCCACAGGTTCGCCGGTGGCACCCATCCGCCCAGCGTGGTCGCGGCGTCGACGTCCTGTGGGCGGGTGTGCTCGACCTTGTCGAACCAGGTGACGTCCCGTCGCTGTATGAATCCGGAGTTCAGCAGGGCCTGACTGCCGGTTTCTCCTTCGGGCAGCACGCACGACAGCCGGCGGGCACCGGCGGCGACCAGCCGCTGCTCGAGCATCGCCAGCAGCTCGCTGCCGAGGCCCCGGCCCCGCCACTCTGGGTGCAGGGTGATGCGCAGGACCCACCCGCGGCCCCGCTCGACCCGGCCGACCGCGGTGCCGACGATGCGCCCTGCGGCCTCGGCCGCCACCGCGGGCTCGCCGGCCACCAGGCTGGCCACGACGTCGGAGAGCGGGAACAGCGGCCGCTGCCCGACGGTCGTGGACGAGCTCTCCAGGGCGACCGCTTCCTCGAGGTCGTCGTCGGTGAGGTCCCTCAGGTGCCAGGTGCTCAGGCTCGGACCTTGAACGTCAGGTTCCAGTAGAGGGTTGGCCGGCCGTGCCTCGTCAGCAGCCATATGTCGTGGCTCTCCTTTGTGGTGTCGATGAGCCGGATCGAGGGCGCGGACTTAATCGTGCACGCGAACCCCGCCGGCAGCATCTTCTCGTCAGCGGTGGTCAGCGGGAGCGGGGCCAGGCAATCAGTGCGGAGGACCCACCAGTGGATCGCTGCATGCACGGCTTCTCGGCGGGACGTCGCCGCTCGTCACTCGCGCAGTCTGATGCCATCGGGCTTGGCGGGAGGTGGGGCGACCGAGACGTTGGGGCTCAGCCCCACAGACGCGACCGCCGGACCACGACACATCCCGGGACTGCATTGGGGGAGTTCTAGGCTGCCCTCAGGCGATCGTGAGAGATCGTTAGAGACGGGCGTCCGGCAGAGGGTCTCGAGATCCGCTGACAGGCCTGTGACCTGCGGCGATCTGGTGGCCAGGGGCGGGGTCGAACCGCCGACCTTCCGATTTTCAGGCGCCTAACCGGTGTCCACGGACATCCGTCCGCGCCCGCCGTAACGCTCTGACCAGCGTGTTTGTCCGGTGGCTTCTTCCTGATGTTGGTCGGTTCCGAGGAGTGGTGTGACAAATCCGTGACACATCCGGGGTGATCGGAAGGCGCTGGCAGTTGAGCGAGTGCCCCTGGTTTCGTCCCACGCGCCGCTGCGGAACCGCTCATCGGCCACGCGCACGAACCTCTTGAAGCCGGCCGGTGGTGGGCGTGGTCGCATGCAAAGACGGGACCGCGTTCAGAAGACGAGGGGTCAAGTGCAGTCCGAGGAGGCGGCCGCCACCGAGACGGTCAAGTCCGCGAGGAGGCAGTGGACGCATCGGTTTGACTGGGTGTAACGTCCACCGCAAAGTCCTTGCAAGGACCATGTCAGGGGGCCGCACAGTGAGAGTTCGCCGCGCAGTTCTGCTCGTTGGGATTGCCTTGGTTGGAACCGGGTTGCTTATCAACGGACCCGCAGGGGCATCCGCGGCGCCGGTCGGGAAATCAGCACTGATCGAGGATCCCAAGACGAGTGAAGACGCGTTGATCAACGCTCTCCTGGATCGACAACCAGGCTTCACGCGCGACGAGGCGATCGCTCGAGTTGAAGGTCAGAGCGCTCGGACGGGCTTGGACACGCAAGTGGTTGAGGTGCTCGGCGACTACGGGACGTCCTCGTATGACCTGGCGACGAACACGATGCACTTCCGTGTAAAGGATCCGGCGTCGATAGCCGTGATCCAGGACCTGGCTGCGAAGGCGGGAGTGCAAGTCACCGTCTCGACGGGGGCTGCGACGCCGTCTGAGCTCCAGGCCATCGCCGACGGGATTAACGTTTCCCGGACAGACGAGCAGACCGCGTCAAACTCCGTTTTCGCCTCAATCGACTACGAGACCGGCAAGGTTGCCGTGTCGATCACAGACCCAGCTGCGCGCGAGTTGCTGACCAAGCAGTACGGCCAGGACCCTCAGATCGAACTCAAGTACTTCGAGACACCGCTGTACCAGACCGCTTGCACCTCACGCACTTCTTGCGGAACGCCCGCCCGGGCCGGTCTTGTCATCGGGATCGATACAGACGGGGCCGGACCTGGGGCAAGCTCACCTGAATGCTCTGAAGGCTTCACAGCTGCGACCCCTGACGGCGGTCGTTGGATCCTCACCGCAGGTCACTGCAGCCAGGGAATTAGCACAGCCTGCGGTGTCGCACCACTCTATGCATGCTGGGGGGCAGGAAGCCAGTACTTCGGACCGATGCGCCAGGCTCATGAGTCGGGAAACGTGTCTGTCGCCTGGATACGAAAGGACAACAGTTACTGGGCCTCGGGCGGCTGGATGTATAACGTGTCCTCACTGAACTCGCCGCTACATGTAACCGGCCGCATCGATGCCAGGTCGGCGATTCACGTCGGCGACGGGCTATGCAGCAACGCGTGGCACTCGGTGCTTTCGAGTTGCGGATATGTCACTGACGTTAGTTCCATTGATGGCCTGGTCCAGATCGACTATACCGTCTGCGACGGCGACAGCGGCGGCGGCTGGTTTCTGCCGTACTACTCCCCGACTGTTGGGAATACCAATATAGCGTACGGGCTACAAGTGGCCATCGACCGCGACCCTGCCCTGGGTTGCGCGAACGCCCATCTCCCAAGCAACTTCTCGTACATGTCTGCGCTCCCAGATATTAATGCCTTCGACGACACACAGACTGGAGCTAGTAACAAGATGCGGGTCCAGACTCAGAGCCCGTGAACGTCGAGCGGGCTGGGCCAGGGTCCGGAGTCGCGTACGGAGCCGATGCACGTCAGCCGGGCATCGCAGAGTCGAACTGCGTGGTTCTATTCTGATGATTGTTGGCAGGGATCAACAGACGACGGTTTCGGAGTCTCCATTGCGGCCCCGGCACCATCGCTCACCGTAAGCACTCCCCAGAACGGCAAGCTCCACAAGGGAGCCCCGGTCACCGGAACGGTGCAGACCGCGGCCACCATCACCTCGGTGAAGGCGACGCCGCAAGGCAACCATCCCCCTGAGACCATCTCCGGAACGGTGACGGCGGGGCAGACGGTCGACGGTGTGACCAACTGCACCTATGTGGTCAGCGTGGCGGCTACCTCGACCTGACCACCTGCACGGTCTGGCCGACCGAGCTCGTGGAGGACGGGCAGGTTGATGGCCTAGCCCCTTACGAGCACCCGGACCCGCACCTATGGCTGGGAGGTCCCCGGCAAGGGCAGCCGGAACGCGTACCGCGACATGGCTGACTTCACCGCCGAGCTGACCGACGCGCGGGTCCGCGGCGACCTGGGCGGCTCTGGACGGCAAGGGCGCGTTCCGCCGCTTCCAGGGAGTCCTCGACGGGCACGACACCTACCGGGTCCATTGGCGGGTGATCTCCACCGAACGTCTCGCCGGCCGAGCACGTGCCTGGCTCGCCGACCAGGGTTACGACGCTCTGCCCTAACCGCCCTCCCTTGATGGCTCTTCGAACTTGATGGGGATTTGATCTTCAGCTGGCGGTCACCCGGCGAAGTTGTCGGGTGCAGGCGAACCGTACTCGTAGCCGCTGGTTGTCGAGGTTGCGGAAGCCGTGGGCGGTTCGTGCGACGGTCTTGACGGT
>JANMWN010000218.1:0-16307 GCA_031394045.1 Sporichthyaceae bacterium
CCGGATGGGACTGTCCCAGGTGTTGTACGGCGCCTACGAGCGCCGTCTCGCGTCATCGTTGCCCGAGGGCGGCATACCCCGCCATGTCGGCGTCATCCTCGACGGCAACCGCAGGTGGGCCCGCGAGGCCGGCAAGACCACCGGCGGCGGCTATCGCGCGGGCGCGGACAAGATCGAGGACTTCCTCGGCTGGTGCGAGGAGATCGGTGTCGAGGTCGTCACCCTGTGGCTGCTGTCCACCGACAACCTCGGCCGCGCGCAGGACGAGCTAGCGCCCCTGCTGCAGATCATCGAGGACACCGTGCGGCAGCTCGCCGCCACCGGTCGCTGGCGGGTGCACCCGATGGGCTCCCTCGACCTCCTCCCCGACGAGACGGCCGCTGTCCTCAAGGCCGCCGCCGACAGCACCGTCGGGGTCGACGGGATCATGGTCAACGTGGCGGTCGGCTACGGCGGCCGGCGCGAGATCGCCGACGCGGTCCGGTCGCTGCTGCAGGAGCATGCCGGCAAGGGCACCTCGATCGAGGAGCTGGCCGAGCTGCTCGACGCCGAGCACATCGCCGAGCACCTCTACACCCGCGGGCAGCCCGACCCCGACCTGGTGATCCGTACCTCCGGCGAGCAGCGGCTGTCCGGGTTCCTGCTGTGGCAGAGCGCGCACTCGGAGTTCTACTTCTGCGAGGCGTACTGGCCCGACTTCCGCAAGGTGGACTTCCTGCGGGCATTGCGCGCCTTCACCGCGCGGCACCGCCGCTACGGGGCCTGAGCAGACACCCGGTCGGCCCGGCGTGGCGTACGACCAGCAAGGACATTTCGGTCGTACGGTCGACCCGACGAGCCGCATCCGTCGGTCCTCGTCCGGGAGGCCACCACCGCATGCACGAGCGGCGCGAAAGGGGCCGGCACCCGGCCTCGCGGCCCGGTCCCGGCCAACTCCGCGAGACCAGCTGCCGGGCGTGGTGCGCGCCCGCCAAGGAGTGCGATCGTGGCTGCTCCCTCAGTTGTCCCCACCCCCTCTGCCCGTCGGACGTACGTGCTCGACACGAGCGTCCTGCTGAGCGACCCGCATGCGCTGCTGCGCTTCGACGAGCACGAGGTCGTGCTGCCGGTCGTGGTGGTCAGCGAGCTGGAGGGCAAGCGAGCGCACCCCGAGCTGGGGTACTTCGCGCGCCAGGCGCTGCGGCTGCTCGACGACCTGAGGGTGAGCCACGGCCGGCTGGATGAACCGATCCCCCTGAACGACTCAGGGGGAACGCTGCGCGTCGAGCTCAACCACATCGACCCATCGATCCTGCCCGCCGGGTTCCAGCTCGGCGACAACGACACCAGGATCCTCGCGGTAGCAAGGAGTCTTGCCGCCGAGGGGTGCGACGTCACCCTGGTGTCCAAGGACTTGCCGATGCGCGTCAAGGCCTCGGCGCTGGGCCTGGCAGCTGAGGAGTACCGCGCCGAGCTCGCCGTCGAGTCGGGCTGGACCGGCATGACCGAGCTCGAGATCTCGGCGTCCGACCTCGACCTGCTGTACGAGCAGGAGCGGATCGAGCTGGCCGAGGCGCGCGAGCTGCCGTGCCACACCGGGCTGGTCCTGCTGTCCGACCGCGGCAGCGCCCTGGGGCGGATCACCCCGGACAAGCAGATCCGGCTCGTCCGCGGCGACCGCGAGGCGTTCGGCCTGCACGGGCGCAGCGCCGAGCAGCGCATCGCGCTGGACCTGTTGCTGGACAACGAGATCGGCATCGTCTCGATGGGTGGACGAGCAGGCACGGGCAAGTCGGCGCTCGCGCTGTGCGCCGGTCTCGAAGCGGTCCTGGAGCGCCGCCAGCACCGCAAGGTCGTCGTGTTCCGGCCGCTGTACGCCGTCGGCGGCCAGGACCTCGGCTACCTCCCAGGCACGGAGGCCGAGAAGATGGGGCCGTGGGGCCAGGCCGTGTTCGACACCCTCGGCGCTGTCACCACGCAGGACGTCATCGACGAGATCGTCGACCGCGGGATGCTCGAGGTGCTGCCGTTGACGCACATCCGCGGGCGCTCGTTGCACGACGCCTTCGTCATCGTCGATGAGGCACAGTCGTTGGAGCGCAACGTCTTGTTGACCGTTCTCTCCCGGATCGGCGCCGGCTCGCGGGTCGTCCTGACGCACGACGTGGCCCAGCGCGACAACCTGCGCGTCGGTCGGCATGACGGCATCGTCGCCGTGGTCGAGAAGCTGCGCGGGCACCCGCTCTTCGCCCACGTGACGCTGACCCGCAGCGAGCGTTCGCCGATCGCGGCGCTGGTCACCGAGATGTTGGAGGACCTCCCCGGATGATCGCCGGCAGTCCCATTCGTCACTTCCACCACTTCGTACTCATGTGCGACTCTCGTCACTCGGCGTAGCCGATCAAGGGCGGAGCAACCTGTGACTCAGCGCGCACGGGTCGTCACACGACACGCAGTGTGACCGACACCATGGTCCCTCGATTTGCCTAGGACCCGGGATTCCGTCAAGGTGGTGGTCTGTCAGACCCTGCGTACGGTCGTCGCGATGCAACACCTGAGCCCTTAGCTTGAGCGACGTGTAGGACATCTGAAGCTTTTCGCTGGAGGGGTGTTCGCGCCCCGCGCCACAAGGCAACCGACCGTACGCCGCTCCGGAATCCCGAAGTCCACTCGCGACCTCTGGGCGCTCCGGAGCCTGCGTCACCACTTCCCCAGCCAGCACCGGTGACCCAGAGCATGGGGTATAGATCGTCCCTCACGGATGCGTGGGGGGCGGAGCGCTGGAAGGAACCGCTCGATGAACCGGATCTCGATCCGGGGGGTCGGCATAGCCGCCGCAGCACTGGTGGCGACCTCTCTGGCTGTGGGCGGCAACACGTCCGCGGCCGATGCCCAGGAGACCGCGTCACGGGCCTCCCAGGTCTCACTTGTAGCCCTGAACCTTCTGTCCACCAACAGCAACACAGACATCGCGTTCCCTGCCTCCCTCGCGGGTGGCGGTTTCAACGAGACGGCCTTCGCCGATCTCGTGGCGCTGCACGACGCACGGGCCTCAGCTCGTACCGCGGCCGTGCTTGCCTACGCACAGGCGGCAGCCAAGGCCGCCGCTGCGCACAAGGCCGCCACAGCAGCAGCCGCAGCCGCTCGTGCGGCTCGGGCGCGGACCGCCTACCGGGCCAGCCGCACGCTCGTGCGTCCGGTCGCCCCCGGTACGTTGCGCGCCCTCGGCAAGTCGATGGCCGCCTCGCGCGGCTGGGTCGGCAGCCAGTGGACGTGCCTCGACAACATCTGGACCCGCGAGAGCGGTTGGAGCAGGACGGCCTCAAACCCGAGCGGGGCCTACGGAATCCCGCAGGCGTCACCGGGCAGCAAGATGGCGTCAGCGGGTGCCGACTGGCGCACCAGTGCCGCGACGCAGATTGCGTGGGGGCTGTCGTACATCGCGAACGCGTACGGAAACCCTTGCCAGGCATGGAGTTTCTGGCTCTCGCACAACTGGTACTAGTAACGCGGCACTAGATTGATGAACCACCGGCCATCCGACGGACGTCGAGGGCGGTCACCAGCTGGTCGTGCGTGATGCGACCGGCGACGACGTGACCACGCTCCTCGACGATCTGTCGGATGGTCTTTCCTTCGGCCAGGGCCTGCTTGGCGATGGCCGCCGACTCCTCGTACCCGAGGTACTGCGCGAGCGGCGTCACGATCGCCGGTGAAGCCTCGGCCAGATCGCGCATCCGTTGCTCGGCCGGCGTGATGCCGTCAATGCAACGATCGGCCAGAAGTCGTGCAGCAGCAACAAGAAGTCGCAACGACTCGAGCAAGTTGCGCGCGATCACCGGGAGCATCACGTTGAGCTCGAACGCTCCGGCGGCGCCACCCCAGGCGATCGCGGTGTCGTTGCCGACCACCTGCGCGCACACCTGCAGGACCGCCTCAGGGATGACCGGGTTGACCTTTCCCGGCATGATCGAGGAGCCGGGCTGCAGGTCGGGGAGATGGATCTCGCCGAGACCGGCGCGCGGGCCTGATCCCATCCAGCGCAGGTCGTTGCAGATCTTCGTCAGGCTGACGGCGAGCACCCGTAGCTGGCCGGAGAGCTCGACGAGGGCGTCCCGCGCAGACTGCGCAGCGAGCCCGTCCGTAGCCGGGGTCAGCGGCAGCCCGGTCAGCTCCGCGAGACGGCCGACGACGAGCGGTCGCCACCCGGGCGGAGCCCCGAGCCCGGTGCCCACAGCCGTTCCTCCCAAAGGGATCTCGGCCACCCGCGGCAGGGTCGACGACACTCGCTCGGCCCCGGCGCGTACCTGCGCGGCATACCCGCCGAACTCGGCGCCCAGGGTCACGGGCACGGCATCCATCAGGTGCGTACGCCCCGCCTTGACGATGTCGGCGAACTCGACCGCCTTGCGCTCCAGCGCCGCGCCGAGGTGGGCCAGTGCCGGCAGCAGCCCGTGGGTGGCCGACTCCAGCGCCGCGAGGTGGATCGCCGACGGGAACACGTCGTTGCTGGACTGCGAGGCGTTGACGACATCGTTGGGGTGCACGGGACGGCCGAGGCTTCGAGCGGCGAGGGTCGAGACGACCTCGTTCATGTTCATGTTCGACGACGTGCCGGAGCCGGTCTGGAAGACGTCGACGGGGAACTGTTCGGCGTGCTCGCCACGAGCCACCTGGCCGGCCGCCTCGTCGAGCGCTGCGGCGACCTCCGGCGTGAGGACACCGAGGGATCCGTTGGCCCTGGCCGCTGCCTGCTTGATCAGCGCTAACGCGCGTACGAGCTCCGGGGCCAGGGTCTCGCCGCTGATCGGGAAGTTGGCCGTTGCGCGCTGGGTCTGCGCGCCCCACAGCGCGTCGACCGGAACCTGCACCTCGCCCATCGTGTCGTGCTCGGTGCGGTACTCCATCAGAGCGAGCCGCCGATGGTGAGTGTGACCGGACGCGAGACCTCGGCAAAGAAGTCGTTGCCCTTGTCGTCGACCACGACGAACGCGGGGAAGTCCTCGACCTCGATCCGCCAGATCGCCTCCATGCCGAGCTCGGCATACTTGAGCACCTCGACCTTGCGGATGCAGTCCTGCGCCAGCCGGGCGGCCGGGCCGCCGATGGAGCCGAGGTAGAAGCCGCCGTGCTCCGCGCACGCCTTTGTGACGGCGGCCGAACGATTCCCCTTGGCCAGCATCACCAACGAGCCGCCGGCGGCCTGGAACTGGTTGACGTACGAGTCCATCCGTCCCGCCGTCGTGGGTCCGAACGACCCCGAGGCATAGCCCTCAGGCGTCTTGGCCGGGCCGGCGTAGTAGACGGCCATGTCGCGCAGGTACGCGGGCATCGGCTCGCCCGCGTCCAGCCGCTCCTTGATCTTGGCGTGCGCGATGTCGCGCGCCACCACCAGCGAGCCGGACAGCGAGAGCCGGGTCTTGACGGGGTACTGCGACAGCGTCGCCCGGATCTGGTCCATGGGCTGGTCGAGGTCGATGCGCACCACGTCGTCGGACAGGTGCTCGTCGGTGGTCTCCGGGAGGAAGCGCGCAGGGTCGCGCTCCAGCTGCTCCAGGAAGACGCCCTCGGCGGTCACCTTGGCCCGGGCCTGCCGGTCGGCCGAGCAGGACACGGCGATGGCGACGGGGCAGGACGCACCGTGCCGCGGGAGCCGGACGACGCGTACGTCGTGGCAGAAGTACTTGCCGCCGAACTGCGCGCCGATCCCGAAGGCCTGCGTCAGCCCCAGGACCTCGGCCTCGAGCTCGAGGTCGCGGAACGCGTGGCCGGACGGTGACCCGGTCGTGGGCAGCGAGTCGAGGTACTTGGCCGAGGCGTACTTCGCGGTCTTGAGGGCGTGCTCCGCAGACGTACCGCCGACCACGATGGCCAGGTGGTACGGCGGGCAGGCGGCCGTACCCAGCGCCCGCAGCTTCTCGTCGAGGAAGCGCATCATCGAGGCGGGGTTCAGTACCGCCTTGGTCTCCTGGTAGAGGTACGACTTGTTCGCCGAACCGCCACCCTTGGCCATGAACAGGAACGAGTACGCCGGCTCGCCGTGCTGCTCGGCGGCGTAGAGCTCGATCTGCGCCGGCAGGTTGGTCCCGGTGTTCTGCTCCTCCCACATGGTCAGCGGCGCGAGCTGGCTGTACCTCAGGTTCAACCGCGTGTACGCGTCGTAGATGCCGAGCGCCAGGGCCTCTTCGTCGCCCCCACCGGTCAGCACCCCCTCGGTCTTCTTGCCCATCACGATGGCGGTGCCGGTGTCCTGGCACATGGGCAGCACACCACCCGCGGCGACGTTCGCGTTCTTGAGCAGGTCGAGCGCGACGAAGCGATCGTTCGGTGAGGCCTCGGGGTCGTCGAGGATGTTCCGTAGCTGCTGCAGGTGGGCGGGGCGCAGGTAGTGCGCGATGTCGTGCATGGCCTCGTACGCCAGCCGGGTGAGCGCGGGCGGGGCCACCTCCAGGAAGCGCCGGCCGGCGGCCTCGACCACTGCGACCCCGTCTGTGGTCACCAGCCGGTAGGTCGTCTCGTCGGGGCCGGTGGGGAGGAGCTCGCTGAACCGGAACTCGGGCATGCCGACAGCGTAGATCCAGCGCCGCCGAAGGTTCAGCGCGGCTGCCGCGACTCCGACATATCCAGGGACACGAGAAGGACCTCGTGCGCCATGACAAAGGGGTACGGGGACGTGAGTGATCTCGAGCAGGGTCCGACGAGCCATGAGCCGGGCGACCTACCGGCAGCCCCCGGTGAGGCGTTCGTGCTGGCGCCGGTCGAGATCCTCAGCAGCGAGGGCGGCGTCCTCCAGCCAGCACCACGCCGCCGGCGTACCGGCCTGATCGCCGGGATCGCGACCGTCGCCGTCCTGGCGATGGCCGCTGGCAGCCTCGCAGCCTGGTCGGCCCTTTCCGGCGGCGGCGCCCAGCCTGAGGACGTCCTGCCCGCCTCGACGATCGCCTTCGCCAAGGTCGACCTCGACCCCTCGGCCGGCCAGAAGATCCAGCTGTACAACCTGCTGCAGAAGTTCCCCGCGAGCTCGCAGCTCAAGGACACCGACAAGGACTTCGGCCAGTGGCTGGTCCGCCGGCTGACCGAGTCGGCCGCGACCTCGAACGGCGTCGACTTCGCCCGCGACATCGAGCCGTGGCTGGGCCGTCGCTTCGCGGTCGCAGCCGTACCCGGCCCCAGCAGTGACGAGCCGGTCGAGCCGCTGGTCATCTTGCAGGAGACCGACGAGAAGGCAGCTGCAGCCGCGCTGGACAAGATCCGCAAGGCGGACGGCGCCGACAAGCTGGACTACGCGTTCCAGGACGGGTACGTCGTGGTCGCGACGTCGTCCTCGACGGCGGCGCACGCCGCCGTGGCGGCTGCCCTGCAGGCTCCGCTCGGCAAGGACACTCGATTCGTGGACGACGTCGCGAGCCTGCAGTCCGACCAGGTGGTCACCGCCTGGGCCGACGCGGGCGCGGTCGGCAGGCTCGTCAAGGCCGAGGCGGGCAAGCTCGACGCGGTCCCCGGGGGTCAGCTCGGCCAGCTGGTCGACGCGACGTACCAGGGCCGCTGGGTGCTCGGGATCCATGCCGCCGACAGCACGGTCGAGATGGTGGTCAACACCCGCGGAGGCAAGCCGTCCGCGGCGGTGGCCCCTGTCTCGGGGGTGGCCCACGTCGCACCGGATGCCTGGGGCGTCCTCGCGATCGGTGGGATGGACCAACGCGTCGACGACCTCTGGAAGCAGGTCAGCGCGCTGCCGACGTACAAGGACATGGTCGCGAAGGCGACCGACCAGCTGGGCCTGGACCTGCCCGGCGACCTCAAGACCCTGCTGGGTTCTGAGCTCGAGCTGAGCATCGGCGGTGACATCCTGGACTCGCCGACCTTCGTGGCCGCTGCGACGAGCAAGGACGCGGCGACAGCGGCAGCGGCCAAGGCCCGGCTGGCGGCGATCCTCGACTCTGCCGGTGCGCCCCCGGACTTGCTGGCCGCCCGCGTCGACGGCAGCACGTTGTACGTCGGGTCCTCGCAGGATGCGGTCGACGGCGCTGGCGACGGCAAGCTCGCGGCCAACCCGCTGTTCGCCCAGGCCGTCGCCGACCCGGGCAGCGCCGAGGTGCTGGCCTTCTTCGACCTCAGCGGCGTGTGGAAGTCCTTGGAGTCGGGCGTCCTCGACGGCTCGGACAACAAGGAGTTCGAGCACCTGGCCGCCGTCGGGTTCTCCGGACGTCACTCCGGCGGCGACTCCTCGTTCACGCTCCGGATCGTGCTGCGCTGAGCCACCACGCGGCGTAAGCCACATCATGGGTTGGCCGAAAGCGACGCGAGTTGGCCCGTACGCCAGCCAACCTGCACCGGTATGGGCCAACCGGCGGCCCGCCGCCGGCGACTACCGCCGCCGACGACTGCGGGACGCTCAGCCCTGGGGGCCGACGAAGTTGACGGCGGCGTACTCGCTCAGGTTGTCGAAGCGGTGCTCGCTCTTGAGCGAGCGGATCGTGCCGCTCTTGCTGCGCATGACCAGCGAATGGGTGTCCGCGCCGCCGCCGTGGTAGCGCACGCCCTGCAGCAGCTCGCCGTCGGTGATGCCCGTCGCGACGAAGAACACGTTGTCGCTGGTGACCAGGTCGTCGGTGGTGAGCACCCGGTCGAGGTCGTGGCCGGCGTCGATCGCCTTCTGCCGCTCCTCGTCGTCCCGCGGCCACAGCCGGGCCTGGATCACCCCGCCGAGGCAGCGCATGGCGCAGGCCGAGATGATCCCCTCTGGCGTACCCCCGATGCCGAGCAGCAGATCGATGCCGGTGCCCTCACGCGCCGCCATGATGGCGCCGGCCACGTCGCCGTCGGAGATGAACTTGATTCGTGCGCCGGTGGCGCGGACCTCGCGGACGATCTGGTCGTGCCGCGGCCGGTCGAGGATGCAGACGGTGACGTCGGCCGGAGTCTCGCCCTTGGCCTTGGCCACCCGGCGTATGTTCACGCTGACCGGCGCGGTGATGTCGACGAAGTCAGCGGCCTCGGGCCCGGTGACGAGCTTGTCCATGTAGAACACCGCGGACGGGTCGTACATCGAGCCGCGCTCGGCGACGGCCATCACGGCGATCGCGTTGTGCATCCCCTTGGCACACAGGGTCGTACCGTCGATCGGGTCGACCGCGACGTCGGCCTCGGGACCCTCGCCGGTACCGACGTGCTCGCCGTTGAACAGCATGGGCGCGTCGTCCTTCTCACCCTCACCGATCACCACGACGCCGTTCATCGAGACGGACGAGATGAGCTTGCGCATGGCGTGCACGGCCGCCCCGTCGGCGCCGTTCTTGTCGCCGCGGCCCACCCAGCGACCTGCGGCCATGGCTGCTGCCTCGGTGACGCGTACGAGCTCGAGGGCGAGGTTGCGGTCGGGTACTTCGCGCTCGCCTGCCATCTCGGCGGACCTCCGGTCGTGGGGGACGCGCGGTACGTCCGTCGCAGCCGATGCTATCGAGGCGGGGGCAGCCTCAGCCTCACCCGAGCGAGCGAGAAGAGGGGGTGGCAGGCTGGGGGCATGAGCCGTCTCGAGCTGGACCCCACCGAGATCGGGCCGGCGGCGACCTACGGCTGGTTGACCTCGCTGGTCGTCCCCCGCCCGATCGCCTGGGTGTCCTCGACGTCGGCCGCAGGCATCGACAACCTCGCGCCACACTCGTTCTTCACCGTCTCGAGCCAGGACCCACCGGTGGTTCAGTTCACCTCGGTCGGGCGCAAGGACACCCTGCGCAACGTCGAGGAGACCGGGGAGTTCGTGGTCAACTTCGCCACCGAGTCGTTGATGGAGCTGGTCAACGCCAGTGCCACCAACTACCCCCGCGGGATCGGCGAGTTCGATGCGCTCGGCATCGCCCGGGCGCCCTCGGTCGTCGTACACCCGCCCAGGGTCGCGGCCTCCCCGGCCGCTCTGGAGTGCCGGGTGGTGGGGTTCAAGGCCTTCGGCACCGACGGCTCGGGATGCACCATCGTGTTCGGGCAGGTGGTCCACGTGTCCGTCGAGGAGGCCGTCGTGCGTGACGGCCGGGCCCGCATCGAGGAGCTGCACCCGGTGGCCCGGCTGGGCGGGGCCGAGTGGAGCACCATCGGCGAGGTCAGCCGCCGGCGTCGGATCCCGTATGTCGAGCCGGACGAGGCCTGATGGCGGGACGCAGGCGCGGGTTCGAGACGCTCGGTGACATGGCTCGTTCGCTCGGCGTGGTCCTGGCCGTGGTGCTCGTCCTGGTGCTGATCACGTGGCGTACCAAGGGCTCTGAGATCCGGGTGGTCGACTACGCACCCACGCTGGCGCAGGCCAAGGTCGGTGCGCCGTTCGTCCTGCTCGCCCCTGTGGGGTTGTCGTCAGGCTGGCGTGCGACCTCGTTCTCCTTCGACCCGCCCAAGCGCACCGGGGTGCCGGGAGTCACGCTTTGGCACATCGGCTACGTCACCCCGGCCGACCAGTACGCGGGCATGGAGCAGACCAACGGGCCCGGCCGGGACGCGCTGGTGGCCGCGATCACCGGGCCCAAGGCGGACGGTACGTCGTCGGTGGGCGGCTCGAGCTGGGCCCGCTGGACCAGCGCCGACGGCAAGCGCCGGGCGCTCACGCAGACGACCGGCAAGGTGACCGTCGTGGTCGACGGCACCGCCGGCTGGCCCGAGCTCGAAGAGCTGGTCGGGTCCCTGCGGCCGCAGCCCTAGCCGGCGGCCCCGGCCCCGTTCCCGGCGTCGGTCGTGGATGCCGCGCCGGCCACTGCTGCGCTGGTCACTGCCGCGCCGGCCACTGCTGCGCCGGTCACTGCCGCGCCTGACGCGGCAGCCAGCCTGGCCCGCGCGCCGTCGAGGTGCTGCTGGCAGATGGCCGCGAGCTCCTCGCCGCGCTCCCACAGGGCCAGCGACTCCTCGAGCGTGGCTCCGCCCGCCTCGAGCCGCTGGACGACTTCCACGAGCTCGTTCCTGGCCTGCTCGTAGCCGACCGGCTCGCTCCCCGCTGAGTGTGCCGCCATGCGCGTCACCCTAACGGGGCGACCCGGCGGGCCGGCAGCTCGCCGACCGCGAGGCGGACCCGGAGCAGCTCGTCGGCGGCCACCTCGGCCTCGTCGCGCACGACCTGGCCGTCCGCGTGCTGGACCACGGCGTACCCCCTGGCCATCGTCGCGGCGGGGGACAGTGCTCGCACCTGGGCCCTGGTGTGCGCGAGCTCGTCCGTCGCACGGTCCAACCGGTGCACGAGCGTGCGGCGGGTACGTTCCAGCAGCTGCCGCAGCTCGGCCTCGCGGGGCTCGACCAGGCCGGCGACCGGGTCGGCCAGCACCGGTCGGGTACGCAGGGACTCCAGCCGGCTCTGCTCGCGCGCGACGAGGTCGGCGACCGCCCGCTCGAGCCGGCGTCGGGCCTGCTCGACCCGGGCGAGCTCCTCTCGCACGTCGGGAACCACCCGCCTGGCCGCGTCGGTCGGCGTCGACGCGCGTACGTCGGCCACCAGGTCGAGCAGGGGAGCGTCCTGCTCGTGCCCGATCGCGCTGACGACCGGGGTGAGGCAGGCTGCCACGGCGCGCACCATGGCCTCGTCCGAGAAGGGCAGCAGGTCCTCGACCGAGCCGCCGCCGCGGGTGATGACGATCACATCGACCTCGCGGTCGTGGTCGAGGCGCGCGATCGCGTCGATGACCTCGGCGACCGCGTACACCCCCTGGACCGCCACGTTCTCGACCCTGAAATCGACCGCGGGCCAGCGCTGCCGGGCGTTCTCCAGGACGTCGCGCTCGGCCGCCGACCCGCGGCCGCAGACCAGCCCGACCTTGCGCGGCAGGAACGGCAGCGGGCGCTTGCGACCCAGCTCGAACAGCCCTTCGGCGGCCAGGATCGCCTTGAGCCGCTCCAGCCGGGCCAGCAGCTCGCCCAGGCCCACCGGGCGGATCTCGGTGGCCGCGAGCGCGAGCGTGCCCCGCTTGAGGTAGTAGTCGGGCTTGGCGTGGATCACGACCCGTGCGCCCTCGACAAGGGGCGGGACGACCGCGTCGAGCACCGCCCTGGGGACCGTGACCGAGATCGAGATGTCGGCCACCGGGTCGCGAAGGGTGAGGAACGAGGTGCCTGCCCCGGGGCGGCGGGACAGCTGGGCGACCTGGCCCTCGACCCAGATCCGGCCCAGTCGCGAGACCCACTGGGCCACGTGCATCGCCACCGTACGTACGGGCAGCGCCTGCTCGGGCGACGTCTCGAGGGGCATGGCCGCAGCGTAGGCGCCTACCATGGCGGTATGCCCATCGAGCCGCCCGTCGAGTCGGGAACCACGTCGGACAGCGCCACCAGACGGGTCCTGCTCGCCGCACCTCGCGGGTACTGCGCCGGGGTGGACCGGGCCGTCATCACCGTCGAGCAGGCCCTCGACCTGTACGGCGCCCCCGTCTACGTACGCAGGCAGATCGTGCACAACCGGCACGTCGTCGAGACGCTGGAGGCCCGCGGCGCGGTCTTCGTCGAGGAGACCGAGGACGTGCCCGAGGGCGCCATCGTCGTGTTCTCGGCGCACGGGGTCGCCCCGTCGGTGCACGAGGACGCCGCCCGGCGCGGCCTGCGCACGATCGACGCGACCTGCCCGCTGGTGACCAAGGTCCACCACGAGGCGCGCCGGTTCGCTGAGGAGGGCTTCGAGATCCTGCTGATCGGTCACGAGGGCCACGAAGAGGTCGTCGGGACCTCGGGCGAGGCCCCGGAGCACATCACCCTGGTCGACGGGCCTGGCGCGGTCGCAAGCCTCGAGCTGACCGACCCGACGCGGGTGGCATGGCTCTCGCAGACCACGTTGTCCGTCGACGAGACCAACGAGACCGTCGACGCGCTGCGTACCCGGTTCCCGCTGCTGCTGGACCCGCCCAGCGACGACATCTGCTACGCCACCCAGAACCGGCAGGAGGCCATCAAGGTCGTCGCCGCTGAGTCCGACCTGGTGATCGTCGTGGGTTCGCGCAACTCGTCCAACTCGGTACGGCTGGTCGAGGTCGCGCTCGCTGCAGGGGCCGGTGCCGCGTACCTGGTCGACTATGCCGCCGAGATCGACTCGGCCTGGCTCGACGATGTCAGCACCGTCGGGGTCACCAGCGGCGCGTCAGTGCCCGAGGTGCTCGTCCGCGGCGTCGTCGACTGGCTGGCCGAGCGTGGCTACGGCGACGTGCAGGAGGTCAGCTCGGCGGAGGAGCATCTGCTGTTCGCGCTGCCGCCGGAGCTGCGACGGGACCAGAAGGCGCGGGCCTTGGCAGACTCTGCCGGCTCTGCCGGCTCTGCCGGCTCTGCCGGTCACGCCACACCCGCCAGCTGACGATCAGCACGGTCAGGCCGGAGCCGATCCAGAGCATCGGTCCGTTGTCCAGCAACGCGTTGAGGCCGTTGACCACCTTGGTGAGCAGCTCGCCAGGGCTCGCGATGATCATCTCCGGCACCACGAGTGCGGCGAACACCAACGGCGGGACGATCACGCCGGCAGCGATGTCCGAGCGGCGTACCTGCAAGGCCGCGTACGCGCTGACCAGGATGAAGACGATGCCGAACAACCAGCCGACGCCGTCCCCGGTGAATACGTCGATCAGCAGACCGAACAGCGAGGCGCCGAACACGATGACCACGACGCCGGCCGAGGTGAGCCCGGGGGAGGCCTGCCGCGCCGCGACCGGGGCGGGCCTGGCGCGTGCGCTGGGCACGACGGGAGCGCTGGGCACGACAGGGGTCCTGGGCAGGCCCAGGGGATCAGGGACGTAGGGCACGTCGGGCACGTCGGGCACGTCGGGCACGTGGGGCTCGGTCACGGTGGGCAACGCTACGCCCCGTGGCCGCGTCCGTCGGCCGACTGGGGCAGGGTGAAGAGTCCGGGTGTCGCCTCGGTCTCCAGGCCGTAGCGCGGGTCGTCCTGGATCTCGGCGACCACAGGGTCGGGGCGGACCTCACCGAGCACGACCAGGGCCTCGGTGGCCGAGGCGACCAGCTCGGGGGCCTGGACCTGGCGAGTCGCGATCTCGATCTGGGCCGGGGCAGCGAGCTCGTCGTCGGTGACCTTGAGGTCGCTGAGCCGGCGGGCCGTGACCAGCACCCGGCTCTCGAGCGAGGTGACGGTGTTGTTGTACGCCTTGACCGCACCCTCGATGCCGGCGCCGAGCCGGGCCAGGTGGCCGCCCATCGTGGCCAGCCGCCCGTGCAGCTCGCGGCCGAGCTCGTAGACCTGCTGGGCGTTCGCCGCGAGCGCCTCCTGCCGCCACGTGTACGCGATGGTCCGGAGCATCGCGATCAAGGTCTGCGGCGTCGCGATCACCACGTCCCGGTCGAACGCGTGCTCGAACAGGCTCGGGTCCTCCTCGAGCGCCGCGCTGAGGAACACCTCGGCCGGCACGAACATCACCACGAACTCCGGCGAGGGCTGGAACTGCTCCCAGTACGTCTTGGCGCCGAGGCTGTCGATGTGGTTGCGCAGGTGCCGCGCGTGCGCCTTGAGCCGCAGCGTGCGGGTCGCGTCGTCCTTGGCCTCCATCGCCTCGAGGTACCCGCTGAAGGCGACCTTGGCGTCGACGACGACGTTCTTGCCGCCGGCCAGCCGGACGACCATGTCGGGCCGTAGCACCCCGTCGTCGGTGGTCACGTTGGTCTGCTCGGTGAAGTCGCAGTGCTCGACCATGCCGGCCGACTCGACTACCCGGCGCAGCTGCATCTCACCCCAGCGCCCGCGGGCCTGCGGCGCCCGCAGGGCGGTGACCAGCTGGGCGGTCTCGACGCGGAGCTGGTCGGAGGTCTGGTTCATCGCACGAACCTGCTCGCGGAGCTCGGTGTAGGCGCCCACACGGGTCTTCTCGACCTCGGTGAGCTGGGCGCGTACCTGCTCGAGGGACTCGGACAGTGGCTTGACCAGGCTCTCGACCGCGGCCTTGCGCTGGTCGAGCTGGGCGTTGGTCTGCTTCTCGGCGGACAGCAGCCGCTCGTCGGTGAGCTGGAGCAGCCGGGCGCTGGTGCGGTCGAGCGCCTCCTGCGAGAGCAGCTGGAACCGCTCGGTGAGCTCGACCTGGGCGCGCTGGAGGTCGGCCAGCCGCTCGGCGCCGGCCGTCTGCGCGTACGCGAGCTCGGCGGTGAGCCTGGTCACGTCGTGCTCGGCCTGCTCGGCACGGGCGCTCCAGGCGGCGTTCTCACCGGCGAGGCGGGCGGCGTCGTCCCGGGCCGAGTCGCGCTGGGCCTTGAGCCCGCCCTGCTGGCCGCGGGCGTACGCAACGCCGGAGACGGCGCCGGCGACGAGTCCGACGACCAGGAGAACCAGGCTCAACATGTCCATCCCCCGAGTGTGCCTGCGGGCACCGACAGATCCCGGGAAGCGAGCACCTAGACTCGCGGCCCGTGAGCCTTTCCATCGGGATCGTCGGCCTGCCCAACGTCGGCAAGTCCACCCTTTTCAACGCCCTGACCAAGAACGACGTGCTCGCGGCCAACTACCCGTTCGCCACGATCGAGCCCAACGTCGGCGTCGTGGGCGTACCCGACCCGAGGCTCGAAGTCCTCGCGAAGATCTTCGGCTCGGCCAAGATCTTGCCCGCCGCCGTTTCGTTCGTGGACATCGCCGGCATCGTCAAGGGCGCGTCCGAGGGGCAGGGGCTCGGCAACAAGTTCCTCGCCAACATCCGCGAGTCCGACGCGATCTGCCAGGTGATCCGGGCGTTCGACGACCCCGACGTGGTGCACGTGGACGGGCGGGTCTCGCCGAGCGACGACATGGAGACCATCAACACCGAGCTGATCCTGGCCGACCTTCAGACCATCGAGAAGGCCCTGCCGCGGCTGGAGAAGGAGGCGCGGATGAACAAGCAGCGCGCGGCCGTCCTCGTAGCCGTCGAGGAGGCCAAGACCCTGCTGGATGCGGGCGCCACGCTGTTCGCCTCCGGGGTCGACCTCGAGCCGTTGGGCGAGCTGCACCTGCTGACGGCCAAGCCGTTCATCTACGTCTTCAACCTCGACGAGGACGAGCTGGGCAACGAGACCCTCAAGGACGAGCTGCGTACGTTGGTCGCGCCGGCCGAGGCGATCTTCCTGGACGCCAAGATCGAGGCCGAGCTGGTCGAGCTGCCCGACGACGAGGCGCTGGAGCTGCTGCAGTCGCTGGGGCAGCAGGAGTCGGGCCTGACCCTGCTGGCGCGGGTCGGGTTCGACACCCTCGGGCTGCAGACGTACCTCACGGCCGGGCCCAAGGAGGCGCGGGCCTGGACCATCCACAAGGGCGACACCGCGCCGATCGCGGCCGGGGTGATCCACACCGACTTCCAGCGCGGCTTCATCAAGGCCGAGGTCGTGTCCTTCGCGGACCTCGTCGCCGC